>DASWNZ010000033.1:0-57248 GCA_036398975.1 Longimicrobium sp.
CGCGGGCGCGCCCGCGATCAAACGCCGCACCCCGGACCGCCATGATGCAGCTCCTCCCCGCCCTCCTCTTGACCCTTGCCGCCGGCCCTGACACACTCGCCGTGGTGGACGTGTACGGGTTGCGCACCGTTCCCGAAGCGGCGGTGCGCGCGGCGGTCGGGCTGCACCCCGGCGACCGGGTGCCGGAGTCGGACGACTCGATCCGCGCGCGCGTGCTGGCCGTGCGCGGCGTGGCGGAGGTGGACATCTCGCAGGTGTGCTGCACGGACGATGGCGGCACCATGCTGTACGTGGGGATCCGCGAAGACGAGACCATGCCCATGGTCCGCCACCGCCCCACCCCCACCGGCGCCGCGCGGCTCCCGGCGGACATCGTAGCGGCGGGCGCGGCGTTCGACAGCGCCCTCATGAGCGCGGTGCACCGCGGCGCAGCCCAGGAGGACGACTCGCTCGGCTACGCGCTGGCGCGGGATTCCGCGCTCCGCGCCATCCAGGAGCGGTTCATCGGCTTCGCAGCGGGCCATCACGGCCTTCTGGGCGACGTGCTGCGCACATCCGCGGACGCCGAACACCGTGCCCTAGCCGCGCAGGTTATCGCCTACGGCGCGGACCGCAACGCGGTCGCAGAGGCGCTGCTCCACGCGGTCGACGACCCGGACGACGGGGTGAGGAACAACGCCGTGCGCGCCCTCGCCCTGCTCGCGGGGTGGGCGAGTCGGCACCCGGAGGCTGGGGTCGTCATCCCTACCCACCCCTTCCTGCGGCTCCTGGATTCCGTTCACTGGACCGACCGCAATAAGGGCGTGTTCGCGCTGATGACGCTCACGGTGTCCCGCGACCCGGCGCTTCTGTCCGAGCTGCGCGCGCGCTCCCTCCCCGCGCTGGTGGAGATGGCGCGCTGGAAGCACCCGGGGCACGCGCTCGCCCCTTTTCTGATCCTCTCCCGCATCGCCGGAATGGACGACGCGGCCGCGTTCCGTGCGTGGCAGGCCGGGGAGCGCGAGGCGGTGATCGAGCGCGCCGCATCCGCCACGCGCTGATGTACCGCATCGCAGACGTCCTCACCGGCGCCTCGCGGCGCGGCTCGAGCGCGGACCTGTACCGCCTCTATGGCGAGCTCCACGCCCCGCGCCGCGGAGCGCCGGCGCGACTCCGCCCGCGTGCACAGCACCGGCCCCTCGCTCGCCCTAACTGCCATCGTCGGCACCTACACCGATCCCCTCCGCGGTGAGGTCGAGGTAGTCCTGGAGAGTGGCCGGCTCGTTGGGATCTACGGCGGCTATACGGGCCCCGTGGAGCACTGGCACCACGACACTTTCGAGAATGAGTCCAGCGGAGCTGGCCGCCATCGTCCGGAGCGGCGAATCAGACAAGGTTGAGTTCAAGAAGACCACCGGGCAGCGCTCCGATGGTGCGAAAACCGTCTGCGCCATGCTGAACGGGCAGGGCGGCTTCGTCCTTTTCGGGGTCACCGACGCGGGGGAGGTGAGCGGCCAGCAGGTCAGTACGGGGACGATGGAGGACCTCGTTCGCGAACTGCGCCGCATCGAGCCGCAGCCGCTCCTAAACCCGGAGCGCGTGCCACTCGACCACGGCCTCGAGCTGATCGTGATCCCGGTTCCGGGGCGCAGTGGCGGACCGTACACATACGAGGGCCGTCCCTACATTCGCCAGGGCCCGACGACCGTGGTAATGCCCCAGGACGAGTACGGCCGCCGGCTCGTCGAACGCGCGCACCCGACGCATCGCTGGGAGATTCAGCCCGCGCACGGTGTGACGCTGGGGGACCTGGACACCGCCGAGCTCGTACGTACGGTCGATGAAGCGATTCGGCGCCTGCGCCTGGAAGATCCCGGGACGCGCGACCCGGAAGCTCTGTTGCGCGGCTTTCGGCTGATGCAGGGGGATCAGCCCCTGAATGCGGCGGTGGCCCTTTTCGGGCGCGCCGACCGGCTCTTTCCGAACTACCCCCAGTGCCGCCTTCGTCTGGCTCGCTTCCGGGGAACGGACAAGACCGAGTTCCTGGACAACCGTCAGGAGGTGGGAAACGTCTTCGACCTCCTCATACGAGCCCAGCGCTTCCTGCGCGACCACCTGCCGATCGCGGGTCGGGTGGTACCGAATCTCTTCGAGCGCATCGACGATCCGCTCTACCCGCCCCTCGCTTTGCGCGAAGCACTCGCCAATGCTCTCTGCCACCGCGACTACACCTCCCCCGGAAGCTCGGTGGGCGTCGCGATCTATGACGACCGGCTGGAGATTACCAGCACGGGCAACCTGCCGTTCGGCCTCACCCCGGCCGACCTGACTCGCCCGCATGCATCTCAGCCGTGGAACCCGCTGATGGCGGACGTCTTCTATCGGCGCGGGATCATCGAGCAGTGGGGCCGGGGCACGCTGAAGATCATTGACCTCACCGAGCAGGCCGGACTCGTCGCGCCGGAGTTCGAGGTGCGCGGTGGGGAAGTTGTAGTGCGGTTCTATCCGCAGGGTTATGTGCCGCCGTCACGCGTGAGCCATAAGCTCAGCGATCTTCAACAGGAGATCTTGGCGGTGCTCGCCGCGATTGGCCCATCGTCGATGAGTATGATCCGGGTGCACCTACCAACCCCGGCTCCGCGCTCAACGGTCGGCGACAATCTCCAACTACTTCGGCAACTGGGCTTGATACAGTTGAAGGGTAGAGCTAGCGGAGCCAGGTGGAGCCTTACAGGTTGAGCTTGGATTCAGCATTCCGCATCCGGTCAATCCGGTCAATCCGGTCAATCCGGTCAATCCCAACCGGTCCAACCGGTCCAACCGGTCCAACTGGTCTAATCGACCCCGTTCTAATCCGGCTCATTCTGAACCATTCCGAATCGTCCGTCCTATACTCGCATCATCTCGCAAGAGCTTGCCCCGGACGCGAACGTCCGTTTGTGGGACGCCCGCTTCCCGCGAACGGGCAGACCGCGCGGGTCTATATTCTCTAAGTCGTTGCGTACCATCGCATTGCGAGGAGACGAGACAAGGCACGGGCTTCGCCACTGTAGATGACGGGCGCCGCGCACCCCGCCCCTCCGAGTAACAACCCAGCGCGGCGCCGGCCTGCAAGGCCCTCCTCCACCGAACGCGAGGTACGCTCATGCCCGCCGAGCCCGTCATCCTCCGTGATCTCCGCTTCGCCTTCAAGTCGCTGCTCCGCTCTCCCGGGCTGACGCTCGTCGCCGTCGTCACGCTGGGGCTCGGGATCGGCGCGAACACGTCGATGTTCAGCGTCCTCAACGGATACGTCTTTCGCTCGCCGCCGTACCCGGCGAGCGGCGAGCTGGAGCGCATCTACCGCGCGACTCCCTCGGACCAGGATGGGAGCGTCTCGCCGGCCGACTACCTGGACCTGAAGCGCGAGCTGCGCGGCTACGGCGAGATCGCCGCGTACGGCTCCGCGGAGATGAACCTTTCCGAGCCCGGCAAGCCCGCCGAGCTGGCCCGCGGCATGCGCGCCGCGCCGAACCTCTTCTCCACCCTCCGCAGCGGCCCGCGGATCGGCCGCACCTTCCGCCCCGAGGAGACGCTGCCGGGGAGCGACCGCGTCCTCATCGTCAGCCACCGCTTCTGGAAGGAGCGCCTGGCGAGCGACCCCGGCGTGCTGCGCCGCACGGTGCGCGTGAACGGCGAGGTCCACCAGATCGTGGGCGTGCTCCCGGAGGACTTCAGCGACTGGCGGCACCTGAACGCGACCGACCTCTTCAAGCCGCTCGCCCTGGACGCGAAGGAGATGCGCGACCGCGGCTCCGCGTGGATCCGGCTGGTGGGGCGGCGCGCGCCCGGCGTGACCCCTGCCGAGGCCGCGGGGCTCGTCGCGGCCTTCGGGCGCCGGCTGGCGGCCGCGCACCCGGTGGTGCACGCGGGGAGCACGTGGCGCACCGTGCCGCTCGCCAACTCCTTCCTCCCCAGCAACGGCAAGACCGTCATCACGATGCTGGTGGCGCTCTCCGGGTTCGTGGTGCTCATCGCCTGCTCGAACCTGGCGAACCTGCTCCTGGCGCGCACCATGGCGCGCGCCCGCGAGCTGGCGCTGCGCTCCGCCCTGGGCGCGTCGCGGCTCCAGGTGCTGCGCCCGCTCTTCCTGGAGTCGCTGCTGCTGGCGTTCCTGGGCGGCGCCTTCGCGGTCTACGTCGCCCAGTGGGCCTTCGTCTGGCTGGAGAAGCAGAGCGTGGGCGAAGGCGGGCTGGGCTTCGACCTGGTGTTCGACTGGCGCGTGCTGGCGTGGGCGTTCGGGGCGTGCCTCTTTACGGCGGTGGCGTTCGGCGTGGCCCCCGCGCTCTTTGCACTGCGGCTGGACCCGAACGTCGCGCTGCGGGCGGGTGCGCGCGGCAACACCGGCGACCGCGGCCACCAGCGCTTCCGCCACGTCCTCATCGTGGGCCAGTTCGCCCTTGCGCTCGTCCTGCTGGCGGGTGCCGCCCTCTTCATCCGCGGGGTCGACGAGCTGAACGCGCGCGGGTACGGCTGGAATTCCGACGGGCTGGTGAGTGGCTCCATCCTCCTTCCCGCCGCCCGGTACCCGGGGAGCGAGGAGATCGAGGGCTTCCAGCGGCAGGCCCTGGAACGCCTGGAAGCGCTCCCCGGCGTGGAGTCCGCCAGCCTCTCGTACGCGATGCCCTACTTCGGGCTGGGCGAGCTCCGCAAGTACGTGGTCGCGGGCCGCCCTGCGCCGCAGCCCGGCCAGGAGCCCGGCGCCGTCATCAACGGCGTCAGCCCGCACTACTTCGAGACGGTCGGCACGCGGCTGATCAGCGGGCGCGCCTTCAACGACGGCGACAATGCCGGCTCGCCGCGGGTGTTCATCATCAGCCAGGAGATGGCCCAGGGCCTCTTCCCCGGCGAGAACCCGCTCGGCAGGCGCATCGCGCGCGCGGGTGGCGAGCGCCTGGAGTGGGGCACCATCGTGGGCGTGGCCTCGAACGTCGAGTCGGCTCTCCCGGACGAGAACTCCGTGAGCTACCAGCTCTACCAGCCGATGGCGCAGGAGCCGCGCCCCGCCAACGAGATCGCCGTGCGCACCGCGGGAGCCGCGCCGGCCGCGGTGGTGGAGAGCATCCGCACCACGATGATGTCGCTCGACCCGGACCTCCCCGTGCGCAGCCTGCGGCCGGCGGGCACCGCCATCGAGAGGGCCAACTACGGGCTGGGCGTGCTCAGCCGCATCCTCAGCGCGCTGGGGCTGCTCGGGCTGGGGCTGGCGTCGCTGGGCATCTACGGCGTCATCTCCCGCGCCGTCGCGGAGCGCACCACCGAGTTCGGCATCCGCCTGGCGCTGGGCGCCGTCGCAAACGACATCACCCGCATGGTGCTCACCTCCGGGACGAAGCTCGCGCTGGTCGGCTCCGCGCTCGGGCTGCTGGGCGCCTTCGGATTCTCGCGCCTCATCGGGGCGGCGTGGCCCAACATGGAGGCCAGCAGCCCCCTCGTGATGGCCGCCGTCGCGCTCCTGCTGATGGCCGTCGCCCTGGTCGCCTGCTACCTCCCCGCGCGCCACGTCTCGCGCATCAGTCCCGCGGAGACGTTGAAGTCGCAGTAGGGGGTTCGCTCTACAACGGCAGGACGCACGAATCGGCGGGCTCCCAAGCCCGCCGATGCGTAATTACCTCGCCGAGGTTGGTGCGGTGAGAGGCGCCATCAGGTCGTTCTACGGCTGAATGCCGCCCAGTGTCGTGCCTCATAGGCCTCGATCGAAATCACCAGCATGTCCAGACGGTCACCCTCCGGGGTGCCCGGCTCGGCTTCCACCAACGTGTCTACGAGCGCGAGCGCCGCATCGTAATCGTCTTCCGTATGGATCGGGCGCACCATGATCTCCATCAGACCGTCTCCACGTCGATTGCGTCGTACTCCTCGTGCGTGCCCACGAACCGGACGTAGACAACACGATAAAGATAGTTGATCCGACCGACGAGCCGGAGTTGTAGCCGGCACCTCGAACACGGCCCCGCACTTCATCGAAGCCACGGACGCTCCCGTCCGTGGCTTGTTCGTGCCCCCAGGCGCCGTTCCCGCCGCGGTCCGGCGGCGAAGGATGCTTCGCCGCGCCCGGGCCGTTGCGCCGACCATCCGAAGATCGCTTCGGGGCGCCTCACGCAAAATCAAGGGTTTAGCGCGGCACCACGGGTGCCTTATCCGGGGCGCGACACAGACGGGTGCGGACCGCACCCCCTCCCCCGCGACCTCACGGAGGACACCATGCACGCGCTGGATCACGAGCTGGACGAGTACGAGGCCGGAATCGACGCCCTGGAGTCATCCGACGAGTTCGAGTGGCTGGGCGAGGCCGAGCCGAAGTGGGCTGGCGAAGCCGTGTTCGACGAGGTGGAGGAGATGGAGCTGGCGGCCGAGCTGCTGGGGATCCAATCGGAGGAGGAGCTGGAGGAGTTCCTCGGAAAGCTGATCAAGAAGGCCGGCGGCGCGGTCAGGAAGTTCGCCGGCTCCAACGTGGGGAAGGCGCTGGGCGGCGTCCTCAAGACCGTGGCCAGCAAGGCGCTGCCGATCGCCGGGACCGCGCTCGGCAACATGGTTCTCCCCGGCATCGGCGGGATGATCGGCGGCAAGCTGGCCTCGGCTGGCGGCAAGCTCTTCGGGCTGGAGCTGGAGGGGATGAGCGCGCAGGACCAGGAGTTCGAGGTCGCCCGGCGCTTCGTGCGGCTGGGAGGCGAGGCGGCCCGCCAGGCGGCGCGCAGGCCCGTGCGTGGCTCGCCCGCGAACGCGGCCAAGGACGCCGTACTCGCCGCCGCGCAGATCCACGCCCCCGGGCTCATGGGCCGCTCCGCGCCGCGCGGCCCCCGCGGCGGCGGGCGCTCCGCGCGGCGCGGCCGCGTGCAGGGGTACGGCGGCGGGTACCCGGTCGCGTACGGCGGCAACGGTGGGTACCCGGGCGCGTACGGCGGCGACGGCGGGTACGCGCCCGTGTACGGCAACGGCGCCGGGTACGGCGGACTGGACGACGGCGTGCGCGTGGGGCGCGGCGGGGCGTGGGTGCGCCGCGGCAACTTCCTCGTCGTGCGGCTGGAGGGGTGAGCATGCCCCGGCCCACGTACGCCCACTGGCTGCTGGAGCAGGAGGGGCGCGCCCTCCTCACCCGGCTGGCGCGGGTGCGGCCGTTCGCCCTGCACGAGCCCACCGTGCCGGCCGCCGGGGCCTCCACCGCCGCGCAGTCCGCAATCGAACACTACCTGGCGGACGGGCGGCGCGAGCTCCGGCGGCGCGTGCTGGGGTTCCTCTCGTGGCTCCGCGGCCCCGGGCAGGCCGCCACCCCCGAGCAGGCGCAGCGCCGCTTCACCTTCCTGCGCCTGCGCTTCAACGTCGTGCTCTCCCACTTCGACGTCTTCGCGGACGTGCTGACGCAGCGCAGCGAGCACGAGACCGGGGTGTGGCTGGCGGGGCTGGACGTGGTCGCCGGCGACGCGCTGCGGCTGGACGGCGGCTACTTCGACGCGCCCCCGGTGATCTGCTACCTCGATCGCGGCCACGGCGCGGCCATTCGCCGCGCGCGCACCCGCCTCCCCGGCGGCGGCGAGAGCCCGGTGGCCATCGTGCGCGTTCCGCGCGAGCGGATGGTGGGGAGCGGCATCGCCAGCTCGCTGGTGCACGAGGTGGGGCACCAGGGCGCCGCGCTGCTGGACCTGGTGAACGCCCTGCGGCCCGTGCTGCGGGCGCGGGCCGAAGCGGCCGGGCGCCTGCGCGACGCGTGGCGTCTGTGGGAGCGCTGGATCTCCGAGATCGTGGCGGACTTCTGGAGCGTGGGCCGGGTGGGCGTGGCCTCCACCGCCGGGCTGATGGGGGTGGTGAGCCTGCCGCGCGCCTTCGTCTTCCGCGTGAACCTGGACGATCCGCACCCCATGCCGTGGATGCGCGTCCTCCTTTCCGCCGCCATGGGGCAGGCGCTCTACCCCGACGCGCAGTGGGGCCGCCTCGCCCGGGCCTGGCGGCAGTACTACCCCCTGGAGGGCGATCTCGCCGCCGAGCAGCGCCGGCTGATCGGGCTGCTGGAAGAGACGACGCCCGCGTTCGTGCACCTCCTGGTCTCGTTCCGCCCGCCGCGGATGCGCGGCGATTCGCTGGGCGACGCCATGCGGCCGCACCATCGCCGTCCCGAGCGGCTGCGGGCGCTGTGGCGCTCGTCGGGCGGGTCGTTCCAGCGGCTGCGCTCGGTTGCCCCGTCGCTGGCGTTCGCGGTGCTGGGGCAGGCGCGCGCCGACGGCACCCTTTCGCCCGAGCGGGAGAGCCGGCTGCTGGGCGACCTGCTGAAGTTCTGGGCGCTTCGCGACACGCTGGAGACTACCGACTTCGCCGCCACGCGCACGCGCGCGAGGGCGCCGCTGGCCCCCACGGGCTGACCCACGCACAAGGAGGATCCACATGGCGGACCAGGGCAATCAGCGCACCACACCGGATGAAGCCACGGGTGACGACGGAACGCTGCCCGAACCGGTGTACGTGAACAACCAGTTCAACGACCGCGGGCTGGTGGAGCAGATCAACAAGTCCGGCCAGCGCCTGCGGCGCGCCACCGAGCGTGTAGCGCAGGTGCTGAACGACAGCCCCGCGCTGGGCACCACGGAGCGTTCGGTTACGCTACGGCGCGCCGGCGACGTGAACACGGGGATGGAGGCTCTCTGGTGGGCCATCGCCCGGCACGGCGAGGCGACTTCGTTCGAGAACTACTTCTCGTTCATCGATCGGGTGTTGTGCCCGAATCCCAAGGAGGAGCGCGGCCCGCGTGACGCGGCCACCGCCACCCTGACCGACCAGATGCGCCGCTTCCGCGAGATGTGCCACCTCCCGGGTGTGGACGTCTACGAGCTGCTGAAGACCTCCACCGAGGTGTTCCTGCTTCTCAACTGTGGGACCTGCCCCGACGACGACGGCCTGACCTTCTTCGGAATCGGTGAGCCGGCGGAGGGCGGCTCCATGAACGACCCGCTGGGCAGCGAGGTCGACCGTCTGGGGAGCCGCCCCGGCGAAGACGGCAACGCGCGGCTCACACTCGAGCAGGCGAAGCTCCGGCTGCAGACGTTCCTCGGAAAGCGCGAAAACAACTACCTGGCCAGCATCGTCCAGGGCGCGTTCCCCGCGGGGAAGAGGGATGTGGCCTCTCCCTTCTGCATGGTGGACAGCGTGCGCATGGAGGCGCCCTGCCTGCTGGAGTTGATCTGGTCGTACTGGATGGAGGAGGGGATGCTGAACCAGACGGTGGCGGCCATCACCCGCCGCTTCCAGAACGTGCGGCGGGCGGGGCGCGGGCCGGACCCGCTGGCCGAGCTGGAGCTGGACCCGCTGCGCCCCCTGAACGGCTTCCTGTGGGGGTACCTGCAGGACGAGCCCAACCGGCTGTCGGTGGTGCGCCGGGCCTACGAGTACAACCACCACTACGGCCTTACGCTGTACGGGCGCGCCGTTCCCGCGCTGCGCCCGGCGGACCCGCGCGCCCGCTTCCTGGAGGCGTTCCACAACCTGCTGCGCCAGGCCGCCGCCTTCTACCGGGAGGACAACGACACCACCGTCATCGCAGACGCCTTCCCGGCGCTCAACTCCCTCAAGGAGGTGCACCTGGTGCTCTCCGAGGGGGCCCACAACCAGTTCCGCGACCTCCCCTGGACTTCGCGGGTGGAGATGCTGATGCAGCAGTGGCTGCTGGCGCGGCCGGAGCTGCGCGAGTTCCTGCGGGGCCGGCACATGGTGGCGTACCCGGAGCCGTGGATGGGCTCCGTAGACTCCATGAAGCGGCTGCAGGGGTGGACGGACACCAGCGTCATCCACTTCCGCGACCTGGCCCGCTTCGGCGAGCGCCTCCTGCTCTCCATCCGCTACGGCAACTGGAGCGCGGTGGCGGACCAGGACGTGGCGCGGGCGTGGCTGCGCTACTGGCGCGGCGAGATCCAGGGGTACATCCACGCCTACTACACCGCCACGGGCGTGAACCTGAGTGACAACGTGGTGGAGGTGCGCGACCGCGCCGACGCCCGCTACCTCCAGCCCTCGTACCACCTGCGCAACCGGATGCTCTCGGCCCGGCGCGCGGCGCGGGAGCTCCGCTGAAGTGCCCCCGGGCCGGCGCACCCGCCGGCCCGGGACCGACCCCGGCGGAGCGCGCCGCTCCGCCGCCACGACGCACCGTTCCAATCAACCCCGGAGGACACGATGCACGACCTGGATCGCACCCTCAACGAGTTCGAGAGCGAGTTCGGCTTCGGCGGCGCGGGCGAGTACGAGTACGAGGCCGGCGCGCAGGGCGAGTGGCTGGGCGAGACGGACGGCGAGATGGACGAGGCCGAGGTCGCCGCGCTGGCGGCCGAGCTGCTGGAGGTGAGCGACGAGCAGGAGCTGGAGCAGTTCTTCGGCAAGCTCATCGGCCGCGCGGCGGGGGCGGCCCGCAAGTTCGCGGGCTCCAGCGCGGGGAAGGCGCTGGGCGGCATCCTCAAGAACGCGGCCGGCAAGGCGCTCCCGGTGGTGGGCGGCGCCATCGGCGGCTACCTGGGCGGGGCCAGGGGCGCCCAGGTGGGGAGCGACGCCGGGGGCTTCGTCAAGGACCAGCTCGGGTGGGAGATGGAGGGGATGGACCAGGAGCAGGAGTTCGAGACCGCGCAGAACCTGGTGCGCACGGCGGTGCAGGCCACGCGCGCCGCGGTCCAGTCGCCCCCCACCGGCTGCTCCCCCGCCGCGGCGGCGCGCCGCGCGGCCGTGCAGGCGGCGCAGAAGGTGGCCCCGCAGCTCGTCCGCACCATCGCGGCGGCGGGCGGGTCCGCCGGGACGGGCGTGGCGGTCGCGGGGGGCGGTGCCGGCGGCTCCCGGGGGGGAGCGCAGTCCGGCCGCTGGGTCCGGCGCGGGCGCACCATCGTGATCCTGGGCGCGTGACGGACGCGCGCGCGGGCGGAGGCGACTTCGCCTCCGCCCTGTACCTGGGGATGCGGCACCCCTGGGCGGCGCTGGGGCCGTGGGACGCGCTCACCACCGGCGTGCCCGCGGTGCTGGACGAGCCCCCCGGCGCCGAGCGCACGGCGCGCCGCCTGGCCCGGCTGCAGGGTCTGGAGGCCGCCGTGCTCGTTCCCTCCACGCTGCACCTGTTCCACGACCTGTTCGCGCTGCTGCGCCGGGACGCGGGCGCGGTGCTGGTGGACGCGGGCGCCTACGCGGTGGGCCGCGATGCGGCGGCGAGGGCACGGATCCCCGCCCGCGGCTTCGCCCACCACGACCCGCGCGCGCTGCGGCGGGCGCTGGGCGCGATGCGCGGGGCCGGCCGGCCGGTGGTGCTGTGCGACGGCATCTGCCCCCGCTGCGGGCGGGTGGCGCCGCTCCCCGCCTACCTGGCGGCGCTGCGCGAAGCGGGCGGATGGCTGGTGGTGGACGACACGCAGGCGCTCGGCATCGCGGGCTCCCGTCCGGGAGCGGCGGCGCCGTACGGGCGGGGCGGGGGCGGCACCCCGCGGTGGTGGGGGATCGATGCGCCGGAGCTGGTGGTGGGCGCCTCGCTGGCGAAGGCGTTCGGCGCGCCGCTGGCCGCCCTCTCCGGCGCCGCCGGGCTGGTGGACCGCTTCCGCGCGGGGGCGGCGGCACGGGTCCACAGCTCTCCGCCATCCGTGGCGGCGGTGCGGGCCGCGGCGAGGGCGCTCGCCCTCAACCGCGCACGGGGCGACGTCCTGCGCGGGCGGCTGGGGGAGCGGGTGGCGCGGCTGCGACGGCTGCTGGCGGAGGCGGGGGTGGGCACGCGGGGCGGGCCCTTTCCGGTGCAGACCGTCACCGGGCTGGCGGACCCGGCCGCGGCGCACGCGGCGCTCGCCGCCCGGGGGATACGCGCGGTGCTGCGGGCCGCGCCGGCCCCGCGGCTCACCCTGCTGCTGAGGTCGGACCACGGAGACGACGAACTGGCCCGCGTCGCCGGCATCCTGGCGCGCGAGGCGAAACCCGGCGAAAGGAGACCACGATGCGGTACGATCAGGATGCACCGGACGACGGCGTGAACGCCGGCGGGTGGACCGCGGGCGCGGGCGGCGGCTGGGAGGGGAGCGCGAACCGCTGGGACGACGACGACGGCAGCGCCCCGGACGGCGGCTGGGACGACTGGGACGGCCCGATGGACGCTGCTGCGGGGAGCGGGCTCTCCCTGCCGCCGCGCGCGTGGGTACGCTGGCGGCGGCGCCCCTGGTTTCCGCGCGTCACCCGGATGGTGCGCGGCGCCCGCCCCGCGGGCACGCTGCGCCACCGGCGGTCCGGCGCGCGCTATCCCGTCTTCCGCGGGCACATGGGCGGGCGAAGCTTCCGCATGCTGGCCCGGCCCCGCGGCGGCCGGCGCTTCGAGGTGATGTCGATGGAGGCCGAGACCGGGGGCGAGGGGGAGCTCCTCTCCATGATGCCGCCGCCCGGAGGGGAGTATCCGGCGCCGGCCACCGGATACCGGCTGCGGCTTCCGCACACGGGCCTGCACGCCATCCTCGGCCGGCTCCAGCCGGACCAGCTCCGGCGGCTGGCGGGGGGCCGGCTCCCGGCGGACCCGGCGGCGGCGGTGGCGCGCGGGGTCGGGCGGGTGGCGCGGCGGGCGCGGCGCCTGGGCCGCTTCCAATCCGCGGGCGCGCCGCTGGACGTCTTCGCCACCCCCGGATTCCGGCTCCTCGTCCGTCCCCTTGGCGAGCTGGAGGGGGAGATCCTCTCGGTGGCGGCGGTGGAGGGGGAGGAGGAGGGCGAGACGCCGAAGCGCTCCTTCACCGCCATCCTGGAGTGGTGGGGGCCGTACACCCTCTCCAGGACGGGCGCCGCCGTGCTGGCCGGCACCCCCGGGCAGAAGCTCCCGCCGCTCTCGGGGCCCGGAATCTACCTGTGCGAGAAGAAGCAGCCCGACGGGAGCTGGCGTCCCGTGTACGTGGGGAAGGCGGATCACTTCGCCCGGCGGCTCTCCACGCGCCGCGAGTACCTGCGCCAGCTGGACGTGGACGTCGCGCCGTACCGCGTGTACCTGGGGGTGCCGGGCGACCGCTCCGTGCCGCTGGAGGCGCTGGAGCACGCGGTGGTGCGCTCGGTGCTGCGCGGCTGGCACCGTCGGGGCGCCGCGGCCGACCCGGCCCGCGCCACCGCCGCCGGGATCCCGTATGCCCCGCTCACCAACCTGTCGCCGCGCGCGGCGTTCCAGGTGGCGGCGGGTGGGCTGGGCTTCACCCAGACAACCGCCGCCGGCCAGTCGCGCCCCGCCTACCTCCGCACCGGCACCGGCGCGGCGGGGCAGTGGTACGAGGTGTCCGAGTGACCTCCGCCTCCGCCGTGGCGGCGGCGTCCATCCACTTCTGGACTACGTAAAGCCAGATACGGGAGGAGCCATGATCGTCGACAGCCACTGCCACGCCGGAACGGGCGACGGGCTCACCGGCCCGTGGGACACGGACGCGCCGCTCGGCGACTACCTGCGCCACGCGGACGAGGCGGGGATCGGGCGCACCGTGCTCTTTGCCGCCTTCCACTCGGACTACGCGGCGGCCAACCGGCAGGTGGCGCGCATCGTGGCGGCGCGGCCGGAGCGGTTCTGGGGGTACGCCTTCGTGCACTCCGAGCGCGACCGCGGCCGCGTGCGGGCGCTGGTGCGCGAGGCGGTGGAGCGCTTCGGCTTCCGCGGGATCAAGGTGCACCGCCACGACGCCCGCATCACGCGCGAGGTGTGCGAGACGGCGCGGGCGTACCGCATCCCCGTGCTCTACGACGTGATGGGCGAGGTCAGCGCCGTGGAGCTGCTGGCGTCGCAGTACCCGGACGTCCGCTTCATCATCCCGCACCTGGGGAGCTTCGCGGACGACTGGCGCGCGCAGACCGCCATGATCGACCACCTGGTGCGCTGGCCCAACGTCTACACGGACACCTCGGGGGTGCGGCGCTTCGACATCCTGGAGCGCGCGGTGCGGCGGGCGGGAGCGCGCAAGTTCCTCTTCGGCTCCGACGGGCCCTGGCTGCACCCCGGCGTCGAGCTGGAAAAGGTGCGCGCGCTCCGCCTCTCCCCCGCCGACGAGCGGCGGGTGTGCGGCGGCAACCTCCTGCGCCTCCTATCCCGCGCGCGCGTCCCGCGCCTCCCCCGCCCCACCGCCGCGCCGCCACCGCCCGCTCCGCCCTCCGCCCGCGGCGACGCGCTCCAATCCCCGGGCGATCCGTGGCAGGGTGAGGCCTTCATCCCGTGAGCGGGCTCCCTTCGCGTCAGGGCGCGGGAAAGAGGGGCGGGGCCGCGACGTGCTGCCGCCCCTGCGCCCTGCGCATCTGCAGGGCGCGGTCGGTCACGCCCAGGCGCTGAGCGGCGCGCTGCAGGTTCCCCTCCTCGGCGCCCAGTGCGAGGCGGATTGCCGTCTCCGACGCAAGGCGGCCGATGTCCTTGAGCCCCACCCCCTGCGCCAGCGCGCGGCGGATGGACACCTCCAGCTCGGGGTCCGGCCACGCGCTTCCGGGGCTGGGCGGGCGCTCGTCCTCGGGAAGGTCGCCCAGCGTGATCGGCCCCGGCCCCACGTGGCGGTAGGCGATGCGCGCGGCGAGCTGCTTGAGGTCGCGCACGTTGCCCGGGTACTCCCGCCGCAGAAGGAGCTCGCGCACGGGCTCGTCCAGCTCCGGAGAACCCCCGCCGGCGCCGGCCTCCGCCAGGAAGTGCAGGAAGAGGGGGAGGATGTCTTCCGGGCGGTCGCGCAGGGGCGGCATGCGGCAGGTGACCGTGGCCAGGCGGTAGTACAGGTCCGCGCGGAACCGCCCCGCCGCCACCTCCGCCGGCAGGTCGCGGTGGGTGGCGCACACCAGGCGGAAGCGCGTCTTGAGCCATGCGTTGCCGCCCACCCGCTTGTACGTCCCCTCCTGTACCACGCGCAGCAGCTGCGCCTGCAGCGACAGGGGGAGCTCGCCCACCTCGTCCAGGAAGAGCGTGCCGCCGTCCGCCATCGCGAACGCGCCGTCGCGCCCCCGCTCCGCGCCTGTGTACGCGCCGCGCTCGTGCCCAAAGAACTCGCTCCCGGAGAGCTGGGGAACGATGGTGGTGCAGTCCAGCAGCACCAGGTCGCGCTTGGCGGGGCGCGGGTCCAGCGCATGGACCAGCCGCGCCACCAGCTCCTTGCCCGTGCCCGATTCGCCCGTAACCAGCACCGGCGCGTCGGTGAAGGCCGCCACCTCCACCACGTGCCGCAGCAGCGACCGCCACGCCGGGCCGCGGCCCACCAGGTTCCCCGTCACACGCGGCGAGCTCACCAGGCGGTCCACCTCGGCCCAGCGCTCGAAGCGCGCGGCCGCCTCGACCGCGGTGTCGCCGGTGCCGCGTGTACGCGGGAGCACGTCGCTGGCGCCGGCCCGCACCAGCCGCCACGCCGCCCCACCGGCCAGCGCGCGGGGCGCCGCCCCCACCGCCAGCACCCGCTCCGCTCCGCCGCCGCTCGCCTCGCCCACGAAGGCGCACACCTCGTCCGTCACCTCGTCGAAGACCACGACCCCCGGCCCGTGCGGCCCGTCCCGATCCAGCGGGTACGGACTGAACCCCGCGGCCGCCAGGCCGCGGGCGAGCGGATCGGCGCCGAAGGGCTCTACCGCGCCAATGCCGTGGAACCAGAGCGCCGCGTGCGCCAAGGAATGGCCCTGTGGGACAGGGGCTTGACGACAGCTCTCCCGGATTCGGGATCGCCGGAGGGGAGGATGAGCAAAGGCAAACCCCGTTCCAGACGGATTGTACGCGGAGCGTTCCGCCTACCCCGCTGTCCCGCATCGACTTGCCGATCCGGGCGAGGAGGGCACCCTGCTCGATGGCGCGGCGGCCGGGGCGCCGGCGCTACACCGCGCCGTCCCTCCGATGCCTCATCCGCCAAACCCCTCCGGCGACCCTCCGGCGAACGGAGCCGCGTTCATGTGCGATTGATTAAGGCGTGACGGGCGGCGAAACCCGCGCGGGGGAGGAGCCGTAGCGCCCTCTGTCCGCATTCGCGGCACGCTCGCCGGGGATCGCCATGGCATGGCCGTGGCGGGTCTCCATCCCCCTTCTGGAGGTGCTTCCCATGCACCGGTTCCTTTTCGCCATTCTCGCAATCTCGGCCGTCGGCGCACCCGCGCTCCAGGCCCAAACTCCGGGGCAGCCGCCCGCCGCGCAGCGCCCCGCCCCGCAGCCGCTCGCCGCCGGGCCCGGTGAGATCCGGGGGACGGTGGTGGATGCGGGGAGCAGCGCGCCCGTCGCCCGCGCCAGCGTGGCGGTGCTGAGCACGCGCGACTCGGCGCTCGTCGCGGGCGCCATCGCTCGGCCGGACGGGACGTTCCGCATCCAGGGGCTGCGCCCGGGTACGTACTACCTGCGCGTGAGCATGATGGGGTTCACGGCCCAGACCACCGGCCAGCTCACCGTGGCCGAGGCATCGCCGCGCGCCAACGCGGGAAGCGTGCGGCTGGCCCGCTCCGCCGTGATGCTGGAGGGGCTGGAGGTGACGGCGCAGCGCCAGGCCGTCACCATCGCGCCTGACCGCAACACGTACCAGACGCGCGACGTCGCACCCGCGGCCACCAACGCCAGCGAGGTGCTGGAGTCCGTTCCCTCGGTGCAGGTGGACGCGGACGGCAAGGTGAGCCTGCGCGGCAACGAGAACGTGGTGGTGCAGATCAACGGCCGCCCGTCGCCCATCCGCGGAGCGCAGCTCGCCGGCTACCTGAAGCAGCTTCCCGCCAACACGCTGGACCGCGTGGAGGTGGTTCCGAACCCGTCCGCCAAGTACGATCCGGAGGGGATGGCCGGCATCATCAACATCGTCCTCAAGCAGAACGTGGACCTGGGGCTGAGCGGCGGCCTCACGCTGGGCGCATCCACCGCCGACCGCTACACGGCGGCGGGGAACGTCGGCTACCAGCGCGGGCCGGCAACCTTTTCGCTGAACTACGGCTTCACCAGCGACGACCGCGCGCTCATCGGCATAAACGACCGCACCCGGCTCGGCGCGCTGAAGGCCCCGCTCTCCTTTACCGAGCAGGACATCCGCGGCAGCAACGGGAACGGGGGGCACAACCTCAACGCGGCGGTCGACGTCCGGCTGAGCGAGCGCGACCTGCTGTCCAACGCGCTGCAGCTCAACTCGCGCGGATCGACCGAGGAGTCGCGCAGCGCGTACACCGAGCTCGATGCCACGCGCCTGCTGCTGGACGCGTACGACCGGGTGCGCGACTCGGACCAGGACGCGCGCATGCTGGACTACACGCTCGCCTTCAAACGCACGCTGCAGCCGCAGCGGCACGAGATCTCGGCCGAGGTGCGCGTCAACCAGATGGAGGACGACGACCGCACCGCGCTCTTCCGCCAGACGACGGCCGGCGGCCTGCAGCTGGACGCGGAGAACAACGTCACCGACTCGCGCGCGCGGCAGCTCACGGCGCAGGTGGACTACACGCGCTCCCTTTCGCCGCAGCTGAAGCTGGAGACCGGGTACAAGGGGAACACGCGCGCTCTCGACCGTGACTACACGGTCCTCAAGGACCCGCTCGGCAGCGGCCAGTGGGTGCGCAGCGACCTGAGCAACGCGCTGGAGTTCGACGAGAACGTGAACGCGGTCTACGGCGTCCTGAGCCGCGGCGGGCCCAAGACGGAGCTGCAGGCCGGGCTGCGCGCGGAGTACGCCAGCCGCGACTTCTCGCTGGCCGACACTGGCGAGCGCTTTCCGTACGACTACGTCAGCTTCTTCCCGAGTGGGCTGGTCAGCCACAAGCTGAGCGACCAGACGCAGGTGAAGCTGAGCTACTCGCGCCGCATCCGCCGGCCAGGGACGCAGGAGCTGAACCCCTTCCCCGCGTTCTTCGACCAGCAGAACGTCTTCCTGGGGAATCCGCGGCTGAACCCGGAGTACACGGACGCGCTGGAGCTGAGCCTCCAGCAGTCGATGAAGCTGGGCACCGTGCAGCTCTCGCCGTTCTACCGCCGCACCACGGACGTCATCCGCTTCATCATCAACACCGCGGACACGGTGGCGGGGCGCGAGGTCACTTCGGTGAGCTTCAAGAACCTGGAAACGGGCAGCTCGTGGGGCGCGGACCTGAACGGGACGATGCGGCTGGGGCAGGCGTTCAACGGGCTCGCCGCGTTCAACGTCTTCCAGATGGTGACCGACGGCGGCGGCGAGTCGGCCATCTCGTCGAACGCGGTGACGTGGTCCGCGCGGTTCAACGGCACGCTGAACGTGAGCCCGCGCACGTCGCTGAGCGGGTCGTACTTCTACCGCGCGCCCATGGCCATCGAGGGCGGCCGCTTCGAGGCCTTTTCGATCGCCAACCTTTCCGTGCGGCAGAAGCTGTACGGCGAGAAGCTGAACGTGACGCTGCGCCTCTCCGACCCGTTCAACACGCAGCGCTTCCGCGTGCGCGCCGGCGACGACAACGTCCTTCAGATCACGGAGCGCGCGCAGACTTCACGCGCGCTGCACCTGACCGTGCAGTCCACCTTTGGCCGTCCGCCCCGCGTGCGGCAGCCCCGCCCCGAGGCGCAGCCCGCGTCGACCTCGCCGTTCCCCGGCTAGCTCGCGGGTTGGCGGAAGAACAGTCGCGGCCCCGTGCTTCGGCGCGGGGCCGCTTTCTCGTGGGCTCCAGAACTTGATCGCATCGCTCTCCCTGGCTACTCTGTCGCTCTTTCCCGCGAACCCATGGCGGAGGCGCATGTCCGATCCCCAACTTTCCGAACCATTGGCGGTGCAGACCGGGATGCTCATCCGCCGCCCTGCCGCCGAGGTGTTCGAGGCGTTCATTGACCCGGAGATCACCTCGCGGTTCTGGTTCACGCGCGGCAGCGGCAGGCTCGTGGCCGGCCAGCAGGTGCAGTGGGAGTGGGAGATGTACGGCGTCTCCATCCCGGTGGACGTGATCGCGGTGGAGCCGCACCGGCGCATCGTCGTCACGTGGCCGGGGGAGGATGGCCCCGGCACCGTCGAGTGGATCTTCACTCCGATGGACGAGGGCTCCACCTTCGTCGCCATCACCAACACGGGGATCAGCGGGAGCGGGGCCGAGCTGGCGAAGCAGGCGGCGGACGCGGCCGAGGGGTTTTCGCTGGTGCTGGCGGGGCTCAAGGCGCTCCTGGAGCACGGCGTGCGGCTGAACCTGGTGGCCGATCGCTTCCCGAAAGGACTGGACGCAACGTGATCGCGCGCGGTGTGTCGATTCCGCCGCGGCTCGTTCGACGTACAGGTAGAACGCGGTACTGATCCCAAAAACCGATTACAAGGATACGACCAATGCGAGTCATGGTTCTGGTGAAGGCCAATGCCGATTCCGAGGCCGGCGTAATGCCGACTGAAGCGCTCCTGGCCGAAATGGGGAAGTACAACGAGGAGCTGGTGAACGCGGGCATCATGGTGTCGGGCGAGGGGCTGCACCCCACCTCGCGGGCGAAGCGCGTGCGCTTCAACGGCAAGGAGCGGACGGTGATCGACGGGCCGTTCGCGGAGACCAAGGAGCTGGTGGCCGGCTTCTGGGTGTGGCAGGTGAAGGACATGGACGAGGCGGTCGAGTGGCTGAAGCGCGCCCCGTTCCGCGACGAGGAGCTGGAGATCCGCCCGGTCTTTGAGGCTGACGACTTCGGCGAGGCGCTCACGCCGGAGCTTCGCGAGCAGGAGGCGCGGCTGCGGGAGCGGAGCGCGGCGCAGCAGGCTTAGGGGGCCGGGCCCCCTCCCCCGCTCGTTCCTCGCGACCCCTCCCCCAAACTGCGGGGGAGGGGTGTACGCGTGCATTCGTGTGCGGCGGGGGGGATGGCGTGGCACGAATGGCATCGGGGGCTGAAGCCCCCGGCTGGAGCCACGGGAAGCCCACTGAAGTGGGCTCGCCGATTCTTTGTCATCCTGAGCGACGCGCTGCTCCGTTCTCGCCCGTGCTCAGTACTTTGGCGCGGAGCGAAGGATCTACCACGCGTGGCGAGGGGTTGGCCCTTGGGCGCAGGCCTGGAGCCGCACTCACGCACTCACGCAGTTCCCTTCCCCTGGCCGCTTCTTTGCGAGCCTCCCCGCTCCCGGCGCGGAAACCGCGCAGCCCTCCACGAAGCACGAACGCCGACCGAGCTGTCTTGATCGTCCTGCACGCCTGCTGGAGCCATCCCACCCTGCGCGTGTGGGGTGAGTCGGAGCACCGAAGGGTGGGGGTGCGGCGGCGCGCCGCCAACCACCCGCCTTCCAAGCCGTGGCCGCACCCGTTCGCAGCGGAGTGGCGCGAGCTCTACGACGCCCTGGAGCGCGTGGGGCTCACCGACTGGAAGGATGCGGCGCGCCAGGACCTCACCCTGCGCATCCCGTCGTATCCGCGCAGCCCGCAGGCGTCGCCCCAGGCGCACCGCTTCGAATCGGCGGAGGCGGGCGAGGGGGGCGTGGCGAGCGCGCTGTGGACCATGCCCGCCGTGTACCTCTCCGGGACGACCTCGCGGGCGATGGACTTCCTCCTCGGGCTCCCCGCCGCGGCGCAGCAGGGGGTGGTGATCGGCGACACGCTGCGCGGGATGGCGGAGGTGGCGAAGCTGGCGCTGGAGTTGGTGGCGAGGGGGCGTGTCCTTCCCGTGCTGGAGCGGCCGTCCGGGCGCGGATGGACGGTGGGGTGGCGGCCCGTGCTCACCGATCCGGCCGATGAGGAGCGCTTCGCGGTGCTGGCCCGCGCGCTGCCTGGCGCGTGCTGGGCCGCGGAGCCCGCGCGCGAGGACGACGGCGTCGCGGGGCTGCTCGCGACGCTGGTGGACCGCTGCGTCCGGCAGGCGCTCGTGGGGAGCCGGGTGGTTCCGCCCCGCAAGGCCCGCCGCTCGGCCGCGGAGTGGTGGCTGATCGCGCTCACCGACCGTTTCGGTGCCTTCAGCGCCGACGCGCACACGGTGGAGCCGCTGGCGAACGCGCTGGCGGCGTGGTCGAGGAGCATCGTGCCGCCCGGCCGCGGCGGCGTGCGAACCTGCTTCTTCCTCACCCCGCCAGTCGGGGCAGCGGAGGACGGCGCCACGCCGGACGATCCATGGCGCCTGGACTTCCTCCTCCAGTCGGTGGACGATCCGTCGTTGATGGTGACCGCCGATGAGGTTTGGCGCTCGCCGGGGCCGATCCGCGTGCTACGCTCGGTGGCGGACCCGCAGGAGCGGCTGATCGCGGACCTGGGGCGTGCGATGCGCCTCTTCCCACCGCTGGAGCCGGCTCTGCGCACCCCGCACCCCACCGGCACGGAGCTGACGGCGGAGGAGGCGTTCCGCTTCCTGCGCGAGGGGGCGCCGCTGCTGTCGCAGGCGGGGTTCGCGGTGCGCGTGCCGCCGTGGTGGAACCGGCCCGCGGCGCGGCTCGGGGTCAAGCTCCGCGCCCGCCCCGCCGTCCCGCGCGAGGAGGGTCCCAGTCGCTTCGGGCTGGACGCGATCGTCGCGTACGACTGGGAGGTGTCGCTGGGCGGCGCCTCCATCTCGGCCGAGGAGTTCAGGGCGCTGGCGGGGCGCAAGGTGCCGCTGGTGCGCTTCCGCGGCGAGTGGGTGGAGCTGAAGCCTTCCGAGGTGGAGGCGGCGCTGCGCATCTTCGACCGCCACGCCACCGGCGAGATGACCGCAGCCCAGCTCCTGCGCCTCGCCGCCGGCACGGAGGAGGTCGCCGAGGGGCTCCCCCTCTCCGGCGTGGAGGCGGAGGGCTGGCTCGGCGAGCTGCTGGCCGGCGCGGGCGACGCGCAGGCCAAACCCGTACCCACGCCCGCCGATTTCAACGGCAAGCTGCGGCCCTACCAGCGCCGCGGCGTGGGGTGGCTCGCGTTCCTCGATGGGCTCGGTGTCGGCGCCTGTCTGGCGGACGACATGGGTTTAGGGAAAACAATAATGTTGCTCGCGTTCCTGCTAACCGAGCGCACGGGGCGCGGGAAGACGCGCCCGCCGCCGACGCTTCTTGTGTGCCCGATGTCGCTGGTGGGGAACTGGCAGAGGGAGTCGGCGAGGTTCGCGCCGGGGCTCAGGGTGCACGTGCACCACGGGGCGGAGCGGCTGAGCGGGGCGGCGCTTCAGGAGGCCGTGCGCGGGAGCGACCTTGTGCTCACCACGTACGCCCTCGCCGCGCGCGATCGCGACGAGCTCGCGTCGGTGGAGTGGGGGCGCGTGGTGCTGGACGAGGCGCAGAACGTCAAGAACGCGGCGGCGCGGCAGTCGCAGGCGGTGCGCGCCTTTCGCACGCCGCGCCGCATCGCGCTCACGGGCACGCCGGTGGAGAACCGGCTGGCGGAGCTGTGGTCGATCCTGGACTTCCTCAACCCGGGGCTCCTGGGCCCCCTGGCCGGCTTCCGCCGCCGCTTCGCCACGCCCATCGAGCGCTTCCACGACGCCGAGCGCGCCGCGGAGCTCCAGCGGCTGACGCGCCCCTTCATCCTGCGCCGCCTGAAGACGGACCGCCGCATCATCCGCGACCTGCCGGAAAAGCACGAGATGCGCGTCTTCTGCAACCTGACGCGCGAACAGGCGTCGCTCTACCAGGCGACGGTGGACGAGATGTTGGCCCGCATCGAGGCGAGCGAAGGGATCGAGCGGCGCGGGCTGGTGCTGGCGACGCTCACGCGGCTAAAGCAGGTGTGCAACCATCCCGCGCACCTCCTGCGCGACGGGTCCGCGCTGGAAGGGCGGTCGGGGAAGGTGGCGCGGCTGGAGGAGATCCTGGAGGAGGTGCTGGAGCTCGGGGACCGCGCGCTCGTCTTTACCCAGTTCGCGGAGATGGGGCACCTGCTGCGCGGGCACCTGGAGGCGCGCTTCGGGAGCGAGGTCCCCTTCCTGCACGGCGCCACCTCCAAGACGGCGCGCGACACGCTGGTGGCGCGCTTCCAGGAGGGCGACGGGCCGTCCATCCTCCTCCTCTCGCTCAAGGCGGGGGGCACGGGGCTGAACCTGACGGCCGCCAATCACGTCATCCACTTCGACCGCTGGTGGAACCCGGCCGTGGAGGACCAGGCCACCGACCGCGCCTTTCGCATCGGCCAGCGGCGCGACGTGCAGGTGCGCAAGCTGGTGTGCGCCGGCACGCTGGAGGAGCGCATCGACGCGATGATCGAAGAGAAGAAGCAGCTCGCCGAGAGCGTGCTGGGCGCGGGTGAGGCGTGGCTGACCGAGCTTTCGACCGCGCAGCTCCGGCAGGTCGTTGCGCTGGCGGCGGATGCGGTGTCGGAATGAGAAAACAACAACAGCCTCACACAGAGGGCACGGAGGGAACTGCAAGGCGCAGAGAACCCCTTCTTCTTTGCTTGCGGTACCCTTCTGTGTCTCTGTGTGAGGCACGGTTTTCAGGCGGTGTGCGATGAGCGATGAATGGTATTTCACCGCGGGGCCGCGGCGGCCGGCCAAGGACGGGATCGCGGCGCGCAGCACGCATGGCGACATCGGCGAGAGCTGGTGGTCGCGGCGATTCATCGCGGCGCTGCACCAGGTGGCGGATACGTCGCGCCTGGGGCGGGGGCGGAGCTACGCGCGCAGCGGCCAGGTGATGGATCTGCGCGTGAGGCCGGGGGAAGTGACGGCGCAGGTGCAGGGCTCCGATCCCAGACCTTACCGAGTAAAGATCAGCCTTGTGCCTTTCACGGACGAGGAGTGGACGCGCGCGGAGGAGGCGCTGGCGGGGCAGGCGCTCTTCCTGGCGGCGCTGCTGGCGGGGGAGATGCCGCGCGACGTGGAGGATGCGTTCACGGCGGCGGGGCTGTCGCTCTTCCCCAGCTCGCCGGACGAGCTCGGGACCGTGTGCTCGTGCCCGGACGCGGCCAACCCGTGCAAGCACATCGCGGCCACCTTCTACATCCTCGCCGAAGCCTTCGACGACGATCCCTTCCTGGTGCTCGCCTGGCGCGGACGGACGCGCGAGCGCCTGCTGGAGCGGCTTCGGGAGCTGCGCGGTGCTCTGCCCGCGGCCGGCGAGGATATGCCGGATGCGGCACCGCCTCCCCCGGCGGACTACTGGAGGGCGGGGACGGAGCTGGCGGCGCTCCACTTTACCCCCCGCGCGACGGGCATGCCGGACGCGGTGCTTCGACAGCTCGGCCCGCTCCCGTCCGAGGCGGGCGGCGAGCGCATCCAGCAGTCGCTATCGCAGGCGTACGCCCTGTTTACCGCCGCCGCCGAGCGCCGCGCATTCGCGGATGCAGACGGGGCGCCGGAGGGGGGTGGGGGCGCGGGGGAGTAGGGGCGGCGTTCGCGTCTGCGAGGCGCGGTTCGGCGCGCGGACGGGCACGGGCAGCCACATGGGGCGGTCCCTACGGGATCGCGGTCATACACGAAGATCGAGGCGCGGGAGAGAGGGTGGCCAGAGACGCAGGTCTGCCCTACGGGTTTCGGTGCGCTGGGCGGGCGGCGGAGAGGGGCGAGGCACTACGGATCGATGCGAAGGCGCCGTGCGGACGGCCATGGTCTCCCCCCTCTCCCAGCAGTTTGGGAGAGGGGGGCCGGGGGGGGTGAGGGCCGCTGAATCCGCACAATTGGAACCCCGCCCGCTTCTGCTGGTACCGGGGGCGCGCGGGCGAGAACCGCGCGCGATGAACTCCAACCCACGCACACATGCGCCACCTGACACTCGCCCGCACCGGAGCGGTCGTGCTTGCGACCGCGGCCGCCGGGTGCGCCAGCGTACAGACCATGGACCCCGCGACCTCCCGCGCCGACGCGCCCGCGCCGCAGGCGCCCGCCGCGGCCGCAAGCAACCCGCTCCTCGCCCCCTGGACTGGGCCCTACGGCGGCGTTCCGCCCTTCGACCGGGTGCGGGTGGAGGACATCAAGCCCGCCCTCGAAGCCGCCATGGCCGAGAACCTGGCCGAGGTGGAACGGATCGCGAACGACCCCGCGGCGCCCACTTTCGAGAACACGCTGGCGGCGCTGGAGCGCGCGGGCTCGTCGATGGAGCGCGTGATGACCGTCTTCGGGATCTGGAGCAGCAACCTCAACACCCCCGAGTTCCAGAGGGTGGAGAGCGAGATGGCGCCGCGGCTGGCCGCGTTCAACGACCGCATCACGCAGAACGAGGCGCTCTTCCGCCGCATCCAGGCGGTGTACGAAGCGCGCGAGACGGCGGGGCTCACGCCGGAGCAGAAGCGGCTGGCGTGGTACTACCACAACAACTTCGTGCGCGCCGGCGCCCGGCTGGACGCGGCGAGCAAGGCGCGCCTGTCCGAGATCAACCAGCAGCTCGCCGGGCTCTTCACCCGCTTCGGCCAGAACGTGCTGGCGGACGAGACCGGGCAGACGCTGGTGCTGCGCGGCGAAGCCGAGCTGGCCGGCCTTCCGCCGGAGCTGCGCGCCTCCGCCGCGGCAGCGGCGGCCTCGCGCAACATGCCGGGCGCGTGGGTCATCACCAACACCCGCTCGTCGGTCGATCCGTTCCTCACCTACTCCGATCGGCGCGAGCTGCGGGAGAAGGCGTGGCGGATGTTCGTCAACCGAGGCGACAGCGGCGGCGAGCGCGACAACAACGCCATCATCAGCCAGATCCTGCAGCTCCGCGCGGAGCGGGCGAGGCTCCTGGGGTTCCCCACGCACGCCCACTGGCGGCTGGAGAACACCATGGCGAAGACCCCCGAGCGCGCCATGCAGCTGATGACATCCGTGTGGACGCCGGCCGTGGCCCGCGTTCGCCAGGAGGTGGCCGACATGCAGGCGCTGGCCGACCGCGAGGGCGCCCGCATCAAGATCGAGCCGTGGGACTACCGCTTCTACCAGGAGAAGGTGCGCAAGGCGCGCTACGACCTGGACCAGAACGAGGTCAAGCAGTACCTGCAGCTGGACAGGCTGCGCGAGGGGATGTTCTGGGTGGCGGGCGAGCTGTTCGGGATGCAGTTCACCCCGGTGACCGGCGTCCCCGTCTACCACCCCGACGTCACCGTGTACCGCGTGACGGACCGGGCCAGCGGGCGGCAGATCGGCCTCTGGTACTTCGACCCGTACGCCCGCCCCGGCAAGCGCTCGGGTGCGTGGATGAACGCGTACCGCAACCAGTCGCGCTTCGACGGCGAGGTCACGACGCTCGTCTCCAACAACTCGAACTTCGTTAAGGGCCAGGGGAACCAGCCCGTCCTGATCTCGTGGGACGACGCCACCACCCTCTTCCACGAGTTCGGTCACGCGCTGCACGGCCTGCTCTCCAACGTCAACTACCCGTCGCTCTCGGGGACGGCGGTGGCGCGCGACTACGTGGAGTTCCCGTCGCAGCTGCTGGAGCACTGGCTCTCCACGCCGCAGGTGCTGGAGCGCTTCGCCCTGCATCACCAGACGGGCCGGCCGATTCCGCAGGAGCTGGTGGACCGCATCAAGCGCGCGTCGACCTTCAACCAGGGCTTCGGCACCACCGAGTACCTGTCCAGCGCCCTGGTCGACATGAAGCTGCACCTGGCTGGCGCGCAGCAGATCGACCCAGACGCCTTCGAGCGGCAGACGCTTGCGGAGCTGGGGATGCCCGCCGAGCTGGTGATGCGCCACCGCACGCCGCACTTCGGCCACGTCTTCGCGGGCGACGGCTACTCGGCGGGCTACTACAGCTACCTGTGGTCCGACGTCCTCACCGCCGACGCTGCCGAGGCGTTCACCGGCGCCGGCGGCTTCTACGACCGCGCCGTGGCCGAGCGGCTCCGCACCCTGCTCTCCATCGGCAACACCGTGGACCCTGCGGAGGCATACCGCACTTTCCGCGGCCGCGACCCCTCCACCGACGCGCTGATGCGGAAGCGCGGCTTCCCGGTGGGAACGCAGCGGTAGGGGCTGCATCCGAGACACCGGGGGCTGAAGCCCCCGGCTGGAACGACGCGAAGACCGCTGAAGCGGTCTCGACGGCGCCGGCCGCAGTGGCGCGATCACAGCCAAGCTCCCCCTCTCCCAGGCAGTTTTGGGAGAGGGGGATGCGTCGCGGAGCGACGCTGGGGGTGAGGGCCCCTCCACGCAACCCGCCCCTCCCCCGGCTGCATTCGGGGGAGGGGCGGCTCGCGTGACCAGCAGGCCGGGGACCCGCGAAGGCCCCCAGTCCGTTCAGGCCTTCTCGAAGTGCTGGTTGACCAGGCGCGTCATTTCGAACATCGAGACCTGGTCGCTGCCGAAGATGGGCCTCAGGCGGTCGTCGGCGTTGATCATCCGGCGATTGGTGGAGTCCTGGAGGTTGTTCTTCTTCACGTAGTTCCACAGGCGCTTGGTGATCTCGGAGCGCGGCGCGGCCTCCTTGCCCACCACGGCCGCGAGCTGCGCGTCCGGCTGCACCGGCTGCGCAAGGCCACCGCGCGCGGCCCCGCCGCCACCACCGCCACCACTGCTGCGGCGGGTGCTCTTCTTGGCGCCGGAGCTCTTGGTGCCGCCGCTGCTCTTCTTGGCGGCCGAGCGCCCGCCGCCGCTGCCCGAGTCGGACGACCCGCCGGACCCGCCGCTGCGGCTGGCCGACTTGGTGCCCGAGGACTTCTTGGCGCCGGTGGACTTCTTGGCACCGGTGTCCGCGGTGGAACGGCTGGAGGACTTGGAGGCGGTGGACTTGGAAGCCGACTTCGTGCCGGAGGACGACTTGGTGCCGGAGGACTTCTTGGCGCCGCCGGACGACTTCTTGCCGCCGCCGCCCTTGCTCCCGCTCTCCTCCTCGCCGCCCATCGCGTTCACCAGCCCGGCGATGGCCGCCGCGCCCGCCAGCGCCGCGGCGCCCGCCGCGATGGGGTGCGACTTCACCATCCCCGCCACGCCGCCTTCCTCTTTCCCGCCCTGGCGCTGGTTGCCGCCCTGGCTCTCGCCCTGGCGCTGTCCGCCGTTGGAGCCCGAATTGGAGCCGTTCTGCCGGTCCCCACCCTGCCGCTGCCCTGCACTCTTGTCAGCCATCGCGGATCCTCCGGTGTCTGGTGCCTGGGTGCTTCTCTGGGCTACGTACAGCCTCTCGGCCCCGCCCGCACACGGGCGGAGTGCCGGGTGCGGCATCTAACCAATGCAAAGACGGAGCCGAACGCAAGGATTTTCTGGCTTCGAACCCTCAATAAGGACAAAATCGCGGTTTCCGGCTCCCCGGGAGTGCTCCAAACGCCCTCTTGGGGCCGTGACCGTGTGCCGGAGGGGGACCGTTCGAGGAACGGCATCCCGCAACCGTTCCGCCGGACCCGGGGTATTCTAGTTGCAGCCAACCGGAATCAGCCGGGGGGTTAGAGAGGCCAGCCACTCAGGGGGGAGGCAATGACTACGAAAGAGCTTGCGATCCGGACGATCGAGGAGCTGCCGGCGGACACGACCCTGGAGCAGATCGTGGGCACGCTTCAGCACATGCTGCTGGAGGGTAACGGCGAGCAGCCCGCGGAGGACGAAGCGGACCTGGACATCCCCGAGGGCGGCGGACTGTGGGCCTTTCTGGAGCGGACCGCCGGAACGGTGGAGATGCCGGCCGATTGGTCAAGTGAGCACGACCACTATCTGTATGGGACGCCGAAGCGGTCGTCCGTGAAGTGATCTTCCGCTCACCCGCCGCGCGACTCTTCCTGGACACCTCCTATGTCCAGGCTCTCCTCAACCCACGGGACTCACATCACCCGCGGGCTAAGTCGCTCGCGGCGCGGGTCAAGCAGTCGCCGGAAGTCGTCATCACTGAGGCCGTGCTTGCCGAAGTGGGGAACGCCCTGAGCAGAACCCCTGGCTTGCGACGGCACGCTGCTGAATTCATCCGCGGCTGCTACGGCGAGCCAAACATGAGCGTGGTTGCAGTGGACACCACGCTCCTGACGCGAGCTCTGGATCTGTTTGAGCGCCGCTCGGATAAGGAGTGGGGACTCACCGACTGCATCTCGTTCGTCGTGATGCGGGACCGGGGCCTACACGACGCCGCTACGGAGGACCGGCACTTTCAGCAAGCGGGCTTCCGCGCCCTTATGGCGGACGCGGAACCCTGATCCAACCGCCGCCTACCAGTCCGTCGGCTTGTAGTCCTTGAGGAAGGCGCCCCAGACGTGCTGGCCGGTGTTGATGCCGCTGATGATGGGGTCCACGATGCGCGCGGCGCCATCCACGATGTCGAGCGGGGGGTGGAAGCCGTGCTCGGCGGTCTTGCGCGCGGCGAGCTCCGCCGGGTCCTCGTCGGTCACCCAGCCGGTGTCCACGCTGTTCATGTGGATGCCGCTCGCGTAGTAGTCGACGGCGGAGGTGCGCGTCATCATGTTGAGCGCCGCCTTCGCCATGTTGGTGTGCGGGTGCCGCGCCGTCTTGAAGCGTCGGTAGAACTGGCCCTCCATCGCCGACACGTTGACGATGTGCTTGTCGCGCTCGGGGGTGCGCGTCATCAGCGCCTTTAGGCGGGCGTTGAGGATGAAGGGTGCCACCGCGTTCACGAGCTGCACCTCCAGGAGCTCCACGGCGGGGACCTCGTCCAT
Source organism: Longimicrobium sp. (assembly GCA_036398975.1). Lineage (GTDB taxonomy): Bacteria > Gemmatimonadota > Gemmatimonadetes > Longimicrobiales > Longimicrobiaceae > Longimicrobium. Next base: position 29,314 of record DASWNZ010000033.1, read on the forward strand.
CATCATCCGCCACGAGTTCCGGTCGCGCAGGTCGATCTGCTGCAGGTCCTGGTCGAGGCGGCCCGCCGGGAAGAGCGCCTGGTCCACCGAGAACTCCTCCGGGAGGAGTGGCAGCTGCGACAGCTCCGCGGCGCGCGCCAGGCCGGCCACCGCGTCGTCGGTGCGTGCGGGGACGAGGGCGGCGGCGGTGAGCGCGGGGGCATCGTACGAGCCGAGGAGGCGCCGCACGTGCTCGGGCATCTGGTCCAGGCGCGCGGTTTCGCCGTCCATCATGTGCCGGTAGAACTCGGGCGGGCGGCGCACGGTCTGGCAGGCGTTGTTGACGATGAAGTCCAGCCGCTCGTGGGTCGCCAGGAGTTCGCGGCAGAACGCCTCGACGCTGGGCGTGTGGCGCAGGTCGAGGCCAAAGATTTCCAGGCGGTGCCCCCACTCCGCGAAGTCGGGCTCCTGCGCGTAGCGCGCGGCCGAGTCGCGCGGGAAGCGGGTGGTGACGATCAGGTGCGCGCCCGCGCGCAGCAGCTTGATCCCCGCCTGGTAGCCGATCTTGACGCGCCCGCCGGTGAGCAGCGCCACACGCCCGGTCAGGTCGGCCGTCTCGCCGCGCTTGGCGAAGTTGAGCTCGGCGCAGGGCGGGCAGAGCTGGTCGTAGAAGTGGTGCAGCTCCGTGTAGTCGCGCTTGCAGATGTAGCAGTTGTGCACGTCCGGCGTGGGCACCTGCGACTTCTCGGTGAGCAGGTACGGCGAGCCGAAGCCCGCAGGCGCGAACATCGGCGTGACGAAGACCGGCTCCTGGCGCAGCTTGCGGATGCCGCGCTGCGACAGCACCTCTTCCGCGCGCTGGGCACGCTCGGCGCGGCGCTCGCGTCGCGTGGCCTTCTGCAGGCGGCGGCGGTCGTTGGCGTCGGGGCGGGCGATGAGGCCGGTGGCGCGGAGGAAGCGGTTGCGCTCCTCCTCGCTCACCTCAGCCAGCAGGGCGCGGTCGGCGACCACCTCTTCCAGCAGCTCCGCCGCGGCGCGGATGCGCTCCGCGATGGTGCGCGCGTCGTTCGACATCGTGTTCTTCTCACTTGGGAACGCGCCTCGACTCCGGCGGGCCGGCTTCGAGGCGCGTGAGGGTGCGTGGCTCTTGATCCGCCTTTTCGGTGGTGGCGGTGCGGTGAGTACACTGGTGTGGCGTCGCGGTGCCGTGATGCTTGCACTCGGGGCAGACGCGGGACAGCTTCACCGCTGACCATCGCTCCCCTCCTGCCCCCCTCCGACGTGCCGATACCGGACCCGAAGACGCTGCGCCGCGCACTCGACGACTACACCGCCGTGGTCGAGCGGCAGGGTGTCGCGCGGCTTCCCGAGCTGGACCGCTGGTACCGAGAGGAGCTGCCAGGGCTGATCGGCGCCCGTAGCCCGGCGCACGTCACGCTTCCCGAGCTGGTGCGGCTGACGGAGTGGAAGATGGCGCGCGGGGTGTGGCGCGCGCCGAACCTGGTGCTGGTGCGCGGCAACGACCCCGCGTCCGTGGTAGAGACGAGCACGGCCGCGCTCGCCCGAATCCCGCACCCGACTGCGCCCGTCTCCGAGCTGGCGAAGCTCAAGGGCGTCGGCCCGGCGACCGCATCGGCGGCGGCCTCAGCAGCGGCGCCGGAGATCTACCCGTTCTTCGACGAGCTGGTGGCGGCGCAGCTTCCCGGCCTTGGCCCGGTCGCGTGGACGCTGGGCTACTACGCCAAGTACGCGGACGCGCTCCGCTCCGCCGCCCGCGACCTGGGCGGCGAGTGGACGCCGGTGCTGCTGGAGCGGGCGCTTTGGGCACACGTCGGCGGGAAGGCGGGCATCGCATAACTGCAATTTCACGCAGAGGCGCAGAGACGCAGGAAGAGAACAACGGAGAAGAAGCATCTCCCCCTCCGTTCTTTTTCCTCTCCTGCGTATCTGCGCCTCTGCGTGAGACCTACCGGCGCCGACGGCTGCGGCTGCGCGAGGTGCCGCCGAGGAGCGCGCCCATGATGCCGCGCGTGATGGCGCCTGCGACGGTGCGCGTGAGCGGCGATTTGAGGATCTTGTCGAGGGCGCTCGGCGCCTCCTTTTCGCGGCGGGTGCGCGGCTTCTCGGGGGCGTCGTCCTGCTCCTCTTCCTCCTTGCCGGGAACCGGCGCGGCGCGGTCGGCGAGCATCTCGCGGGCGCTCTCACGGTCGATGTCTGTGGCGTAGCGGCGCACCTGCTCGGAGCGCTCGTTGACGTCCGCGAGCTCCGTGGCGGTGAGCGGGCCCATGCGCGACGCGGGAGGCACCATGCGCGTGGCGAACGGCTGCGTCGGGACGCCGTTCGTGGACAAAGTGGTCACGAGCGCTTCACCGATGCCGAGCGTGGTGAGCGTCTCCTCGATGTCGTAGAAGGTGGTCTTGGGAAAGGTGCGCGCGGCGGAGCGGAGCGCCTTTTCGTCGTCCGGCGTGAAGGCGCGCAGGGCGTGCTGGATGCGGTGGCCGAGCTGCCCCAGCACTTCGGCCGGCACGTCGCGCGGGTTCTGCGTGATGAAGAAGACGCCGACGCCCTTGGAGCGGATCAGCCGCACCACCTGCTCCACCTGGTTCAGCAGCGCCTCGCTCGCGTTGTCGAACAGAAGGTGCGCCTCGTCCAGGAAGAAGACCAGCTTCGGCCGGTCGACGTCGCCCACTTCGGGGAGCTGGTTGTAGAGGCGCGCCAGCATCCAGAGCATGAAGGTGCTGAAGAGTGCGGGGCGGTCCTGCACGTCCTGCAGTTCCAGCACGCTCACGCGTCCGCGTCCGTCCGCCTCCACTTCCATCAGGTCGTCCAGGTCGAACTCGGGCTCGCCGAAGAAGTCCTCCGCGCCCTGCTGCTCCAGCTCAATCATCTCGCGCAGCAGCACCCCGACGGTGGCCTTCGACATCCCGCCGTACTGCGCCAGCTCGTCCGCGCCGTCGCCGGTGAGGTGCTGCAGGACGGCGCGCAGGTCGGAGAAGTCGAGGAGGAGCAGGCCCTTGTCGTCGCAGTACTTGAAGACGAGGCTCAGCACGCTCGTCTGCGTCGCGTTCAGCCCCAGCACCTTCGCCAGGAGCACCGGTCCGAACGACGAGACCGTCGCACGAACCTGCGCGCCGTGCTTCCCCGTGAGGCTCAGGAACTCGACCGGCGCGGCGAGCGGCTTCCACGCGTAGCCAGTATCCGCGGCGCGCGAGTTGACGCGGTCGCTGGCCTCGCCCGGGGCGCCTATCCCGGAGAGATCACCCTTGACGTCGGACAGGAAGACGGGCACGCCGGCCGCGGAGAGCTGCTCGGCGATGAGCTGCAGCGTCTTGGTCTTCCCCGTGCCCGTGGCGCCGGCGATGAGGCCGTGGCGGTTGATCATCGAAAGCGGGAGCCCGACGAGCGGCTCCGGGTGGCAGGCGCCGTCGTGCACGACCGCGCCGAGCGTCAGCGCGCCGGACGCGGCGGGAAAACAGGAGCGCGCCGACTCCAAGATCTTGGGATCCATTGACCGTTGTCCGCGGGTGGAAGACAGGCTTCGCCGCACAGCTTACGTCCCCCGGCCGCGCGCTACAAGTCCCTCCACGGCGCGCGCTCCGGCGGCTGGCCGCGCTCTTGCGACCGGGGGCGCACGTCCCGCCCCCCACCACGCCGCGAGAGAGCGCCATGATCTGCATCCTGCACGGGTACCTGCTGGAAGGCTCCGGAAGCAACCTGTGGACGCGCTCCGTCGTGGAGTCGCTCTGCCGCCAGGGGGAGACGGTCCACCTGATGGCGCAGGAGAACCATCCCGAGCGCTACCCCTTCATCGCCGAAGCGCGCCACTACCACCCGGACGGCACCGTCGAGACCTTTTACCGGCGAGAAGACGGCGACCACCCCGGCTGCTGCATCCTCCACAAGCCGGTTCTGGGCGACACCCTCCCCGTGTACGTGTGGGACAAGTACGAAGAGTTCACCAACGTCGTCCCCATGGTGGACCTCGACGACGCGGCGATCGAGTCGTACATGGAGCGCAACGTCCGCGCGCTCACCCGCGTCGTGCGCGAGAACGGGATCACGGCCATGCACGCGAACCACGCCGTGCTCATGTCGGTGGTGGCACAGCGAGTGGGCGCTTCGGAGGGGATTCCGTTCTCCATCATGCCGCACGGCAGCGCGCTGGAGTACGCCGTCAAGCGCGACGAGCGCTTCCTACGCCTGGCGACGGAGGCGTTCACGGCCGCGGGACGCATCTTCGTGATCGGCTCCGAGATGCGGGGGAGGGTGAGCACCGTCTTCACCAGCGTCCCCGGGCTGGACGAGAAGATGGTGGACCTGCACCTGGGCGTGGACACCAGCCAGTTCGAGCCCGTGGCGCGCGCGGAGCGTCCCCGCAAGGCAGCCCAGCTCCGCGAGTCGCTCGCCGGCCTCGACCGCGGCCGCACCCCCGCGCAGACGGACGCCATGCTCGCCGCTCTGCGCAACGACCTGACTGGCGCGGCGCTGAACGAGGCGCTGGCGGCGGGTCGCGGCTACGTCGCCAAGCTCCCCGATGCGGCGCTGGAGACGCAGCTGGACGGCGTGGACTGGGAGCGCGAGCCCACGCTCCTCTACGTCGGCCGCCTGATCTCGGCCAAGGGGGTGCAGGAGGTCGTCGCCGCCCTACCCCTGCTCCTGGAGCGCAACCCGGAGATGCGGCTGGTGGTGGTCGGCCACGGCCCCCTGCGCGAGCCGCTGGAGGCGATGCTCTGGGCGCTGGAGCACGGCGCGCGCGAGGTCTTCGCCGACGTCGTGGCCCGCGGCCGCGAGATGGAGGGCGACCCCGAGGGCGAGGGCGGCTCCACCGAGCTCACCAAGGTCGCGCGCTTCCTGGACAGCCTGCGCGAGCGCGGCGAGCTGGACGCCTACTTCGACGCCGGCAGGCGGCACGTGCGGCGCGACCGGGTGATCTTCACCGGCTACCTCACGCACGCCGAGCTGCGCTACCTCTTCCCCTGCTGCGACGCCGCCGTCTTCCCATCCGTCGTCAAGGAAGCGGGCCCGCTCGTCTTCCTGGAGGCGCTGGCGAGCGGCGCCTTCCCGCTCGGCACCTACTTCGGCGGGATGAAGGCCAGCATCGACTCGGTCGCCACCGTGCTCCCCCCCGAGGCCGCCGAGGCGATGAAGCTGGACCCCGCCCCCGAGCGCACCGTGGCCGACATCGTCCGCCACGTCCCCATCGCGCTGGAAATGGGCGAGCGCCACAAGGAAGCGCTCTTCCGCGTGGCGCGGGACCGCTACGACTGGTCGAGCGTGTCGAGGACGCTGTCGGAGGAGCTGGGGGGGTTGTGACCCTCACCCCCAGCGTCGCTCCGCGACGCATCCCCCTCCCCCAAAACCGCCTGGGGGAGGGGGAGTTCGCGTGCATCTGCGCGATGCCTCGTAGGGGCGGACCTGCGTGTCCGCCCACCATTGCCCGCGCCCGAACCCACGCCACTCGCACCCTAACCTCGCAGGGGCGCCCCACGCGTGGCCGCCCGCGCCTTCATCCGCACCGACTGCCGGCGGCTCCCTACCCCGGCGGTCCCATGCCGAACATCGGGAAGTGGGTGTCCGTGGGCAGGCCGCTCTCGGGGTCCACCTCGCCCATCGAGTACGCGAAACCCATCCCCTCCATCATGTCGAACATCGGGGAGCGCGTGGGGCGGCGCTCGCGGGCACGGGCTTCGGCCTCGGCGTAGCGCTCCTTGTTGGCGCGCACCGTCTCGATTGCGCGGAGGAAGTACGCGGTGGGCTCGTCCTCCGCCTCACCGCGCGAGCGGTCGTACGCCACCAAGATCTTGCCATCTTCCACCAGCCGTGCGAGGTCGGCGCCGGTCAGCCCATCGGTGGAGGCGGCCAGGCGCTGCACGTCGACGGCACCGACCGCGGCGGGGAGGCCGGCGCAGCGGTCGGCCAGGATGGCGGCGCGCGCTTCCTCGTCAGGGAGGCGCGTCTCCAGCCAGAGCTCGATGCGGCCGGAGCGCACCAGGGCCGGGGGAAGGCTGCCGACGTCCATCGCGGTCATCATCAGGCAGACGCGGCCCGCGCTCTCGCTCTCCAGCCCGTCCAGCATGGTGAGCAGGTAGCGGTACAGCCCCAGCTCCCCGCCGCCCTCGAAGATGACGTCGCTGTCGTCGATGAAGATCACGGCGGGCGCGTTCTGCTTGGCCGCCTCGAAGATGGCCGCGAGGCGCGAGTAGAAGCCGCTGGTCCCCGAGATGAGCGTTCCGTCCACGAGGAAGAACTTGCTCCGCAGACGGTGGGCGAGTGCGCGTCCCACCGTCGTCTTTCCCGTTCCCGGCGGGCCGGCCAGGAGTACACCGCGCTTGGGCCTGAGCCCGAACTCGGCCGCCAGCTCGGCGTTCTCCAGCGGGAGGATGACGTTGGCTTCCAGGGCGCGGATGATGTCGTCGACGCCCTTGAGGTCGTGCAGGTCCACCGCCTGCACTTCGCCCAGGTCCACGTTGCTGACCAGGTGGCGCGTGCGCAGGTGCTCCACGAAGGCGTCCGTGTCCACCGCGGGGCCGGGGGGGAGCGACTCGCAGGCGCGCCGAAGCGCCCGGGCGCTGATCCGCCGCGCGAAGCGGAAGATGCGCCCGAAGTCGAGCCGCGCCACGTCCGCGGGATCCAGGTAGGCGGCGGAGAGCGCGCGGTAGTCCTCTGCTCTGGGCGCGTCGAGCATGACCTGGTGCGCGACGCGCCATCCCTGCGTCACGGGGTTGTGATCGGCGGCGACGACCAGCCGCTTCCCCATCTCCTCCACCCGGTTCCCCAGCGCCACCAGCGAGGCGTAGATCCAGTTCATGCGGGGATACATGTGCGACATCCCCACGACCATCCCCAGCAGGTGGAAATCGTCCACCAGCACCGTGTCGTGCCGGGCGAGGGCGTCCACCATGAGCCGGTGGAACGCCTCCTCCAGTGCCAGCGGATGCCGGCCGTCCGCGACTTCCGCCAGGTCGCCGGCGCTCAGCCATGCGCCACCGAGCGCCGCGTGCGCCGCGCGGAGCACCGTCGTCTTTCCCGCACCCTCCCCGCCTGAGAACGCGACCACGCGTCCGGGACGCAGCGCGTGCAGCAGCTCGTCTAGCGCGCGCTGCTGGACGGGGGTGAGCGAGGGGGCCATGTTCTTCCTCCCGGAGCGAGGGTGACGCGGGGGCGATCAGCGTCCACGATAGGCGCCGCGCGGATCGCCCGCAAACACGGGCGCGATCTCCCGGCGCGCCGATTGCCCGCGGACTCGTGCGGCCCCCAAAACCTGGAGCGTTCGCCATGAACCGCAACGAGGGGCGAAAGAGAGGAGGCGTCTTCTCCGTGTCTCCTTGCCAGTTCGTCCCCACGCCCACGATGCCGGAAGAACCCACCGCGTTCCCCGGCTGCTTCCTGACGGCGCAGTGGCGCGACCTCGTGATGCTCAACTTCGAGGTCGATCCGGCCGCCCTGCGCCCGCTCGTACCCGCCGGGACGGAGCTGGATGCGTGGGGCGGCACCACGTACGCCAGCATGGTGGGCTTCCTCTTCCTGGACACGCGGGTGCTGGGGGTGCCGATCCCCTTCCACCGCGACTTCGAGGAGGTGAACCTGCGCTTCTACGTGCGCCGGCGGGGGCCGGAGGGGTGGCGGCGGGGCGTGGTGTTCGTGCGCGAGATCGTGCCGCGCTGGACGATCGCGACGGCGGCGCGCGTGATCTACAACGAGCAGTACGCCGCCATGCCCATGCGCCACCGCATCGCGCCGCTGGACGACGGCGGCCGCCACGTGGAGTACGGCTGGAAGCACGGCGGCCGCTGGTCCGCCCTGCGCGCCACCACGCACGGCGAGCCGCGGCCGCTCGTCGCGGGCTCGGAGGCGGAGTTCATCACCGAGCACTACTGGGGATACGCGGCGCAGCGCGGCGGCGGCACGGTGGAGTACCGGGTGGAGCACCCGTCGTGGCGCGTGTGGGACGCGCGGACGCACCAGCTCGACGCCGACGTGGCCACGCTCTACGGCCCCGCCTTCGCCGAAGCGCTCACCGCACCGCCCCGCTCGGCGTTCGTCGCCGAGGGGTCACCGGTCGTGGTGCGGCGCGGCGTGCGCGTGTAAATTCCGGCATGAACCCGCCCAACCCCGAAGAACGCGTCGTCCTGGTGGACGAGAGCGACGCCGAAGTCGGCACGCTGGAGAAGCAGCGCGCGCACGTGGAGGGGCGGCTGCATCGCGCGCTCTCCGTGTTCGTCTTCAACCGCGACGGCGACGTGCTGCTCCAGCGCCGCGCATCCGCCAAGTACCACTCCGGCGGCCAGTGGACGAACACCTGCTGCAGCCATCCGCGCCCCGGCGAGCCCGTCGACGCCGCCGCGCGCCGCCGCCTGCGCGAGGAGATGGGCTTCGAGTGCGACCTCCGCCCCGCCTTCGCCTTCACCTATCGCGCGGAGGTGGGCGGCGGCCTGGTGGAGCACGAGCTCGACCACGTTTTCGTGGGCCGCTGGGAGGGCGCCCCCGCCCCCGATCCCGCCGAGGTGGACGGCTGGCGCTGGGCCCCGCTCGACGATCTCGCCCGTGACGCCGAGGTTCATCCCGACGCCTACACGCCCTGGATCCGTATGATCCTCGAGGACCCGCGCTGGCGCGAACGGCTCCAGCGCGCGGCCCCCTCCCCCCGGCCCCCTCCCCCGCCTGCGGGGGCGCAGGGCGGGTGAGGGGGAGAACCGCACAGATCTGGTAGGGGCGCGATTCATCGCGCCCGTGCCCGCCCCCGCCTCGCCCTCCGCGCTTCGCACCGGCACCCGTAGGGGCAGACCTGCGTGTCTGCCCTCCCTCTCCGCCATCTCGATCCACGCCGCCGCATAACATCCTCCACCGAAACGCGCCGGGTCACCGCATCGTAGGGGAACGGGCGCCGAGCTGGCCGAACGCGGTCCGCCGGACTCCCGAACCCACACCCCCGCGATGCTGCCGCGCGTCTTCCTGCTCCTGATCGTCCTCTGCGTTGTCGCGTGCGGCGTACGGCAGCTCTATCTCGCGCTGTGGAACTTCCCCGTGCTTCGGCCGGACGAGATGGAGGGCGCCGAGCCGGCGCTCCCGCGCGACGACAAGGAGCTGGCGAGCGGCGCATTCCTGCACCGCATCCTGACCGAGGGGTTCTGCCACGAGCGCGAAACGTGGGCGCTGGAGCAGGCGCGGAGCGTTGCGGACCGGCTGCAGGCGGAAAGGCCGCCGGAGGAGCGGTTGCACGTGGAAGTGCTCTGGACGGCGGAGGTCAACGCGTTCACGGCGCCGGGACGGTGGGTTTACCTCTCGCGCCGGCTGATGGAGCGGTGCATGTACGAAGACGCCGTCGCGATGATCGTCGCGCACGAGATCGCTCACCACGATCTGGGGCACCTGGACGGCGCCTCACCGCTCGTGTGGATGGCGCGGCAGCGCCTGCACGGCCCTGAGCACGAGGCGGAGGCGGACGCGCACGGATTCAACCTGTGCCTGGCCGCCGGATACGATCCGTGGCGCGCGCTTCACCTCTTCGACGTGCTGGAGGCGCACGCACTTGATGTCGGCGCTCGATCCGCCGTATTCGGTCCGGAGAAAGCCATGGACGCCGCCCTCGCTGGCGAGCCCGAGTGGAAGGTCGACCTGTTCCGCTGGCTCCACGCGCGCCGAACCGGCTACCTCCCGCTGCGCGAGCGCAAGGCGGCGCTCGCCGACGCGTACGAGGCCGCCATCGCGTGCATGTAAAGAAGCCTCACACAGAGAACGCAGAGGGAACTACAAGCCGCGGAGGACCTCTCTCCGTTGCTCTTTCCATACCCTCTGTGGCTCTGTGTGAGGCCTTCCGTTTCGGTGTCAGGCCGCGCGTGGTAGGTTGGGGAAACGGACGAACAGCCACCCTGCACCGCCGCACCATGCGAACGCTCCTCACGCTTCTCCTTGCACTCAGCGCCCTCCCGCTCGCCGCGCAGACGCCCGCGCAGGCCGTGCTCATTCGCCCGGCGCGGTTGTGGGACGGCGTGGCTGCCGCGCCGCACGAGGGATGGGTGGTGCTGGTGCGCGGCGCGCGCATCGAAGCCGCGGGACCCGCGTCCGCCGTGCGGGCGCCGGCCGACGCGCGGGTGGTGGATCTCCCCGGCGCCACGCTGATGCCGGGGATGATCGAGGGGCACTCGCACCTCCTCCTCCACCCGTACAACGAGACGTCGTGGGACGACCAGGTGCTGCGGGAGTCGCAAGCGCTGCGCGTCGCCCGCGCCACCGCGCACGCACGCGCCACGCTGATGGCCGGCTTCACCACCGTGCGCGACCTGGGGACGGAGGGCGCCGGCTGGGCGGACGTGGGGCTCCGCGACGCCATCGCGCAGGGGATCATCCCCGGGCCACGGATGCAGGTTTCGACGCTCGCCATCGTCGCCAGCGGCAGCTACGGGCCCAAGGGTGCCAGCGAGGTGAACTTCCCCGTGGGCGCGGAAGAGGCGGACGGAACCGACGGCCTTCTCCGTGCCGTGCGCGGGCAGATCGGGCGGGGCGCGGACTGGGTGAAGCTGTACGGCGACTACCGCTGGGGCCCGGACGAGCCGTCGCGCCCCACCTTTTCCGAGGCCGAGATCCGGTTGGCGGTGGAGGCCGCGCGCGATGCTGGGCGCCCGGTGGCGGTGCACGCCTCCACGCCCGAGGGGATGCGCCGCGCAGCCGCCGCCGGCGCCGCCACCATCGAGCACGGCGACAACGGCACGCTCGAGGTCTTCCGGCTGATGAAGGCGCGCGGCACGGCGCTCTGCCCCACGCTCGCGGCGGGCGACGCCATCCTCCAGTACCGTGGGTGGCGCAAAGGGGTGGATCCCGAGCCGGCGCGCATCCGGGACAAGCGCGCCTCCTTTCGCGCGGCGCTGCAGGCCGGTGTCACCATCTGCATGGGCGGCGACGTGGGCGTCTACACGCACGGCGACAACGCGCGCGAGCTGGAGCTGATGGTGGACTACGGGATGACGCCCGTGCAGGCGCTGATGGCCGCGACTTCCGTCAACGCGCGCCTCTTTGGACTCGCGGACCGGCTCGGAACGGTGCGCCCCGGGCTCCTCGCCGACCTCGTGGCCGTCGATGGCGATCCCACGCGCGACATCCGTGCGACGCGTGCGGTGCGGTGGGTGATGAAGAACGGCGTCGTATTCCGCGGGCCGGGTGCCGCCGCCGAGCGTCCCTGAACCGCGTCACACAGAGACGCAGAGGGGGACGGAAAGGCGCGGAGGGATATGCGAGAGGAGGCCGAACCCGGCGGGGGTTCGGCCTCCTTTGCTGCGTTGCGATGAAGACTGGATCAGGGCGTGCGGGTGCGCGTCTCGTCCACGGGGCGGCCGCAGAAGCTGCCCTTGATGGTCGCGGTGCGCGTGGCGGGATCGAAGGTCGAGGTCAGGTCGATCGAGCAGGTGCCGCTCCTCCCGTTGCTCCGCGTCCACGCGAAGGCGCCCTTCTGCGTCTGGGTGAGCACGCCGGGCACGCCCTTGTTGAAGCTCGCGGTCACGCCGATCGCGGTGTGGGGCTGGCCGGTGACAGTCACGGTGACGCCGTTGCGCTGCTTGAAGGCGCATGCGTTCTCCACCCGCTTCGCGTTCACGGACATCGAGCCGGTCTGCGTGGTGCGGTCGATCGTGCGGTCCACCGTGCCGGAGACCGTCACGCTGCCGCCAGCCGGGCATGCGTGCGTGCGCTCAAAGGTGCCCGCGCCCGCGTTCAGGTCGAAGCTGGCCGTGCCCGCGGCGTCGGGCGCGGCAAAGAGCCCGTCGCCGAACTCCGTGAGCTGGGGCGCCTCGGCGGACGGAGACTCGTCGCGCGCGCCCGTCGTGCTTCGCTCGCAGGCGGCGGTCGTCGCCAGCACCAGGAGCAGGGCGGCCATCTTTCGGTTGAGCACGTGGACCTCTGAAGAAAGGTTGAGCTGTTTCGCACGTCCGCACCGGGCGGCACTACTCCTACCGCGTAGCTCGGGCTTCGTTGGGCGCCCTCACGTTGCAGGATACCGGATAATGGCGCGCAGCACAACGATGCCGCGGCCCACCCCCTTGCTGCGCCCGGCGGGCCGGACTCAGTTTGGCGGGATGAATCCCAATCCCACACCAGCCCCGCCCGCGTACGTCGGATGCGCGGGGTGGAGCCTGCCGCTCAAGGACCAGCCGCGCTTCCCCGCGGAAGGCACGCACCTCCAGCGCTACGCGAGCGTATTCCTGGCGGCGGAGATCAACTCCTCCTTCCACCGCCCGCACCGCCCGACCACCTACACGCGCTGGGCGGACGCCGTTCCGGATGCGTTCCGCTTTTCCGTCAAGCTGCCGCGCGAGATCACGCACACCGCCAAGCTCGCAGGCGCCGAAGAGCCGCTCGACCGCTTCCTGGGCGAGGCATCGGGCCTCGGCGCGAAGCTGGGATGCCTTCTCGTCCAACTCCCGCCGAGCCTTGCGTTCGATGAAGACATCGCGGGCGCATTCCTTCGCACCCTGCGTGAGCGCCACGCCGGCCCGGTCGCCTGCGAGCCGCGCCACCCCACCTGGTTCGCCGCAGCCGCGGATGCGCTGCTGATCGAGCAACGCGTCACGCGCGTCGCCGCGGACCCCGCGCGCGTTCCGGAAGCCGCGGAGCCGGGCGGCTGGCCCGAGCTGGTCTACTACCGCCTGCACGGCTCGCCGCGCATCTACTACTCCGACTACCCGCCCTCCTACCTGGACACCCTCGCCGCCTCGCTCCAAGAAGCCACAGAGCGGAATGCATCCACCTGGTGCATCTTCGACAACACCGCCTCCGGTGCCGCCACCACCAACGCCCTCGACCTCCTCGAACGACTGCGCTGAATCCCTTTCCCTTCCCCTTGCAGGTTCCCTCTGTGGCTCTGTGTGAGGCGCCGTTCCTCGCCCATCCGCCGCGTTCCGGTGTATGGAAGCGCATCGATCACCCGCAACCGCACCCGATGTCCGCCGACGCACGCCCCCGCCGCATCCTGCTGGCCGACTGCGACTCGTACTTCGTCCGCTGCGCGCAGCTGGCGGACCCCGAGGGCGCGGGGCGTGCCGAGCTGCTGATCGTGGGCGGCCGGCCGGATGGGCGCGGCGTGGTGACCTCGGCCAGCTACGCGGCGCGCAAGTACGGCGTGCACGCGGGGATGCCGATGGCGCGCGCCCTCCAGCTCTGCCCCCGCGCGACCCTCGCCCCCGTCCCCGGCGAGATGGTGAAGCGCAAGCACGTGGAGGTGCGCGCCGTCCTCGACGAGTTCTCCCCACTGGTGGAGGCCGCGAGCGTCGACGAATTCTACCTGGACCTCACCGGCACCGAGCTCCTCTACCACAACGAGCCGCTCGAGGAGACCGCGCGCCGCATGCAGGCCGCGGTGCGCGAGCGGACGGAGATCGTCGTCTCCATCGGCGGCGCGACGTCGAAGATGCTGGCCAAGATGGCGGCGGGGGTGAACAAGCCCGCGGGGATCTTTGTGGTCCCGCCCGGCGGCGAGCAGGACTTCATGCTGCGCTGGGAACTGGCGGACCTCCCCGGCGTGGGCCCCTCCTTCGCCGAAGCGCTCCGCCGCCGCGGTGTCACCACCGTGCACCAGGCGCTCCCGCTGGACCTTGTGACGCTGACGGCGTGGCTCGGTCCGGCGCGGGCGCGGTGGCTCCACACCGTCATTCGCGGCGAGGGAAGCTCCGAAGTCACGCCGCGCTCGCCGCAGAAGTCCGTCTCGCACGAGCGCACCTTTCCGCGCGACCTCACCGACGAGCGCGAGATCGAGACCCGCCTCCTGTACCTCGCCACGGAGACGGGCGCATCGCTGCGCAAGGAGGGGATGAAGGCGCGCACGGTGACGGTGCGCCTGCGCTACGCCGACTTCACAGACCGCTCCGCGAGCCGCACGCTACCCGAGCCGCTGGAGTCGGACCGCGCGATCTTCGCGGTCGCGCGCCAGCTCCTCCGCCAGCTTCGCGAGCAGCGCGGGGGCGGCATCCGGCTGCTGGGTGTGGGCGTCTCCAAGCTCGGCGAGGACGTGGACGCCGAGCCGCTCCTCTTCGAAGCCCCCGGCGGCGTGGAGAGCGAGCGCGACCGCAAGCTCTCCGAGATCACCGACCGCCTGCGCGCCCGCTTCGGCAAGGACGCGCTGATCCCCGGGCGCATCACGGAGCCGCGGGAATAACCATCACACAGAGACACAGAGGTGAACAGAAAGAATGGAAGGAACTCCTCTCCGTTCTATTGTTGTCTCCTCTGTGGCTCTGTGTGAGGCCGCTGTTCGCTGTCAGGATTCGTGTGGCAGCGGCGTTTGTGGGAAACCCGCTTCAGTCACGAAACTCGCACCTGAAACACCCATGCTTTCTCGCGCCATCCCGGTGATCCTCGCCGCCGCGCTCCTCGCCTCGTGCGACGACCCGACCGGACCCCTTCCGCGCGAGGGCGCGCCGCGGGAGCTCGAATACTCGGTCGGCGGCTTCGCGGTCGGTTCCGGCAAGGTGGAGCTGCGCGGCGATACGGTGCTGCTGGTCCGCATGCCGTGGGGCGCCCACCCTGGAACCCGCCCGGACAGCATCCGCACCGTTCCCTCGGCGGAAGCGTGGCGCGCGTTCTGGACGGCGGCGGCGGACGCGGGCGTGCGGCGCTGGCGGCCGCGCTACATGGCCGAGGGCATCGTGGATGGCGGAGGATGGAGCCTGCGCATCGTGGCGCCGGGCGCAAAGGTCGAGTCCAGCGGGGGCAACGCGTACCCGGACCGGCACGGGCTGGAGCACGAGGGCGAAGCGCCCGACGAGTTCAGGGCGTTCGAGGCCGCGATCGAGACGCTGGCCGGGGCGCCGCTCCGACCGATACACCGGTAAGCGGCACGCGCACCGTTCCCTCAGCGAGACGGGAGATTGAACTCGATCTCGGTGTAGAGCGACTGCGCGTGATCGCTGAGCCTCTGGGCGGATGCCGGCACGAGGGGGGTGCGGGAAAGCTGGGCCGGCTTCACAGCGCCGCTCGGCAGGCCCGAGGTGTACACGTCCGGGGCAACACGGATCACGCTTCCGCTCGAAGTCCGCTGCACCAGGATCGCGAACTGGATCGCGACGTCCTTGCCGAACCACCCGCCGCTCTGCACAACGCGGCGGGTGATCAACAGACCTTCGGGGCCGAAGTCGCGGGCAATCGGCAGCTTCTCCTCCGCGAGCGTGGCCCGCACGACCGCCATGGCGGCGGCGGGCGCCAGCCGGGTGCCGAGTGCGCGCGCCGCGCGCGCCCTGCGGAGCGCCGTCGCCACATCCATCGCCGGCGGATTGACTCTGCCCCTGGCGTGCACGAAACCGTACGCCATGCTGTCTTCGACGATGACGAACGCGTAGCCCCCGGACCGGAGGGGCTCGGCGGGCGTCACCCGGTACGCCCGGCGGTCGGCGCCGGCGGGACCCGCGCGCAGCGGAATCTCGCGCCCGAGCGGCACCCCCACGCTCCCCAGACCGGTCTCGATCTCGAACATCTTCACGCGCGCGGCCGGGTCGCGCAGATAGACGAGGAAGGTGGGCTGGGCTCCCAGCGCGAACATCTCCGCCAGCTCGGGGCCGTGCCGCATCCGCAGCTTCTCGGTCGTGACCCCGGCGCTGTCCGTGGTTCGCTCCACGGTAAGCCTCCCCTCGGCGATCGGGTCGATGCCCCCCGCTTCTCGCGCGACGAACACGCCGAAGTGGGTGGGCAGGGCCGGGGCCGGCGGCGCGGCCGGGCGTGGGGGCGGCGCTCCCTTGGGCGCCCCGCGCCGCGCGACGGCGGCCTGCATCGCCAGCATCACGTCGCGGTGCACGCGCGCGTTGCTGAGCGCCACCAGGTCGTTCACGCCGGTGGAGAAGGCGGAGCGTGAGCCTTCGATCGCGGCCACGATGACCGCCGGGTCCACCCCCGCCGCGGTCAGCTGGATTACGCTCCGGTTGTCGAGCACCTGCTGCGCCGCGGCGGGCGGGCCGCCCAGCACGAAGATCGACGCGAGCACCATCACCGCGAACCATCTCGGAGAGACTGAACGGCAGCGCATTGGGAACCGCTCCTGGAGCGTGGGAAGCGGCAGGATCCTCTGCCGGCGGGCACACCAGAGTAGCCGCGCCGCGTGATGCCCCACAAGATCCGTCCACGGCCAACCTACGCCTGGCGCGGGGAAGGGATCGGCCAGAATCCTTGCGTTCAGTGCCCTGGCGGACACACACTGCAACCACCCCACCGTTGTGGAGAGGCCACATCCGTGGCGCGGCACGCAGCCGATTCGTCGCGTTCCGGGTAGCCGATCCCGCCGGAGCGGAGTGAAACCGGGCCCCCACCGAAACGTACCAATCTCCGTGGCCCGGCGTCATGCCGAAGCCGCACGGGCGCCCCGGATGGGAGCCGCCCACAACCTGTAGAACGCGGAGCTCCAACACAGTATGCCTACCACGCAGATCCCCACCGGCCGCTCAGGGAGCCGCATCGGCCGCACCAACCCGTTCGGCGCGCTGCTGGGGAAGGCGCCGCTGTTGATCGGCGGCGTGCTCCTCCTGGCGGTGATCCCCACCACGGTCACGTACATCAACCCGGGGAACGTGGGGATCATCATCCACAAGCTGGGCGGCGGCGTCGATCCCAAGCCGCTGGGGCCGGGGATGCACTTCAGAAACCCGATCACCACCGGCGTCGAGGAGTACCCCGTCTTCATGCAGACGCTGGTGCTGACCGCGGCCACCGGCGACGGGTCGAAGCAGAACGACGAGATCAACGTCAACAGCGTCGAGGGGCAGCCGGTGTCGCTGGACGTGTCGCTCTCCTTCGAGCTGGACCCCAGCAAGACGCCGTCGCTGTACTCCACCTTTCGGACGGACATCGAGTCCATCCAGCACGGCTACGTGAAGCAGGCCATCCGGCAGGCGCTGCAGGAGGTGGTGGGGAGCGAGGAGATCGCGGCGATCCTGGGTCCCAAGAAGGCCGAGACGGTGGCCAAGGCGCAGGCGCTGATCTCCAACCGGCTGGGGCAGTACGGCTTCATGGTGAAGCAGTTCACCATCAACGAGATCCGCGCGCCGGGCGCGGTGATGGAGGCCATCAACACCAAGAACGTGATGCAGCAGCAGGCGCTGACCGCGCAGAACGAGCTGCAGAAGAACACGTTCCAGGCGCAGGGCGACTCCATCAAGGCCGCCGGCCGCGCAATGGCGATCCTGGCCGAAGCGCGCGCCCAGGCCGAGGCGAACCGCCTGCTGAGCCAGAGCATCACCAACACGCTGGTGCAGTACGAGATGACCAAGCGCTGGGACGGCAAGATGCCGCAGGTCAGCGGCAACGCGGTCCCCATGATCCAGCTCCCCGCGCAACAGTAAGCGGCCAGCCTCACGCGGAGGCACACGGAAAACGGCGGGGGGCGCTCTGGAAGGAGCGCCCCCCGCTCTCGTCGTGCCTCCGCGCGAACGAGTTAAAGCGTGGGTATTGTAGGATTTAGCGGCCCTCTCTACCTTCGCGGGCTACGCGTTCTTTCGGTTCTTGTCCACGATCGCGGCGAGGATCAGGACGAAGGCAAGAAGGCGCAGTCCGTAGATGATGACGTCGCTGCGGTCCTGGATGGGGATGAGCGCCAGCGCCACCCGCTGCCCCGCCAGGATCGTGAAGGCCACGGCGAACGCCAGGAAGAGTCGGTCGCCCGTCTCGCGATGGAAGCGGAGGAAGAAGAGGGCCGCCACCAGGTAGCCGGCGACCAACGCCCCCGAGATCAACTGGACCACGGGCACCTCCTGCGGACGCCCGACCGCGCCGCAATCATCGGGTGTCCCATACGAAGCCGTACAGGAGGAGCCCGATCCCGGCCAGGGCGGGAAGGGTGCGCCAGACGGAGAGGTCCATCTCCGGCACCACGCGCATGTCGATGACCAGCAGGATGTTGTTCAGCGCCAGGCCCGCGAAGCAGAGCCCGCTCCACAGGAGGAGGCGGACGCGGCTCCGCCCGTACCCCCGCAGGAGGAGGAAGGCGCAGGCGCTGCTCGTGAGCGCGCAGAGCACGTAGACCAGGGTTGCCACGGTCAGTCCCTCCTCATCCGGAAGGCGTCGGCGAAGCTGCGGAGCGGGTCCGAAGGGCGCGCGAAGACGAGCTGGATCACCGCCACCCGCGACTCGCGGTACGCGGCCGCCAGCGCCGCCACCTGCCGCTCCAGCTGGGGGGTGGCGGGGGCGAACCGGTACGTGGGGTTCGCCGCCCCGTCCGACGCGGCGAGCCCCTGCCCCACCAGCCCCTCCAGAGACGCGATGGCGGCGGCGGGCACGGTGAAGACCTGCCGGCTCACCTCGTCCGCCGTCCACCCGCGCTCGGAGGCGCCGGCCAGGAGCAGGAGGATCTCCAGCATCTCGGCCGACGGGATGCGGTCGGCGATCAGCCGCCGCGCCTCGTCGGAGATATGGCTATCGGCCACCCGCCCTCCCGGTGAGCTTCCGTCACTCCGCTTCCGCCCCGTCGGCGCAGGGGCGGCACGCGGACGCCGAAGGTGGCACCTCCCGGCACGCCCGTCAAGCATGGGCGCACCTGTTACACAAGCACCTTCCGCCGCTGTCTGCTGCGCTGCATATTCCGCATGGGGATCGTTCGGCCAGCCAAACAGACGGGGCGATGGCGTACCGCGAGTTCACCGACGACGGCGGCGTATCGTGGCGGGCCTGGGACACCTATCCCGGCTCCGCCGCCAACGTGCGCCCGGGGTTCGAAGGCGGGTGGCTGGGCTTCGAGTGCGAGGCGGAGCGCCGGCGCCTGGCCCCCGTCCCCGCCGGCTGGGAGGAGGCGAGCGACGACGACCTGAGGGCGATGCTCGCCCGGGCGCAGCCGAACCGCCCCGCCCGCGCCACCCCCTCCGACGACGCCTCCGAGGCCGCCGCCCCGGCCCCCGGCGCTGCGTCCGAGGCCGCCCCCGAGCCGCCGCCGTCCGAGGACGGAGTAAGCCGCTCGCGCGCGGTCCTGGAGCGCGTACGCAGCGTGCTCAGCGCGGTAGACCGAACGCTGCGCCGCTGAGGGTGCCCCCTCCCCCCGGCCCCCTCTCGCGGGGGCGCAGGGCGGGTGAGGCGGAGAAATCCGCCCCCGGCGCGACCATCGCGGCGGGGGCGGATCTCGTCATGACGGTATCTCAGCCGCTGTTACACCAACGTGGTAGGGGCAGACCTGCGTGTCTGCCCACCCTTCCCGTGCCTCGACCCTGCCCCTACGGTACCGCCGCCGCGCGCCGGCGCCGGGCCATCTTACGCGCGTACGACACGAGCTTCCAGAGGAGCGCCACGGCCAGCAGCAGCGCCAGGATGGGCGCGATCAACCCGAGGATGATCAGCACCACGGCGGCCACGTCCTCGACGATGCTGATCACCGGATTGGCGAGGCCGCCCGTGAACGCGGTGCTCCCCACGCGCGCGGAGGCCTTGGCGGTGTGCACCCCCAGCGCCAGCGGCGCCCCCGCGATGATCGCCAGCGCCACCGAATGCTCCGGCGCCAGCTGGTGCACGAAGGGGATCGCGGCCAGCACCGCCAGCCCCGGCTTGGTAAAGGTCTGCACCGTATCCAGGAGGTGGTCCAGGATCGGGATCTTGTCCCCGAGCACCTCCAGCACCGTCGCCACACCGAAGATGATGATCGTGGTCGTCGACGCCATCCACGCGAGCGACGGTGGCACCTCGAGGCTCAGCATGCGAATCGCCACGCTGGCCCCGAACACGGGCAGAAACGCGCGCAGCCCCGCGCAAGCCGCCAGCACCAGCCCAAACGCCGCCGCCGATGCAGCTTCCATCCTGAACCTCAGGTTGTGAAAGGGAACTACCGGTGAGGTGGATACCTGCCAGCCGCGTGCAGGAAGCGGCGCTCCAGAAGCCGGTCCGGTTCATTCAGCCCCAGCACGCGAACCGTCACTGTGCCGATCTCCGTAAGCGGCACGATGGAAAGCACCCGCTCGTCAAACGTGAAGTGCTCGTCCCAGGCGTCGGTGCGTGGGTTGAACAGGCGAACGAAACGGCCGCTCTCCGGCACGATTGAACCGATGTCGCTCCCCTTCCGCCGGTTACAAGCGGAGCAGGCGAGGGCGAGGTTGCCTTCCTCCGTGGGACCACCGTGCTTTTCGCTCACCACATGATCCACCTGACAACCGTGGAAGGTGTCATCGTCATGGATCAGGCAGTACTCGCAGCTCGACCGTGCCCGCGCGATGACGAGCCGGCGAAGCGCCGCCGAGACGTAGGTGCTGCTCACGACTCAAGGTGCAACCGCGCCCGGGCCTTCGCGAGGCGCATGATGTGCTCGAGCTGCATCGCGCTTTCCAGCTCAGCCGTCTCCTCCGTGGAGAGGCCTCCCGTCTTCTCGCGATGGATGAGGTCGGCGACACGGCCACGCGCCTCCTCCGAAGCGCGGAACTCCGCCACCTGCCGTGAGCTTGGTCCAGCCGCTATGAAGTTCACCACTTCCTCGTAGACTCGCGTCGGACCGGGCGTGCCTGACTCGATGTCGTATGCCCGCTTGGCGCTCATCGCGAAGCACTCCGCGTAAGGGTTCCCCCCAAGATACCCGCGCTCCAACCCACCCGACAACGTTTCTCACTGGTCGAAGAGTGCCACCCTGCCGCCCCCCAGACCGCTTCAGCGGTCTTCCCGTGGTTCCAGCCGGGGGCTTCAGCCCCCCGCGCCTCATCGCCCGCGCCCACCGCCCTCCGCCATCGCCAGCAGCTCCGCGGTGTGCAGCGTCGCCCTTCCGTCGCAGAAGTCGGCGATCTGGTGGCGGCAGCTGAAGCCGGGGGCAACCACCAGGTCGTCGGCCTCCGCGGCGCGGACGGCGGGGAAGAGGACGCGCTCGCCGCACGCCTTCGACACCTCGTAGTGCCCCCGCTCGTAGCCGAACGACCCCGCCATCCCGCAGCAACCCGAATCGAGCACGGAGAACTCCAGCCCCTCCACGCGTCCCAGCACCTCGTTCGTCGGCCCCATCCCCATGATCGCCTTCTGGTGACAGTGGCCGTGGACGACCGCGCGCCGCACCAGCCGCCCGGGCCGCCAGTCGGGGAGCGCGGCGAGGAACTCCTCCAGCATGACGGACGCGCTCGCCAGCACCTTCGCGCGCGGATCGCGGACCAGGTCGGGGAGCTCGTCGCGCAGGGTGAGGATGCAGCTCGGCTCCACGCCTACGATCATCGCGCCGGCTTCGACTTCGGGAAGGAGCGTCTCCAGCAGCTCCGTCTGCAGGGCGCGGCCGTGGTCGAGAAGGCCGTTGGAGATGGCGGCGCGGCCGCAGCAGACGGACTTCTTCGGCAGCTTCACGTGGAAGCCCGCGCGCTCCAGCACGGTGGCGGTGGCGTGCAGCGGGCCGGGCTGGAAGAAGTTGTGAAAGGTGTCGTCCAGCAGGATCACCGTGGGCCGGCCTGCGGATGGCTTCGGCTTCCACGCGCGGCGGAACGGCTGGCTGGCCAGCGGCGGAAGCTCGCGGCGCGGGTCCATCCGCCCGATCCCCTTGATGGCGCCGCCCATCAGCCGGCTTCCCAGGTTCGCGAGCCCCGGCGCCAGGCTCCCCGCGCGCGCGAAGTCGCGGATGCGGCCGAAGAAGAGCGCGTCGCGCGGCGTACCCGTCTCGCGGTAGTGCTGGGCGAGGTACTCCACCTTGTAGCGCGCCATGTCCACGCCCACGGGGCACTCCGTCTTGCACGCCTTGCAGCCGAGGCAGAGGTCGAGCGCCTCCATCACCGCCTCGCTCTTCATCCCCGGCAGGTTGCCGCGCATCGCCTCGCGCAGGGCGTTGGCGCGGCCGCGGGTGGCGTGCTGCTCCTCCAGCGTCACCATGTGCGAAGGGCACATCGTACCCGTGTCCAGCTTGCGGCAGACGCCCATCCCGTTGCACTTCTCGACCGCCACGTCCCAACCGCCATCGGCGGAGTAGTCGAACCAGGTGTCGGGTGCGCCGGCATGGGCGACGGCGTCGAAGCGCAGGTTCTCGGACATGCGCTGGTAGGGCGGCACGATCTTGCCGCCGGGGTTCATCCGCCCCTCGGGGTCGAAGACGCGCTTGACCTCCTGGTGAAGGCGGATGATCTCCGGCCCGAACATCAGTGGAAGGAACTCGCTGCGCGACAGCCCGTCGCCGTGCTCGCCGGAAAGCGAGCCGCCGAACTCCACCACCAGCTCGGCGATGTCGTGCGCGATCCCCTGCATGCGCTGGACGTCCTCGCCGCGCTTCAGGTCCAGGTCCACACGGATGTGCAGGCATCCCTGCCCCGCGTGGCCGAAGTACCCCGTGGTGGTGCCGTGGCGGTTGACGATCTCCTCGAAGCGCCGCGTGTAGTCGCCCAGCCGCTCGGGGGGCACGCCGGTGTCCTCGACGAACTCCTGCGGTTTGATGTTCTTGTTGGGCGTCGTCAGGTAAAGAAGCCCCGTGGCGGCCTGGCGCAGCGCCCACGCCGCCAGCTGCTCGCGCGCCGTGAGGTACGCGTTGGCCTGAGGCGCGCCAGGGAGCGTCTTCGCCCGCGCCGCGAAGTCGTGCGCCAGCCCGGCGACCTCCTCGGGCGAGTCGCCGCTGAACTCGCAGAAGAGGACGCCCAGCGCGTCCGGCGCGGCCATGGCGGCGGTGTCGCGGAACTCGATCAGCGAGCGCGCGCCCTGCAGCACGCGGCTGTCTACGATCTCCAGCGCCGACAGGCCGCCCTCCAGCAGGATGGCGGGGACGGCGTCCATCGAGGTGAAGCGCTCGCGGAAGGAGAGCAGCACGAGCGACCGTGCGGGCGGCACCGGGACCAGCCCCAGCTCCGCCTCCACCACCGTCGCCAGCGTCCCCTCGGAGCCGACGATGAGCTGCGCGAGGTTGAGAGTGTCGCCCTCCAGCATCGCGTCGAAGTTGTAGCCGGAGACGCGCCGCGGGATCTTTGGATAACGAGCGAGGATGCGCGCGCGCTCCGGCTCCAGAATGCCGAGCACGGAGCGCGCGATCTCCCCCTCGAGCCCGGGCATCTGCGCCACCTCCTCGCGCGCGACGGAGCCGAAGTGGGCGCAGCGGCCGTCGGCGGTGATGCACTCCAGCGAGTGCACGTGGTCGCCCGTCTTGCCGTAGACGAGCGAGCGGGCGCCGCACGAGTTGTTGCCGATCATCCCGCCCAGCGCGCACTGGCGGATGGTGGCCGGGTCGGGGCCGAAGTGGAGCCCGTACGGCGCCGCGGCGCGGTTGAGGCGGTCCAGCCGCAGCCCCGGCTCCACGCGCGCCCGCCTGCGGTCCGGATCGATCTCGATCACTCGGTTCATGTACTTGCTGAAGTCCATCACCAGCGCCGTCCCCACCGTCTGGCCGGCCAGCGCCGTTCCCCCGCCGCGCGGCAGGATGGCGACCCCCGCCTCCGCGGCCAGCTTCACCGTCGCCTCCACGTCCGCCGCCTCCCTGGGCACCACGACGCCGACGGGGAGGAACTGGTAGAGCGACGCATCGGTGCTGTACAGGAGGCGCGACTTGGCGTCGAAGCGCACCTCGCCGCGCACCTTTTCCTTGAGCGCGCGCTCGAGCTTCGCCGCGCGCGGATCGGACTGGATTATCGGGAGGGGCAAGGGAGTTCCGGGAAAGTGCCTGGTGCCTGGTGCCTAGTGCCTAGTGGAGCGTCCGAAACTACTGGGCACTGAGCACTAGGCACTCGGCACTTCCGTTCTGAAACATACGCGGCACGATTCCCCCGGCAACTCGCCCCCCGTGGAACCCCCGCCGGAAGGGGTGTACCAGAGGTCCGTGGCGCGAGGGGCGTGCGCCCGCGCTCGCAACCGGATTTTCCGCCCATGCACGTATATCTTCGAGACGAACCCGTCGAGCTCGAGCTCCGCGAAGTGGACCACGAGGGGCTCCTTCCAGAAGAGGCCGAGCTGATCCCCGTGGCGTTCTACGCCGACGGCAACGACCGCCCCTCGTTCCGCGCGCTCCTGCCGCCGGAGACGCTGGCGATCCTGGAGGAAGCGCTGCAGACGCCCGTGCAGCTCGGCCTCCTGGCCGAGGAGCCGGAGGAGGCCACAGCCGAGATCCACGCCATGGTCGGCCTCTCCATCCCCGTCGACCAGCTGCCGGAAGGGATCTCCACGGACGGCGAGGAGGAAGAGCATGAGCACGAGCTGGAGCCGTGGCAGTCCGCCCCCGCCGCCGATGCCTGGCGCGGTGAAGGCGCCGAGCCGGAAGAGGCCCCGCGCACCGTGATGCTGGCCTTCGCCCCCCTGGTTCGCCTCGCCCGCCGCTTCCCCGACGACTTCGGCGAGGAGCTGGCCGACCTGCTGGAGAGCGCCCTCTCCGGCGCCACCAAGCCGTCGCTCGAGGCGCGCGTGGACCGGATGCTGGGCGGACCCTGAACGGCTGGACTGCACGAGAAAGAGGAGGCGCGGAGATCACTCCGCGCCTCCTCTTTTCGTTCTTTCAGTTCCCTCTGTGGCTCTGTGAGACGCCGTTCCGTTTTCCCGTTCAGCGCTCGACCGTGAAGGCAGGGGTGTAGATCTGGCCCCGATCGCCGCTACGCATCCGCTCGACGGTGGTGGTCAGGCGGTACTCGCCGGGCTGCCACTCCGCCGTGATCGGCTCCCGGTAACGCGTCTCCGCTCCGGGGGCGAGGATGCGGAGCTCCATCGTGCAGAGGCGCAGGGACGAGATGCGCGTCCACGACCCGCCCGTCCTCAGCTCGCGCGAGGAGTGGCAGAGGTTGTAGCCGAGCGATTCGCTGGTTCTGTTGCGCAGCACGATGGTGGCGGTGTCGCCCTGCCGGTACGTGGAGCGATCGGCCTCGTAGGTGATCAGGATCGCACCGGGAAGCGGCGAAAGTTGCCGGTCCGGCGCGGCATCGGTCGCGGACGAAGAACATCCCAGCGCGAGCAGGGCGGCGAGCGGCAGCAAGGCGATGGTGCGCATGTCGGTCTCCGTCTGGTTCGAGGTTCGTGTTGCCCAAAGAACGAGCGGCGCGCCGGGGGTGTGACACCGGTGCGCGCATCCGCGGTCCGCCTTATTCTCCCCGCATGACGGAATCGCACCCCTACCGAGGCCGCTTCGCGCCGAGCCCCACGGGCGCGCTGCACATAGGCAACGCGCGCACGGCGCTGCTGGCGTGGCTGCACGCGCGGGCGGCGGGCGGCAGCTTCGTGATGCGGGTGGAGGACCTGGACTTCGGGCGCGTGCGGCCAGGGATCATGGAGGCGCAGCTCGACGAGCTCCGCTGGCTGGGGCTCGACTGGGACGAGGGGCCGGACCTGGGCGGCCCGCACGCGCCGTACGTGCAGTCCGAGCGGGTCGCGCTCTATGAGGATGCCCTGCGCCGCCTTGCACGCGACGGCCGTCTCTTCGCCTGCGGCTGCTCCCGGCGCGACATCGCGTCCGCCGCCAGCGCCCCGCACGCCGGGGAGGAAGGCCCGCGCTACTCCGGGATGTGCCGCCACCAGCCAGTCCCCGCCGACGCGGTCAGCCTCACGCGCTGGGCGGTCTCCGAGCGCGCCCTCCGCTTCCGCGTGGACGACGCGGACGAGGAGGTGTGCTTCGACGATGGCGTGCAGGGCCGCGCCTGCTTCCGCCCCGCCGCGGACACGGGCGACTTCGTGGTGCGGCGCAAAGACGGCGTGGCCGCGTACCAGCTCGCCGTGGTGGTGGACGATGCTGCGATGGGGATCACCGACGTGGTGCGCGGCGGCGACCTGCTGGGCTCCACGGCGCGCCAGATCCTCCTCTTCCGCGCGCTCGGCCTGCCCGCGCCGCGCTTCGCCCACGTCCCGCTGATGCTGGGCGCGGACGGCGAGCGCCTCGCCAAGCGGCACGGCGCCGTCTCTCTCGCCGAGCTGCGCGGCGAAGGGGTCGCGCCGGAAAAGGTGGTGGGCTGGCTCGCCTCCACCTGCGGTCTCGCGGAGCCCGGCGAGCACCTCCGTCCCGCCGATCTCGTCCCCCGCTTCTCCACGGCCCGCATCCCCGCCGCGCCCACGGTGGTGACGGGCGCCTCGCTGGCGGCGCTGCGAACGCCTTGACATCCCGTCCACTCCGCGTACCTTCGATTCCTTTCGCGCCACAAGCACCGTATCCCGCAGCCCGTCCCCTGAGCGACCATGCACACGCAGAGCCCTCCCACCTCACGAGTTCGCTTCATCGAGCACCGCGGCGCCCGCATCCTGCTGATCGACTTTTCCGGCCTTCAGAAGACGGAGGAGATCCTGCGCGAGGTGGAGGTCGCGCGCGAGGTGGTCGCCGGCCAGCGCCCGGCGTCGCTGCGCACGCTGACGCACGTCAAGGGCGCGCGCTACACTCCGCCGGTGATGGAGGCGCTCAAGCAGCTCACCGTGCACAACAAGCCGTACGTCACCGCCGCCGCGGTGGTGGGTATGGAGGGGCTGCACCGGGTGCTCTTCCGCGCCGTCGTCCTCTTCAGCCGGCGCAACATCGAGGCGTTCGACACGATGGAGGAAGCACGCGACTGGCTGGCATCGCAGCCCTGAAGCCCCGCCCTTCGTGCGCGAAGTGCGAAAAGATTGCCGGTTCCACGCTCGAACGCGCGCCGCTCCCTCCCCCGCGCCACCCGCCCGCGCGCACCCAATCTCCTGCGCCCGAAGCACTTAGCCCCCGCGCGACGGAGCGCTATTCCGCATCCGCGGGGGAACGCTTATCTTCGCCCTACCGCCGAGACAATCCCGCCGCCGTACGCATCACCTGACGCGAGCCCCCTCGCCACGGCCCGGCCTCCGCACATCCGCCAGACCTTCCAGGAGATCCATCCGATGAAGCGCTTCGCGCTCACGCTCGCAGCAGGGCTGCTCGCGCTACCGGCCGTCGCCGGCGCACAGACGCGCCCGATGTACTCGCCCGAGCCGCACCCGCAGCAGCTTCCGCACTCGCGGTGGGCCATCACGCCGTACGTCGGCGCGCGGGTGCCGTACAACACCGGCACCTTTTACGTGACGGGCGCCAACGGGGCGGATCTGCAGGTGGAGGAGGAGCGCGAGGGCGCGCCGGCGGTGGGGCTGAACGCGGACTTCTTCTTCCGCAGGGTGTTCGGCTTCACGGCCGGAGTGGCCTACAGCGCCGCGCCGCAGGACATCTTCACCTTCGGCACGCCGGGCGACTCGCTCCCCGAGGGGCGGTTCATCACCGACGCGCCCTCCATGTGGTTCGCCAAGGCCGGGATCACGGCGCGCCTCCCGGACCCGAGCCCTGACGACCGCCGCTTCCACCCCTCGGCCTTCGTGACGGTGGCGCCGGCCATCGTCTTCATGGGCGAGCATGCGGGGCAGGAGTCTACGCGGCACTTCGCGCTGAACCTGGGGGCGGACGCCACCGCGCGCATCGGCCGCAGCGGCTTCGCCTTCCAGATCGGGCTGGAGGACTACATCACCTTCTGGGACACGGAGCGCTTCCTGGAGCGTGACGCGGCGCGCTTCGGCAGCGAGCCGCGCTTCGAGGGCGAGGCGGTGTCGATCGACTACAACTACAGCACGGCCAACATCCTCATGGCGCGCTTCGGCATCTCGTACCGCCCCGCGCCGCGCGGCATGACGCCGATGGCCACCTACACCGCCCCGCCGGCCCCGGTTTCCGCCCCCGCAGCCGCCCCGATGACGATCCGCCAGTGCATCGTGCGCGACGGCCGGCTCGTGGAAGTGGACGCCGTGTACGATCCCCAGCGCGCCGACACCCTGGTCGACGGCCGCCCGCTCGCGATGGCACACCCGGCCGACGCGCTGCCGTACGCGTCCAGCGCCGAGTGGTACATCAACAACGAGCCGCTCATGGTGCACGAGCGGCGAGTGGTGAAGTACGGGCTCCCGCGCAGGCTTCCCGCGCGCCAGCTTCAGCCCGCGGGCGAGTTCCGCGGCGTCCCGGTCTTCGCCGAGGTGGGGGCGACGATCCCCGCGGACGTGTACTACGTGCCGGTGCGCCCCGGCTGCGAGTTCCAGCCGTACATGAACACCGCCAACGTCGGGACGGTGCGGGGGTAGGAGGCAGGGCCCCCTCCCCCCGGCCCCCTCCCCCGCCTGCGGGGGCGCAG
>DASWNZ010000034.1:0-3834 GCA_036398975.1 Longimicrobium sp.
ATCAGGCGGATTCATCGTCGTTTTGGCCTCGGGGGCGTCCCTCCCACCATAGCGGTGACCGCGTGGGAGACGGACGCCGCCTGCCATCCCTTGACACGGGTGCCCTTCCATATCAGGGGCAGACCTGCGTGTCTGCCCACCTTTGCCCGGGCGCCGGCCCCCGCTCCACCGCACCGACACCCGTAGGGGCCGCCCCACGTGGCTGCCCGTGCGCGACCCCGCACCGCCGCCCGCACTGGCGCACCCACGCACTTACGCACTTCACCCCTCAATCCGATGCGGCACGAACCTGCTCAGGTTGTCCGTGATCGGCCCGCCCGACTCGCGGATGCCCATGCCGGCAGGCTCCTGCCCCACGATCCAGCTGCCGATCACCGGCTGCCACTCGCCAAAGGAGGGAAGCGGGGCGTACTCCTGGAACACGAACCCCTCCTCGCCGTAGTCGCCGCCCGTCTCCGCCTGCGTGTGCCAGGGGGAGACGATGCGCACGTTGGCGCCCTCGCGAGAAAGGAGCGGCTTCACGACGTACGCGTCCGCGGGGGTAAAGAGGAGGTCGTCGCGGTAGGCGGGGAGGAGGTTGGGATGGCCGGGGTTGCGCTCCCACAGGATGGGGAGGATTCCCTTGTTGGAGAGGATCATCTTCCACGCGGGCTCCATCCACTGCACCGGCGCCCGCACGCGCCCCAGGTTCTGCCCGAACTCCTCGTGCATCATCCACTCCCACGGGTACAGCTTGAAGACGCAGCGGATCGGCAGCCCCTCCGCGTCCACGAACTCACGCGCCCGCGGGTCCCACCCGATCTCCTCCACCGGGAGCTGCACCGTCTCCAGCCCCGCCTGCTGCGCGCAGTCACGCAGGTACTCGACGGTCGCCTCGTCCTCCGCGTCGGGCAGGGAGGCGAAGTGCACGCGACCGGAGAAGAGGTAGGGGCGCAGCTCCGCCCACGTCTCCACCAGCGCCTCGTGGATGCGGTTGAACTGGTCGGCGCCGGGAAAGCGGTCCTCCAGCCAGTACCATTGCGCCACCGCCGCCTCCACCAGCGAGGTGGGCGTGTCCGCGTTGTACTCCAGCATCTTGGGCTCGCCGCGCCCGTCGTACGACAGGTCGAAGCGCCCGTACAGCGAGGGCGCGTCCGCCTCCCACGACGCCTCGATCAGCGGCACGGCGTGCGGCGGGATCGCGAGCTCGGCGTAGCGCTTTCCCTCGATCACCGCCTCCGCGGCCTCCAGGCAGAGGGCGTGGAGCTCGCGCGTGGCGTCTTCGATGCGCCTCACCTCGGCCATCGAAAAGACGTAGTGCGCCTCCTCGTTCCAGTACGGCACTCCGCCGGCCGTGTGGTGGCGGAGCCCGACCTCTTCCACGCGGCGCTCCCAGTCAGGACGCGGCGGATTGGCTTCGCGGCGCACGCTCAGCTCCCCGCGCGCCCGATCCCGCTGCTGCGCCCGGCGCCGATCCGCCCGAAGCCGCCGCGCGCCACCCTGGGGCGCGGCGCGTTGGCCACCACGGCGCCGCCCGGCCCGGTGCGCCCGATCCCGCGGTTGTCGTAGTAGATGCCGCGGTGGTAGATGGGGAAGAAGATGGGGACGAAGCCGGTGCGCGGCTGGTCGTCGCACACGTCGGGGTTCTCGGGATCGCACCACCCGCGCATCGTCTGCTCCGGGCGTTCGTCGGCGCACCCCACGGCGCCGGCGGCCAGGGCGGATACCAGGGTGAGTCGTACGGCAGTGGACTTCTTCACGGGTCGCGTTTGGCAGAGGCCAGCCGATGCGCCGGACGTTCGCCGGGCATTGGAAACACAGGATGTTACGGCGCTCGCGAGTCTTCGGTTCCATGCCCGGCGAGCCGTGGGCGTTCATGTCCGCTCGTCAGCAAGCAAGATGCACTCGGCGCGCCTTCCACGCGAACCGGTCACCGCCGCGCGCGCTCAGCGCGCCACCGTCAGCACCAGCGAGCCGTACGCGTGTCCCTCCGGTTGCGCGCGGTACTCGCGCGAGCGGGCGACGAAGCGGTACTCCACCGACCACTTCCGCGCCCGGAAACCCGCCGCCGCCTCGCCCTCGCTGACGAAGGGGAGCTTGCGCGCGGTGGAGCGGCTCCCGAAGGTGCTGCCGTCCAGGAAGATGTCGCGCACCACCCACTCCTGCCGCCCGGCCAGCCGCGCATACGGACCCGCGCCGCGCCCCAGCACGCCGGACGCGCCCGCCGCCGCCGCCGTCCTCACGTTCCCCAGCTCCACGCGTACGGCGGGCTCCACTCGCGCCGCGCCCCCTCCCCAGCGCCGCCCCTCCTGGATGCGCAGGAGGATGCCGGGCTCGAAGCCGGTCTGGTGCGCCCACCCCTGCTGCCGCTCCGATCCCGTCAGCCGATGCACCCCGTTCTGCACCTGTTCCCCCAGAGCAGGCGGCCCCGTCACACCGACCTCCACGCCCACCGACCGCACACCGCGCCCGCTCTCCCTCGCGACCCCGCCACCCGCGTAGAGCCACGCCGCGTACGGCCGCTCGCCCGGAATCGGGTTCGGCGCGTCCTGCCTTGGCGTGTAGATGCGCTGCCCTACTTCGAGGCGAGTCCACGCGCACGCCTCCACCCCGCTGGGATCACACGCCGACAACCACCCCGGCATCCACCGCGGCGCCGAATCCAACTCCACACCCAGCGTGAGCCCCTGCGTGTAGTCGTAATCCGCGGGCGCACCCCGGCCGCGCAACGCGAGGATGTCGTTGTCCAGCCTGAGCGTCGCGGATCGCGCCCGCTGAGCCCCTGCCGGCATCACCCAAAGCACCGCAAGCACGATCATCGACACCTGAACTCGCACACGAATTCTCCAGTAGATCGGCCACATCCGCGGTGTTTTCGCCCCCTCTCATGATAACGGCGAGGGCGCAGCCCTCTCCTGTTATCGGGAGAGGGGGCAGCGAGGAACGAGCGGGGGTGAGGGGCCCTTGCCCCCACGAAACCGCCCCCGCCACATTCCGAGCCAACACGCACACGCACGGCCACGGGAGAAAACGCATGGTGGAGCTGGAGATCGAAGGCGGGACGCTGCACCTGGAAGTGAAGGGGATGGACAAGCTGTGGGCGCTCAAGAGCTCGCTCGCGATTCCGCTGCGGCACGTGCGCGGCGCGCGGCGCGATCCGGAGGTGGCGCGCGGGTGGTACAAGGGGCTGCGCGCGCCCGGAACGCACATCCCGGGCGTCATCGTGGCGGGGACCTTTTACCAGGACGGGAAGCGCATCTTCTGGGACGTGCACCGCGCCGAGAAGACGATCGTCATCGACCTGGCGGACGAGCGCTACGACCAGCTGATCGTCGAGGTGGCCGATCCCGATGCGGCGGTCGCGCGGATCGGCGAGGCGCTGGCGGACTGACCGTTTCCACGGAGTCCCGCGCCGCCGAGATCCGCCTGGCGTGGGCGTACGTCGCGGCGGACGAAGCCGGAGCCGCCGCCGCGTCCGTGGCGGCGGTGGACGGCGCGCGCCGCGCATTCCGCGTCGATGGCGATCGGATCGTCCCCGAGGCGCCGGGCGTCGAGCACCTCCTGGTGCCCGTCGTCGCGTATCGCGCGCTCCCGCCGCGCCGCCGGCCGCGCAGCTTCTGCCCGGTGTGCCTGGAGCGGGTCTGGCTCAAGCTGGGGGCACGCAATCGCCCGCACTACGCTCATCTCGCCGGCTCACAGTGCGCCGCGGCGCGGGGCGAGGGCGCGCTCCACCACGCCGCGAAGGTGCACCTCGCGGAGCAGCTCGGGCGTGGGCTTCCCCTGCGCGTGCGCCCCATCTGCCACCGCGTCCCGCAGGAGCGGAGCACCGAGCGCTGCACCGCCGCCCCGGAGAGC
>DASWNZ010000035.1:0-16589 GCA_036398975.1 Longimicrobium sp.
CCGAGCTGCTCGCCTTCCGGGCTGATCACCCGGACGGGGCTGATACGGATCTGCCGATTCACCCGCACTTTCTCTTGGATGGCGCCGCTCTCCGAATTCGGGGGAAACAAAAAGACGGATCTGAAACGCTCAGATCCGTCCACGCGCACACGCACTCCGTGCTCCGGTGGAGACGGACGGGGCGAGGCGCGATGCGCGGACCCGGCAGCATTCGCCCCCGCTGGGGAGACGAAGCCGAAAGGTGGAGGGCCTGCCGGCCCCCACTTGTACAGCATTGGAGCCTGGGAATCTATCCCCGCGCTCCCCGCCTGTCAACCGGCGGGTCAGTGCGGCGTGTAGATGAAAAAGAACGTGACAGCGGCGGTCATCCCCAGGGCGAACAGCGCCCACGGCCACCCCGCCTGCGCTCCGACCCCGGAGCCCAGCATCTCGTAGTCCACCCGCCGGTGAACCTCCTGCGCGACCTCGTCGTCCGCGCCCTGGATCTCTCTCGCGATAACTAGCATGCGGGCCCTCAAGGCAACCGGCGTGCCGTTACACGCCACAACTGAGATACCCCGCATCGGCCGAAGTGATACAGATTTTTACAGGAGGGCTTCACACAGAGGCACAGAGGGAACGGCAAGAACGGCGGAAGGGGTTCTCTGTGCCTCGTTGTATTTCTCTGCGTTCTCCGTGTGATATGCGGTTCATTTCCCGCTAAAGAACCGGAAAAGCCCCGCCCCCTCGCTTCGAGGGGACGGGGCTTATTGCTGCTCGGCGGTACGAAGCCTATCGGCTCAGTACATGTCGCCCATGCCGCCAGGCATGCCACCGCCGCCGCCGGCGCCGCCGCCGCTCTTCGGCTCGGGGCGCTCCACCACCACCGACTCGGTGGTGAGCAGGAGGCCGGCGATGGACGCGGCGTTCTGGAGCGCCGTGCGCGTGACCTTGGTGGGGTCGATCACGCCGGCCTGCACCAGGTCCTCGTACTCGTCCGTACGGGCGTTGTAGCCGTACGAGTTGCTCTCGTTGTCGCGCACCTTGGCGACGACGATGGAGCCCTCG
Organism: Longimicrobium sp.; assembly: GCA_036398975.1. Taxonomy (GTDB): domain Bacteria; phylum Gemmatimonadota; class Gemmatimonadetes; order Longimicrobiales; family Longimicrobiaceae; genus Longimicrobium. Next base: position 1,048 of record DASWNZ010000035.1, read on the forward strand.
ACGCCCGCGTTCTGCGAGATCTGGCGGATCGGCTCCTCGAGCGCGCGCTCGATGATCCGCACGCCGATCTGCTCGTCCGCGTCTTCCAGCTTGAAGCTCTTCAGCACGGCTTGGGCACGAAGGAGCGCCACGCCGCCGCCGGGGACGATCCCCTCTTCCACCGCGGCGCGCGTCGCATGGAGGGCGTCCTCCACGCGGGCCTTCTTCTCCTTCATCTCCGTCTCGGTCGCGGCGCCCACGTGGATCACCGCCACACCACCGGCCAGCTTGGCGAGACGCTCCTGCAGCTTCTCGCGGTCGTAGTCGCTGGTGGTCTTGTCGATGGCGGCGCGGATCTCGTTGATGCGGCCCTTGATCAGGTCCTGCTCGCCGGCGCCGTCCACCACAGTGGTGTTGTCCTTGTCGATCACGATCCGCTTGGCGCGGCCGAGGTCGGACAGCACGGCGTTCTCGAGCTTGAAGCCGACCTCTTCCGAGATCACCTGGCCGCCGGTGAGAACCGCGATGTCCTGCAGCATGCTCTTGCGGCGGTCGCCGAAGCCCGGGGCCTTGACGGCCGCGACCTTGAGGGTGCCGCGCAGCTTGTTGACGACGAGCGTGGCCAGGGCCTCGCCCTCCACGTCCTCGGCGATGATCAGGAGCGGGCGGCCCATCTGCGCCACCTTCTCCAGCACCGGGAGGAGGTCCTTCATCGACGACACCTTCTTGTCGTGGATGAGGATCATCGCGTCCTCGAGCACCGTCTCCATGCGGTCCGGATCGGTGATGAAGTACGGCGACAGGTAGCCGCGGTCGAACTGCATCCCCTCCACCGTCTCCAGCGTCGTCTCGAGGCCCTTGGCCTCCTCGACGGTGATCACGCCGTCCTTGCCCACCTTCTCCATCGCGTCGGCGATGAGGTTGCCGATCTCCTCGTCGGAGTTGGCGGAGATGGTGCCGACCTGCGCGATCTCCTTCTTGCCGGCGGTCTCCACCGACATCGACTTCAGCTGGGCCACCACCTGCTCGACGGCCTTGTCGATGCCGCGCTTGAGCGACATCGGGTTGGCGCCGGCGGTGACGTTCTTGAGGCCCTCGCGGAAGATGGCCTGGGCGAGCACGGTGGCGGTGGTGGTGCCGTCGCCGGCCAGGTCGCTCGTCTTGGTCGCGACCTCCTTCACCATCTGGGCACCCATGTTCTCGATGGGGTTCTCCAGCTCCACTTCCTTCGCCACGGTCACGCCGTCCTTGGTGATGAGCGGCGAGCCGAACTTGCGGTCGATCACCACGTTGCGCCCCTTGGGGCCCAGGGTGACCTTGACGGCCTCCGCCAGCTGGTCCACGCCCTTCTTGAGCGCGGCGCGGGCGTCGGTGCTGAAAACCAGCTCCTTGGCAGCCATATTGTCTCTCCTATCTAGAGTTGCGTACGCGAAAGTTCACTCGGGAATGCGACGCGGTGGGCTCAGCCCACCACCGCGAGCACGTCGGACTCGCGGAGGATCAGGTACTGCTCGTTGTCCACCGTCACCTCGGTGCCGCTGTACTTCCCGTACAGCACCTTGTCGCCCACCTTCAGCTCCATCTCGACGCGCGCGCCGTCTTCCACCTTGCCAGGCCCGACGGCGACGACTTCGCCCTGCTGCGGCTTTTCCTTGGCGGTGTCGGGGATGTAGAGCCCGCCACGCATCTGCTCCGTGTCCTCGAGCGCCTTGACGACGACGCGGTCGGCGAGCGGCTTGACCTTGATCTCAGTCGCGGTGGCCATATGGATGACCCTCCCTGGATTGAGTAGTGAGTTGTGGACTTCTGTTAGCACTCTCACCCGGAGAGTGCTAACGACGCGGCAAGATAGCACCGCGCGCCGCGCTGTCAAGCGCGGCCGGAACGGTGCGCGCCCTTTGCACGCGCCGTTCCGCGGGACTGCGCCAATATGGCTTTCCGGGTGCGCCGGAGCGGCGGACCGGCTGTCAATTTGGGGAACGGACGCTGTTGTGGCGAGCGGGCGCGCCCCGGTAGCTTGGGGGTCCCACCGCATTCCCACCCTCACACGAGCGTCTTACGTCATGAAGAATCTCTTCGAACCCGCACGCGCTGCCGAAGTGAAGGAGAGGCTGCAGCGGCTGCGGCCGGACAGCGAGCGCGGGTGGGGGATGATGAGCCCCGCGCAGGCGATGGCGCACTGCGCCATCGGGATGGAGATGGCTCTCGGCGACACCCGTCCGCCGCGCATGCTGGCCGGGCGCATCTTCGGGAGGATCGTCAAGACGCTCGCCCTCCGCAACGACGATCCGATCCGCCGCAACACCCCTACGGCGCCGGATCTGCTCGTCACGGACGAGCGGTCGCTGGACACCGAACGCCAGCGCCTCCTGCGCCTGATCGACCGCTTCACCGCCGCGGGCCCGGCTGGATGCACCACCCACCCGCACGCCTTCTTCGGCCGCCTTACCCCGCAGGAGTGGAGCGTTCTGATGTACAAGCACGTGGACCATCACCTGCGGCAGTTCGGGGTGTAGGTGCGTGAGAGTGCGTTAGTGCGTTAGTGCGTTTGTTAGTTCGGCATCGGTGTGCGGTCATCTTGTCATCCTGAGCGAGCCGCCTCTCCAATATGCGGGTGGCTCACACTCCTGCGGCGAGTGAAGGATCTAGCCGGCGAGGCAAGAGGACGGCGCGTTGAAGCCAGCCCCTCGGCACGCGCAATAGATCCTTCGCTCCGCGCCAGAGTTGGGAGGGAGGGAGAGGCCAGTGAGCCGCGTCGCTCAGGATGACAAATTCTGCGAAACGCCCCTCCCCCAGGTTGTTTGGGGGAGGGGCCGCGAGGTGACGAGCGGGGAAGAGGGCCCGCGATGTCATTCCGCCCGGAACGGCACCTCGATCACCAGCCCGTCGTACGCGGCGACCACCTCGGGGAAGACGGCGCGAGCCTCGCGCTCCAGCACACGCGGATCGTCGGCGTAGCGGGGGGAAAAGTGGGTCAGGGCAAGGCGCAGCACGCCCGCGTCGGCGGCGACCTGCGCGGCTTCGCGGGCGGTGGAGTGGCCCGTGGCGACGGCGCGATCCGCCTCGTCCTGCGCAAAGGTGGCCTCGTGGATCAGGAGGTCGGCGCCGGCGGCGATCTCGCGCGTGGTGGAGGTGGGGCGGGTGTCGCCCGTGTACACCACCTTGCGGCCCGGGCGCGGATCGCCCACCACGTCGGCCGCACGGATGGTGCGGCCCTCCACCTCCACGTCCTCGCCGTGGTGGAGCTTGCCCCAGAGCGGACCCTCGGGAACCCCCAGGTCGCGCGCGAGCTGCGCGTTGAAGCGTCCCAGCCGCTCGTGTTCCACGACGGCGTATCCAACCGCCCGCCCCGCATGCTTGGCGGCGAACGGGACGACGTCGTACGCCCCCCGATTGATCTTCTCCCCGGGCTCCACGCCGACGATGCGCACCTCGAACGGCACGCGTTCCACCCCCAGCTCCACCGCCTGCTTGAGCGTCGCCTCGGTGCCGCGCGGGGTCCAGAGCGTCATCGGCTCCTCACGCGCCTGCAGCCCCAGCGTCCTCAACAGCCCGATCACCCCCAGGAAGTGATCGGCGTGCAGGTGCGTGAAGAAGATGTCGTGGAAACCGAACCCCGTACCAAACTTCATCATCTGGCGCTGCGTGCCCTCGCCGCAGTCGAACACCAGCACGTCCCCCTCGCGCTGTACCACCAGAGATGAGACGTTGCGGCCGACCGTGGGACGCGCCGCCGCGGTGCCGAGAAAGGTTACGCGCATGGGACGGCAGTGCCCAGTGCCCAGTGCTCAGTGCTCAGGAACTGCGTTGCACTTCGCACCAGGCACTTGGCACCAGGCACTTGGCACTCGCTGTTCCTCATGCCTGCACCACCTCGACCTTCAGGTGCGGCTCGATCTCGGTCTTGGGGATCAGCGCGGGCCAGTACGCCATGATCTCCTGCACCGCCGGGCGCCCGCCCGCGAAGCCGGTGACCGAGGGCGGGCCGGCGAGCACCAGCGGCGCGATCTCCTTGGTGAAGCGCTCCACGGCCGCCCGGTCCTGGCCGCGCACGCCCCAGCGCACCGTGACCTCCGGCAGGTCGCGCGGTATGGGGCCGGCGAGGGGGCCGTGCGTCGCGTTCCAACCCACGTACTCGGTCAGCACCTCGTCGAACTTGAGGCCCAGCCGGTCCAGCCGCTCGCGAAGCACGCGGTCGGCGAGCTGCGCCTTCTCCACGGCGTCCGGCCAGGAGTAGACGAGGGTGCCGGTCGCCTTGTACCCGTCGGAGTAGGCGATGCTCACCTTGAGCATGTCCGTGCGCGCGCCGCCCTTCACCCCGAAGACGCGCACCCGGTCCGGCCCGTCGGCCTCCAGGCGGATGCTGGTGAAGTCCGCAACGACGTCCGGGGTGATGTAGCTGCGCGGATCGCCCATCTCGTAGACGAGCTGCTCCTTGACCGTGGGGAGCGTCACGCGCCCGCCGGTGCCGTCGTGCTTGGTAACGATGAACGACCCGTCCGGAGAGGCTTCGATGATCGGGTAGCCGATCTGCGCCAGCTCCTTGATCTCGCGCCAGTCCACCAGGTGGTTGCCGCCGCTGGCCTGCGCGCCGCACTCGTTGATGTGCCCCGCCACCACCCCCGCCGCGATCCGGTCGTGGTCGTCCAGCGACCAGCCGAACTCGTGGATCATCGGCCCGTAGGTGAGCGCCGTGTCTGTGGAGCGGCCGGTGATGACGACGTGCGGGTCCTGCCGCAGCGCTTCGACGATGGGGCGCGCGCCGATATAGGCGTTGGCGCTCTGCACGCGGTCCAGGACGGTGGAGAGGGGCTCGCCCGTCTCCATGTTCTTGAGCTCAACCCCGCGTGCCAGCAGGTCGGGGAGGCGCTCCAGGATGTCGTCGCCGGTAATCGTGCCGATGCGCGCGCGGCCCCCGAGCCCCGCCTTGCGCGCCTCCTCCAGCACCGCGTCGCGGCAGCCGATCGGGTTGACGCCGCCCGCGTTGGCGATCACGCGGATTCCGCGCTCCACCACCGCCGGAAGGATCTCGCCCATCAGCGGCACGAAGTCGCGCGCGTATCCCAGCGCCGGGTTGCGGGAGCGCTGCTTCTGCATGATCGACATCGTGACCTCGGCCAGGTAGTCGAGCATCAGGTAGTCGATGGGCCCGCCCTCCACCTGCTGCTTGGGAGCGTCCAGCTGGTCCCCCCAGAACCCCTGCCCGGAGGCGATGCGGATCTTGTCTTTCATTCTGCTCTGCGAAGTGCGGGTCCGGCTGCGCGCCGGGACATTGTTCCGGAAAACGATCCGGAGGCCGCACCGGGCAGCCTCCGGACAGGATAATTCAACCGTGCCTGCATCGCGGCAACCGGCGTGCCCCGGCTGCTACTCGTCACCGTATGCGATGCACGCGTGGATATCTTCCCTCGTAAGCTCCGGGAAGTCACGGAGCACTTCTTCCTCCGTCATGCCCGAAGCTAGATACTCGCGCACGTCCGCCACGGTGACCCGCAACCCTCGGATGCAGGGCTTCCCACTGCGCTTTCCGGGTTCGATGGTGATGCGGTCCGCGTGATCCATCGTTCTCCCTCTTGCCCTCCGGCGGCAACCACGACCGACTCATGCCGGCCCGAGCACCTCGTCCACGCGTATCTCGCGACCCAGAACGGGTGAGGCAAACACCTCGCCGCACCGATACTCGCGTACTACCGCGTACTCGCCACCGACAGGCGTATGATGCACGATCACGCTTGGCGCGTTCACATCCGCGATCCAGTACTCACCGATGGCGGCACGTGCGTACAGCGCGGCTTTTTCGAGGTCCCGGTCCAGCGAGCTGTCCGCCACCTCTACCACGAGGAGCGCGTCCCAGGGACCCGCCTCGCGCGAGCGATAGCGGTCGGGATGAAGCCGCAGCACCACCAGATCGGGCTCGGGAGCTTCGCCTGAGTGGAAGCGGAGGGGGCTCTGCACGCGCAGGATCACACGGCCGCGCACCTCGGCACCCAGGAACTCGGTGAGCAGATCGACCGTGTAGACGTGGCGGTGACCGATCGGCGTCGTACAGAGCAGATCTCCATCGATCAACTCCAGGCGCTCGTCTTCGTCGAGGATGCCGCCCGCCGTCATGCGGAGCACGTCCTCGTAGGTCCACCGCCGCGGTGTCCCCCACGCGTTCTTCTCGCGCACCACTCCGTCCATCAGCTCGATTCCAGACTCGGGAAGGATTCCGAGCTCCCCCATCCGGTAGTACTCGTCGACCGTGAAGCGCCTGCGTGAGTGTTTAGTGGCGGTGCGCATAGCTGTCCTCCTGCCGAAGCAGACAACCGCATCGAGCAAACCCAACGTCCGCCGCCAGCTACACGCCCGGCGGCAGGACGAATGAGCCGAGGTGGGGGCCCGGGTTGTTGAGCGAGGTGCGCAGGGCCAGTGCCAGCGCGGCGCGCGTCTCGTCCGGGAGCACCACCGCGTCCACGAAGCCGCGGGCCGCCGCGTAGCGCGCGTCCAGCTGCTGGTCGTAGTCGGCGCGCACGGCGTCCATCCTGGCCTGCAGCTCGGCGTCGGGAGCCTTGCCCGCCTTTTTGAGCTCGTCCAACTGCGTGCTGAACAGGGCCGTGACGGCGGACTCGCCCTCCATCACCCCCATGCGCCCGGTGGGCCAGGTGAAGATGAAGTCGGGGTCGAAGCCCTGCCCCGCCATTGCATAATACCCCGCACCCGAGGCGTGGTTGATGGTCAGCACCAGCTTGGGCACGGTGGCGGTCGCCATCGCCTCCACGAAGCGGGCGCCGGAGCGGATGATGCCGCTGTGCTCCGCGTCGGTGCCCACCATGAAGCCGCTGACGTCCTGCACGAAGAGGATGGGCGTGCCGTGGCGGCTGAGCGTGTCGATGAAGAACGCCACCTTCTCCGCGCTGTCCGCGTACACGATGCCGCCGAACTTGGGGCGGCCGCCGTGCGGATCCTTGAGCATCCCGCGCGCGTTGGCGATGATCCCCACCGGGATCCCCGCGATGCGCCCGTGGCCGCATATCATCTCCGGCGCGTAGTCGGCCTGGAACTCGTCGAACTCGCCGCGGTCCAGGATGCAGCGCAGCACCTCGCGCACTTCGTACGGCTGGCGGTGGTCGGCGGGGAGAAGGTCGTACAGCTCCGCCTCGGCGCGGGCTGGCGCGGCCGCTTCGCCGATGGGGAGGGCGGTGGCCGGCGCGCGCGGAAGCTCGCGCACCAGGTCGCGGATCTTGGCCACGCAGGCGCGGTCGTCCGCCACGCGGTAGTGCGCCACGCCGGAGATGGCGTTGTGCGTGTACGCGCCGCCCAGCGTCTCGCTGTCCGTGCTCTGCCCCGTGGCGCCCTTGACCAGGTTGGGCCCGCCGAGGCCCATGAACGACGTCCCCTCCACCATCAGAATCACGTCGGAGAGGGCGGGAAGGTACGCGCCCCCGGCGATGCACGGCCCCATCACCGCGGCGATCTGCGGCACCTTGAGGTAGCGCCGCATGATGGAGTTGTAGTAGAAGAGCCGCGACGCGCCGTACTGCCCCGGAAAGACCCCGCCCTGGTACGGCAGGTTCACCCCCGCCGAGTCCACCAGGTACAGGATGGGGACGCGGCAGCGCATGGCGATCTCCTGCGCGCGCAGCATCTTGGTGATCGTCTCCGGCCACCAGGAGCCGGCCTTGACGGTGGCGTCGTTGGCCACGATCACCACCTCGCGCCCCGCCACGGTGCCGATGCCGGTGACCACGCCGGCGGCTGGGGCCTGCCCGTCGTAGCGGTCGTGGGCCACCAGCAGGCCAATCTCCTGGAAGCGCGTGCGCGGGTCCATGAGGAGGCCGATGCGCTCGCGGGCCGTCAGCTTGCCGTCGGCGTGCTGCTTGTCGATGCGCTTGGGACCGCCCCCCTGGCGGAGGCGGGCTTCGAGCTCGCGCAGCTCGGCGGCGAGCGCGCGGGCACGCCCCGGGGCCGGGGCCGCGGGGGCGCTGGGTGCGGCGGGAGCGCTCACGCCTCGGCGGTCTCCCGGTCGCGCCCGTGCTGGGCGTACCAGTCGCGGATGTACTCCACGGCGGCGGTCGTGGGGGTCCCCGGGCCGAAGAGCCGCCCGATCCCCTGCTCTTCCAGCGCGCGCATGTCCTCTTCCGGGATGATGCCGCCGCCCGTGAGGAGGACGTGATCGACGCCCTCGGCCTCCAGCAGCTGCTTGACGCGGGGGAAGAGCGTCATGTGCGCGCCGGAGAGGATCGACATCGCCACCACGTCCACGTCTTCCTGGATGGCGGCGCTCACCACCATCTCGGGCGTCTGGTGGAGCCCGGTGTAGATGACCTCCATCCCCGCGTCGCGCAGGGCGGCGGCGATCACCTTGGCTCCGCGGTCGTGGCCGTCCAGTCCGGGCTTGGCGACCAGCACCCGGATCTTGCGTTCAGGCATCGTGTTACGGATCGGAAAGAGGTGCGTGCGCGAAAGTGCGGGAAGATAGTGCCGGGGCGAGGGGCGCGGCAAGCGAAGGGCGGGGGGCCCTCTCCCCCAGCGTCGCTCCGCGACGCATCCCCCTCCCCCAAAAACTGCCTGGGGGAGGGGGCGCATGCATGGGTCCGTGCGCTGCGGCCCCTGCCGCACGCCGCACAGATGCCGTAGGGGCCGCCCCATGTGGCTGCCCGTGCTTGCCGTCACCGTGACGCCCTGTATTCCGTCGCCCGTCCCCCGCCGCTCCCGTCCTACCGCGTTGATCGGCGCGCAATGCAGATCAGATCCTCGCTCGTATGGACGAACGGCGCCAGCTCCCAGTCGCCGTACCACTCGACCGGGGTGAGGCCGGCGGCGCGGAGGAGGGCGGACCATTCGGTGGCGCTGCGGATGCGCAGCTCGTGGAACTTCTCGCCCGATTTTCCACCCCGGCGCCAGCGCGTCCACTCCCGGCTCACGCCGTCGATCACGTCGAACTCGCGCTCCACCCAGACGGTGGTGCCGTCCTCCGCCTCCCACCAGTCGCGCTCCGTGTAGCCGGCGACGGCGTGGTCGCGGTGCATCGTCTCCAGCACGAAGAAGCCGCCCGGCCGCAGCGCGTCGTGCGCGCCGCGGAGGACGCGCAGGTCCTCCTCGTCGGAGAGGAAGTAGCCGAGGGAGGAGAATAGGGAGAGGACGGCGTCGAAGCGGCCGCGCAAGGGGATCTCGCGCATGTCGGCGCGCAGCCAGTCGACCGCGACGCGGGCCTGATCGGCGCGGGCGCGGGCGCGCCGGAGGAGCGGCTCGGAGAGGTCCATCCCCGTGACGCGGAACCCCGCCTCGGCCAGGGCGACGGAGTGGCGGCCCCATCCGCAGGCGACGTCCAGGATCTCGGCGCCGGGCTCCAGCGGCACCATCTCGCGGATGCCGGCGACCTCGCGGGCGGTGCGCTCCGGGGTGAGGAAGTCGCGGTACAGGTCGATGAAAGTCTCGTCGAAGTACCCCTCCCACCAGCGATCCTGGCTAGCCGGCACGGCCCAGCCGCTCCGGAAGCTCGTGGATGCCGCGGATGCGGTCGCCGTGCTCCTCGGCGAAGCGGCCCAGCGGGTCGATCAGAAAGGTGTGCATCCCCACGTTTCGCGCGCCCACGACGTCGATCTCGTAGATGTCGCCCACGTACGCGGCCTCGTGCGGCTCGACGCCCATCCGCTCCAGCCCCATGTGGAAGATGCGCGGGTCCGGCTTCTCGACACCCACCAACCCGGAGTCGATCACGAACTCGAACTGCGAGCGCAGCCCGAGCGACTGCAGCAGCGCCTCCACGCGGCCGTCGGCGTTGGAGATGACGCCCAGGCGGTAGCCCATCCGCCGCAGCTCCTCCAGCGTCTCGATGGTGTTCTCGCGCACGCGGCTCCACAGGTTGCGCTCGGCGTGGCGCGCAAAGAGCCGCTCGCCGATCGGTGGGAAGTGCGCGTCCTCCACCCCCAGCCTGCGAAAGATCTCGGCGAAGTAGACCTGGCCGCGCTTCCGGTCGTCGCCCGCGGTGCCGGAGCGCACCATCTTGTCGAGGACGAGCTTGGCCTCGTACTCGGCGCCGAGGATGTCGTCCTCGCTCGCGGTGATCCCCGCCTCGGCCAGAACCTGCACGAGGAACGGGTGGTCCAGCCAGACCAGCGTGTTGCCTGCGTCGAATATGATCGCTTTCATCGGGTTTCGAATGGCTCGTTCGCCGTCAGCGCGGCATCTGAAAGGTGACCTGGCGCAGGCGGGCGCCGCGGGCGATGCGGCGGATTGCCGGGAGCGCCGCCTCCGCGCGCCTGCGGTCGAACGGGCCGGCGAGGACGACGACGGAATCGCGCGGCAGCTCCGGGTAGACGCGGCCGTTGGCCAGGCCCGCGGGATGCCCGGCGGCGGCGATGCGGTCGCGCAGCGTCACGGCGCGCTCCACCTCGTCCGGGGCGCGGGTGGCGGCGGTGATGATCCAGAGCTGCTCGTTGAAGCCGATTCCGCCGCGCAGCCGCACGGCGCGAAGGGCTTCCTGGCTCGCGAGCTCGCGCGCGGCGGCCTCTTCCGGCGGGATCGGCGGTGGGTCGGGCTGCACGGGGGCCGAGACTCGCGCCGGCTCCGGGGCGGCGGGCGGTTCGCCGTCGCGCGCCCAGTACACGCCCGCGAGCGTCACCAGGACCGCGATGCCGATCCACTTCGCCACCGGGGTGCCGCGCCGCTCCTCGTTCTCCGCCTCCTGCGTGGGGGCGGGCTGCGCGTGTGCCGGCGGCGCGGGCACGCTGTACGCCGGCTGCGGCACGTAGGCGTGCACCGGGATCGGCGGCGGCATCACCGGCTGCGGAATCGACGGAGTCGCGGCCGGGGCCGGTGGCGGCGGCGGGTACGCCAGCGTCGGCGCGGTGTCCACGGCCTGGGGCGCGGGCGGGGCGATGCTGAGGAGGCGGAGGACGGCGTCGGCGTCCGCGGGGCGCTGGAGGGCGTCGCGGCGGAGCATGCGCAGGAGCGCGTCGCACGCTGGCCCGGGGACGCGGGGGCGCAGCGCGTCCACGGCGCGGGCGGCGAGGGCGTCGTCCGCGGCGCTGTTGATGCCTTCGGGGTAGCGCCCGGTGAGCATCTCCAGCGCGACGATCCCCAGCGCGTACACGTCGCACGCGGGGGTGAGGTGGGGCGAGGCGGCGAGCTGCTCGGGGGCGGCGTAGCGCGGCGTGTACGGCGACGGGCTGAGCTGCGTAATGCGCGTGTCCGGCTGCTCGCCCGCGGAGAGCTGCGCGATCCCGAAGTCGAGCACCTTGACCTCCCAGCCGCCCACCGGGTCCGCGACCAGGAAGAGGTTGCGGGGCTTCACGTCGCGGTGCACGATCCCCACGCGGTGGCCGGCGGCCAGCCCCATCGCGGCCTCGCGCACGATCTCCAGCACCTCATCGGCGGGCATGGGGCCGTTCGCGGCGGCGATGCGCTCGGCCACGTCCTTGCCCGGGAGCCGCTCCATCACCAGGAAGTCGAGCCCCGACCCCGGATCGGTGCCGAAGTCGTGCACCGTCACCACGTTGGGGTGGCGGAGGGTGGCGGCGGCGCGGGCCTCGCGCCGGAAGCGGGCGCGCAGCACCTCCTGCTCGGCCGGGTCGGCCGAGGCGGCGGTGAGCACCTTGACCGCCACGTCGCGCCCCAGCCGCTCGTCGTGCGCCCGGAACACCGCGCCCATCCCTCCGAAGCCCAGCGCCTCGCCGACCCGGTAGCGGTCGGCGAGGAGGCGGCCCTGGAGGAGGGTGGCGAGTGTGGTCAAGAGAAGTGCGTTAGTGCGTGAGTGCGTCAGTGCGCCGGAGAAAGGAAGCTACTGCACCGGTCCGCGCCGTGGAAGAACTGCGGCCTCACACAGAGACACAGAGGCACAGAGAGAACTGCAGAAGGTGCTCTCTGCTGTTCTTCCTCTGTGTCTCTGTGTCTCTGTGTGAGATTCGTTGTTCCTTCAGCTACATGCAGAAACCTCCCCTCCGGCAATGTGCACCGGAGGGGAGGCTCTGTTAAGAAGTATCAGAAGAAGACCGGCTCCTGGTACGCGCCGAACACCGCTTCCATCGAGTGGCGGATCTCGTGGAGGGTGGCGTACGCCCTCACCGCGTCCAGCATTGCGGGGACAACGTTCTCACCGGCGCGGGCGGCGTCCTGGAGCACCTGGAGCGTGCGGTCGACCTCGGCCTGGTCGCGGCGCGCGCGCATGGCGGCCATCCGCTCGCGCTGGCGGCGCTCCGCCTCTTCGGTCACCTTGAGGAGCGGGATGTCGATCTTCTCGCCTTCGATGGTATAGTCGTTCACGCCCACGATCACGCGCTCGTTGCGCTCGATCTCGATCTGCTGGCGCATGGCTGAGCGCGCGATCTGCTGCTGGAAGTAGCCCCGCTCGATCCCCGGCACTACCCCGCCCATCCCGTCGATCTCGGCGAAGATCGCCTCCGCCTCCGCTTCCATCTGGTCGGTGAGGGCTTCAAGGTAGTAGGAGCCGGCCAGCGGGTCGATGGTGTTGGCCACACCCGTCTCGTGCGCCAGGATCTGCTGCGTGCGGAGCGCGATCTGCACCGCCTTCTCCGTGGGGAGCGCCAGCGTCTCGTCCATGGAGTTGGTGTGCAGCGACTGCGTGCCGCCCAGCACCGCCGCCATCGCCTGGTAGGCCACGCGCACGATGTTGTTCTCCGGCTGCTGCGCCGTCAGCGTCACGCCCGCCGTCTGGGCGTGGGTGCGCAGGCGCCAGCTCTCCGGGTTCTTGCTGCCGTACTTGTCGCGCAGGTGGCGCGCCCAGATGCGGCGGCCGGCGCGGAACTTGGCGATCTCCTCGAAGAAGTCGTTGTGCACGTCCCAGAAGAAGGAGAGCCGAGGCGCGAAGTCGTCCACGTCCATCCCGCGCGCCACCCCGCGCTCCACGTACTCGAAGCCGTTGCGCAGCGTGTAGGCCAGCTCCTGCACCGCCGTGGCGCCCGCCTCGCGGATGTGGTAGCCGCTGATGGAGATCGGGTTGTACTTGGGCGCGTTCCGGGACGCCCACTCGAACATGTCGATCACCAGCCGCAGCGCCGGCTCCGGCGGGTACACCCAGGCGTGCTGCGCCTGGTACTCCTTGAGGATGTCGTTCTGGACGGTGCCGCGCAGCTTGTGGAAGGGAACGCCCTGCTTCTCCGCCGCCACCATGTAGAAGGCGAAGAGGATGATGGCCGGGCCGTTGATGGTCATCGAAACCGAGACCTGGTCCAGCGGGATCCCGGCGAAGAGCGTCTCCATGTCGTCGAGCGACGAGATGGCCACGCCGCACTTCCCCACCTCGCCCAGCGAGCGGGGATGGTCGCTGTCGTAGCCCATCAGCGTCGGGAAGTCGAAGGCCACCGAGAGCCCCGTCTGGCCGCGCTGCAGCAGGAAGTGGTAGCGCTCGTTCGTCTCCTCGGCGGTGCCGAAGCCGGCGAACTGGCGCATCGTCCAGAAGCGCGTGCGGTACATGGTGCCGTACGGCCCGCGCGTGAAGGGGAACTCGCCGGGGAGCCCCACCTTTTCGTTGTAGTAGCGCGCCTCCTCGGGCGACGGCTCGGGGCGGTCCAGCGGGGTGTAGAGCGGCTCCACCTCCACGCCGCTCACGCTGGTGAAGCTGTCGTCGCGCTTGGCGGCTCGCTCGTAGGCGCCCTCCCAGGCGGCCAGCCCGCTGCGCAGGGATTCCAGCTCCCGCTCCTTGAGGCGGATCTGCTCCAGGAGGTCGGCCGGCGGCACGCGCTGCTCCACTACGCTCATGATCTCTCTCCCCTACCGGGTTGGCACCCCAAGTTCACCCACGATCCGCTCCGCCACGGTGTACGGCGAGTCGGTTCCCGCTTCCAGGGCGGCGAGGGAGGCGCGGAGGATCTCGTCCCCCTGCCCCCGCTCCCACACCAGACGCTGCAACCGCCGCTCCACCACGGCGCGCACCCGCTCCGCCAGGCGGCGCTGGCGCCGGCGCGACAGCTCGCCGCTCTCGTTCAGATACACCTGATGGCGGTCCAGCGTTCGCTGCAGCTCTTCCAGCCCCTCGCCGTTCTGCGCCACGGTGCGGATGACGGGGATCGCCCACCCGCCCTCGTCGCGCGCGTGGGCCTGCAACCCCTCGCGGGCGTGCTTCTGCACCGTCTTCAGCGAGACGCCGTGGTGCCCCGCCGAGGCCGGCATGTCGCCTAGCCGCATGTGGAGCATCACCTCGATCTCCTGCGCCAGCTTGTCCGCCCCCGGCCGGTCCGCCTTGTTGATGACGAAGACGTCCGCGATCTCCATCAGCCCCGCCTTCATGGCCTGGATGGAGTCGCCGCTCTCCGGCACCAGCACGACGACGCTGGTGTCGGCCGTCCCCGCGATGTCCAGCTCCGTCTGCCCCACCCCCACCGTCTCCAGGATGACGCGCACGAAGCCGAAAGCGTCCAGCAGGTCGGCGACCTCCTTGCTGGTGGTGGCCAGGCCGCCGAGGGCGCCGCGGGTGGCCATCGAGCGGATGAACACCCCCGGATCGGTGGAGATGTTGTTCATCCGGATGCGGTCGCCCAGCAGCGCGCCCCCGGTAAAGGGCGACGACGGGTCCACCGCCACGATCCCCACGCGCTCTTCGCGCTCGCGGTACATCATGGCGAGCTTGGAGGTGAGGGTCGACTTGCCAGCGCCCGGCGGGCCCGTGATCCCTATGCGCTGCGCGCGCCCCAGGTCTGCGTGCAGCTCGTGGAGGAGCCGCTCGAAGCCGGGGCGCGTGTCCTCCACCAGCGAGATGGCGCGGGCCAGCGCGACGCGCTGCCCCGCCCGGAAGCGCTCCAGAAGCTCCTGGTGCGGCGAAGCCTTGATCGTTTCGGTCATGGCCGAAAGGTGCCCCGCGCGCGGGGCGGATGTCAAGCGGGCGGGCGCCTCCGGGCGGGCGCGTGTGACGGTGTCCCGGTACGATCCCCCACAGAGGCGGAGAGGCGTCTCGTGACCGCTCGTGACGCGCGCGTGCCTGGCCGCTGCGAACGAGATGCGTGCGCTGGGGGGTTCCGCATGCTATTGTCGTTTTTCGAGCGGAAACCGTTTTCGGTTTTCCTGATGTTCGCCCTATGAAGTTCGCGGCCCCGCCCAACGCGGACGCCCCCGCTGTGCACCGCCCGGTGCGCGGCGTTCCAGTCCCCGCCTGGAACACCACCCCCGCCCCGGAGCACCCCTTGAGCCACCGCCTTTCCCCGACCCTCGCACGCTGGGGGGCACGGCTGGCGGCCGGCGTCGCCGCCGCCCTGTCGCTGGCCTCCTGCATCCTGGACACCACCGACGTCAAGCCACGAGTGGCGGCGCGGCTGGACATCGTAGCGGGCAACGGCCAGGAAGGCCCCGTGGGCGCCGGTCTCGCCAACACGCTCGTGGTGAAGGTGAGCGACCAGGGCGGGCTTCCCCTGGGCGGCCAGACGGTCGACTTTCGCGTCGTGTCGGGCGGCGGCAGCGTCTCCGCAGGCAGCGCCCAGACCGACGACCAGGGCCAGGTGCAGGCGCGCTGGACGCTCGGCACGTCCACCGCGCCGGCCGACAGCCAGCGGGTTGAGGCGCGCGCGGTGGACGCGACCGGCGCAACGCTGGCCTACACCACGTTCAGGGCCATCGCGCGCCCCGACGTG
>DASWNZ010000036.1:0-15258 GCA_036398975.1 Longimicrobium sp.
GCCCCTACCAGGTTTCGGGTGTGAAGAGCGGGCGCCGAGGTGCGGGCGAGGGTGGGTGCGGAGCGCAATGCAGTTCTCCCCCTCCCCCGCCCTGCGCCCCCGCAGGCGTGGGAGGGGGCCGGGGGGAGGGGGCCCTCCTCACATCCCCGACGGAAACGTATCCGCCGGCTCCCGGTCCTCGCGCCGCTCCAGGTGCAGGGGGCGAAGCGCGGTAGAGCGGTCGATGTAGAGCATGGCGTCGTAGCGGTACGGCATCACGGTGGAAACGTAGTTGCCGAAGCGCTCCGCCTGCGGGTTGTAGACCACGCCGATGGCCCGGTGCCCGCGCGGATCCAGGCCGCCCTCCACCTCGTCCAAGTCTTCCACCATCACCAGCTTGTCGTGGGCACCGGCGTCGTGGAAGATGCGCTCCCAGCTCCCTTCGCGCGCCTCGGGCACGGGCATGCGCTGCATGGGCGCGCCCCACTGCTGCCCCGCGATCACCGAGCCGGCGAAGGACGAGAAGCCGGCGATCACGACCTGCTCGCCCCAGCGCTCGCGCGCGAGCTGCCCCACGTTGACCATTCCGGCGCGCGCCATGTCCGTCGCGCGGGCGTCGCCCACGTGCGTGTTGTGCTCCCAGACGATCGCCTTCGACCCGGGGCCGTGGTGCTCCCGCAGCCGCTCCAGCGTCTCGATCATGTGGGTGTCGCGCACGTTCCACGACGCCGAGCCGCCGCGCACCATCGTGCGGTAGTAGCGCTCCGCGTTCAGGGCCACGAGCGCGTTCTGTTCGGCGTTGAAGAAAGCCTCGCGTCCCTCCTCCTGGTAGTCCGGCCCCTTTGCCCGCATCTCGCCGAGAATCTGCACCACC
The DNA here is from genome assembly GCA_036398975.1 of Longimicrobium sp. Taxonomy (GTDB): domain Bacteria; phylum Gemmatimonadota; class Gemmatimonadetes; order Longimicrobiales; family Longimicrobiaceae; genus Longimicrobium. Next base: position 854 of record DASWNZ010000036.1, read on the forward strand.
TCGTCCTCGCAGTCGGTGGGGACCAGGGCGGTCGCCATCGCGTACTCCTGCACGTCCTGCTGGTAGGGGTCGAAGCAGCCGTACGAGCCGCGCGCGCGGGCGGCGAGCTGCGGGTCCACCTTCTCGAGGTAGCGCGTGACGACGTCCATCGAGTCCCACAGCGAGTACACGTCCAGGCCGTAGAAGCCGACGCGCCGCTCCTCGGGGACGCTGGCGTTGTGGGAGCGCATCCATTCCGCCAGCGCCACCACCTCCTCGTTCGCCCACATCCAGGTGGGCCAGCGGGAGAAGGCGTGCAGCACCTCGCGCGCGGTGGCGCCGCCGGCGGGGAGCCCCTTGGCGTAGCGGTTGACCAGGTAGCAGTCGGGCCAGTCGCCCTCGACGGCGATGAAGTGGAATCCCTTCTCCTCAACCAGGCGCCGGCTGATGCGGTGGCGCCAGGTGTAGAACTCCGAGGTGCCGTGCGACGCCTCGCCCAGCAGCACGACACGCGCGTCGCCGATGCGCTCCATCAGCGGGTCCAGATCCGCGTCATCGCGGAGCGGCCGGGCGTGGCGCCCCACCGCGTCGACCAGAGCCTGCGTGGACATTCGTTCTCGCTCCTCCCGCGGGTTTGTCGTCTGAAACAGGGTGCGCGGGTGCGCAGGTTCTACGCCCGGAGCCGCACAGCCACTCCCTCGTGTCCGCGCAGCTCCACGGCGCCGCTCACCGCCCTCCCGTCCGCGTCCGGGTGCGTGGAGACGGCGATCTCGCCCGACCAGTCGCCCGCGAGGCGCGCGGGTGAGGGGCCCAGGTTGAGCGCTACCAGGAACCGCGCGCCACCGTCCGAACGGATGTACGCCAGCACGTCGCCATCCGCATCCACCGGCGTCCAGCCGCCCAGTGACAGCGCGGGCTCGGCGCGGCGCAGTGCGATCAGGCGGCGGTGGAGGGAGAGGAGCGACGCCGGATCGTCGCGCTGGACCGCGACGTTGGTCCGCGCAAAGTCGCCCAGCGGCAGCCACGGCTCCCCCGTCGTGAAGCCGGCGCCGGGCGATGCGTCCCACTGCATGGGAGTGCGCTCCGGGTCGCGGCCGAGGCCCTGGCCGGGGAGGTTCTTCTCCCACGGATCCTGCACGCGCTCGGGCGGGATCGGCACGTCGCGCAGCCCGATCTCGTCGCCGTAGTACAGCGTGGGGGTGCCGCGCAGGGTGAGGAGGAGCATCGCCGCGACGCGCGCCTGCGCCGGGCCCACGCGGCTGGCGATGCGGTGCCGGTCGTGGTTGCCGAGGACCCAGTTGGGCCATGCTCCGGACGGCAGGAGCGCCTCGTAGCGCCGGATGGCCGCGTCGATGGTGCGCGCGTCCCACGGCAGCTTGATGAGCTGGAAGTTGTAGGGGAAGTGGCAGCCGCCGCCGTCGCGCCCGTAGTACGGCATCAGCCGCTCGATGGCGTTGTAGATCTCGCCGATCAGCACGCGGTCGGGATACGCGTCGGTCACGCGGCGCATGCGGGCGATCACGTCGTGCACCTCGGGCCGGTCGCCGGAGAGGATGCGCAGGTAGGCGTCGTACGGATCGTCCTCGCCAGGGCGGTAGTCCGGGTTGGGCGGATCGTCGCGGAGCGCCTCGTCCTTGACAACCTTTTGCACCGCGTCCACCCGCACGCCGTCCACGCCGCGCTCCATCCAGAAGCGGATCACCTCCAGCATCTCAGATTCCACCCGCGGGTTGCGCCAGTTGAGGTCCGGCTGCTCGCGGAGGAAGGAGTGCAGGTAGTACTGCCCCGTAGCCTCGTCCAGCGTCCACGCGCTCCCGCCGAACGCGCTCTGCCAGTTGTTGGGCACGCCGCCGCCGGGTGCCGGATCGCGCCAGATGTACCAGTCGCGCCTGGGATCGTCGCGGGAGCGGCGCGACTCCACGAACCACGGGTGCTGGTCCGACGTGTGGTTTGGGATGTAGTCGAGGATCACGCGCAGGCCGCGCGCGTGCGCCGCCGCCACCAGCGCGTCGAAGTCGTCCAGCGTCCCGAAGCGCGGGTCGACGCCGCGGTGGTCCGTCACGTCGTACCCGAAGTCCACCATCGGCGACGGGTAAAAGGGCGATATCCACGTCGCATCTACGCCGAGCCACGCCAGGTAGTCGAGCCGCGCCGCGATCCCCGGCAGGTCCCCCACCCCGTCGCCGTCGGTGTCCTGGAAGGAGCGCGGGTAGATCTGGTAGATGACGCCGTGCTTCCACCACGGATGCTCGCCGCTCCCCTGCACCCCCGTCCCCGCCGAGTCCTGCGGATCGCCGCCGGCTCCCATCTGTCCATCCCGCACATCGCCCTCCCGTTCCGTGTGAGGCCGGGAGCGGGGGCAACCCGCGTGCCGTGTGGGAACGATTAGGGATGCGGACCAGCGGGCAGAAACCGCCGGCCACGGTCGTTGTAGGCTAGCCGCTGTCCCCTGCACCCTCGACCTCCGGTGACCCGTGCAACCTCTCACGCGTCCACATCGTAGACCCCGAACGCCCCCCGCCCGCGCCCGCGGAACGGATCACGGCACGGGGTTTATCTCCAGTCCACGGCGCGGGATGCGCCTGCACAGGATGCGCAGAGGGATGTGGGATGCGTGACTTGATTTTTGGAGTGACGGTCGGGCTGGCGCTGCTCTCGTCGATCGTCGTGCTCTTCGACTACGTGCCGCGCGCCTGGAGCGGGTTCCGCCGGCGGCGGGCGAGGCGGGGCGGTGCGTGGGGCGTGGTGCTGGACCGCGAGGGGGCGGTGCTCGGCACCTACCTCGACCCGTTCGGCCACCCCTGGCGCTCGCCACGCATCCACGGCGCGGACTCGCCCTGGGTGAGCGCGCAGCCGCACGAGAAGGCGTGGGCGTGGGAAGGCTTCGGCGCCACCGAGGAGGAGGCCCGCCTCGCCGCCAACCGCCTGCGCCGCCGGCACTTGCAGCTCCTGGGGCTGATCGACGAGCCGGACGAGGGGGAGGAGGGCGGCTCCTTTCTGCTCCCCGCACCTTTTGCCCCGCCGCTGGACTGACGATGCCGCACCTGGTGTTGATGGGAGATTCGGTGTTCGACAACGCCGCCTACGTGCGCGGCGGTCCGGACGTGGTGCGGCAGGCGCGCGACCGATTGGGCCCCGACGGCTGGCAGGCGACGCTGGTGGCCGTCGACGGCGCGGTGACGGAGGGCGTCCGCCGCCAGATCGCCCGCATCCCGCCCGATGCCACGCACCTGGTGGTCAGTGCCGGCGGCAACGACGCGCTCGGCAGCGTGGACGTGCTCTACCGCGGCGCCCGCACCGTCGGCGCCGCCCTGGCGATGCTGGGCGACGTCGTGGCTCCCTTCGAGGCCCGCTACCGCACGATGCTCGGCGAGGTGCTGGCGCGCGGCCTCCCGACCGCGGTGTGCACCGTCTATAACCCCGTCTTCCCGGACCCGGAGGAGCGCCGCTATGCCGCGCTCGGCCTCGCCGTCTTCAACGACGCCATCCTGCGCGTCGCCCTTGAAGCCGGCGTCCCCGTCCTCGAGCTGCGCTCCATCTGCGGCTCCGACGAGGACTTCGCCAACCCCATCGAGCCCTCGGTGATCGGCGGCGAGAGGATGGTCTCCGCCATCGCCACGATGCTGGCAGAGCACGACTTCACCCGCAGGCGCACCGCCATCTTCGGATAGGGGCTCATCAGCAACCATTTCCACCGTCGCGGGTATAGCGATTTGCGTCAAAAACTCTTGACGAACACGAATCGAGAACCGTAACGTGAGGTCCTTGAATCGTGTCACCCCGGAGGCACCATGACTCGCATCGTACCCAAGCAGCCCAAGACCAAGCGCGTGCGACTTCGCGCTTTGAGCCGCGGACGGGCTATTGTCGCGCGAGTCCTGCCCGGCCGAAGGGCCTCGGAGGCGCGGATCAGGCGTGCGATGCACGATTTGACGATGAATGGACTAGCGGATGAGGTCGATCGCCTGCTCGGGCAGTCGCGATAGAAAACGGACCACCTCGTAAGAGCCCAAAGGCCGGACAGAACGTCCGGCCTTTTCGTGTCCAGGATCCAAGGATCATGCGCAAGGCCGGAGATCTCCACTACCTGCCCGCTCGGACTTCCGGCCTGCTGCCGGATCGCGAGCGGCATCCCCATGCAGTCCTGTTCGACGAGAGACCACCGTCCGTACCTGCCGTGGTGTTCGGGACCAAGAGCCGCAAGGAGCGGGATACAGGCGCCAGCCACGTGGTGGTTGCTCCACGAACTGCGTACCCGAACCCGAACGGGCTCAGGTACACCACACATTTCTATCCCGGAGTGATCTACCGTCCGGCGAAGAGCGATCTGGGCAGAGCAGCAGGAAGCGTTGCGCTGAACCTCGGGGCGATCCGTGCCGAGATGCGCAATGCGCTCGGGATCCGCAGCGGGAGAGCCGGTGATCCAGGTGTTCCGGCTTCGTCCCTCAGAGGCGCTATCCTACAGCTGCATAAAGACAGATGCGGGGCACTCCAGACCGAATGGGCCGTATCCCTGACCGAGCACGCCTACTCGGGTCGGTATCGCTACCATGCCCTGGTTCCGGTTTACGCGAGCCTGGGGGGAACGGACGAAAATGGCATCGTATACTCGACAGGCGAACCGTGGGTGCCGCAGATCTTCCCTCACCACGACAGCGCTCGGTTGCTGGCACCACTGGTGCACTCCGTATGGTGCGACTATGCGGTCAGAAGAGTAACGGATGTGATTGTCGACGCGAGCACGATGGCGCGGTTAGAGGATGCCGTCTGCGCCTTCCTGGAATGCTGAAGCACAACCGAGCCCGACAGGGTAGCGCAGCCATCTTGAGCTGAACGCGCGCGGGCTTGCTCTTTGCGCCAGGGGCGGAGCGTCAACCGTGATCCCTCGAACCGAGCGGCCGATGAATACTCGCAAGATCTATCGCCTGGCACTCCTCGCGGCCATCGCTTTCCTTCCGGGCTGCCTGGTCTTCACCTGCGGCGGTTGATCGTCGCTCCGCCGTGAAGCGCAAAGAGGCCGGTGTGAGCCAACGCTCGCACCGGCCTCTTCGTTTCCGTCCCGCATCACTCGTCCGTCTCTTCCTCCTCGACATCCTCCCCCGCCTCGCCCTCCGCATCCGGAAAGAGCAGTGAGGCAAGCGTCTCCAGCAGCTCGTCGCGCCCCGTCCCTTTGGTAGCGGAGAAGAGGATCACCTGGTCCGCGTCCACGCCGAGCGTCTGGATCGCCTTGGGGATCAGCTTCCCCTTTTCGCGGCTGTTGAGCTTGTCGACTTTGGTGAGCACGAAGAGCACGGGGATGCCGAGCTCCGCCAGGTAGTCGACCGAGCGTACGTCGTCCTCGCTGGGCCCGTTCCGGACGTCCACAAGCTGCACGACCCCGCGCAGATCCGGATTGTGCGTGAGGAAGGAGTGGATCAGCGGCCTCCACTTCTCGCGCAGCCCTTGCGGCACCTTGGCGTACCCGTAGCCCGGCAGGTCCACGAGCACGAAGTCGCCCAGGTCCGACCGCACCTGGTAGAAGTTGATCTCCTGCGTCTTCCCCGGCTCCGCGGACACGCGCGCGATGGCCGTCCGCGTCCTACCGAGCAGCCGGTTGATCAGCGACGACTTCCCCACGTTCGACCGCCCCGCGAACGCCACCTGCAGCGCACCCACCGCAATCTCGGGCGGCGCCTGCCCGATCTGCCCGATGGCACCCGCGAACTCCACCGACAAGATTCTCATTGCACTCTTTTCCGGGTTTGGTCCTGCCGACGCGCAGGAGTGTGGCCCACCCGCAAGACGCGCGCAAGGCGTCGGGCGTCGGAGCGCAGAGGCCGGTGCGGAATCGGGCACGGGCGGCCACGCGGGGCCGCCCCTACGGGATTGGTTCGCCAGGCAGAAGGTCGCGCGCGGCGGGGTACGGAGCGCACCCGGCCACGGGCGTGATGAATCACGCCCCTACCGGAACCCTGCGCGTGCACGCCTGGAAACGCAAACCCCCTCCCCCAGGCAGTTTTGGGGGAGGGGGATGCGTCGCGGAGCGACGCTGGGGGTGAGGGCCCCCCTACGCCTCCTTCTTCCGCCTCGGCTCCGCGGACAGGATCAGCAGCGGCGGCACGCTGTCCGTCACGCACTCCGGCGTCACCACGACCTCGCGCACGTCCTGCCTGCTCGGGATGTCGAACATGATGTCGCGCATCAGGTTCTCGATCACGGCGCGGAGGCCGCGGGCGCCGGTGCCGCGCTCGATCGCCTGCTTGGCGATTGCGCGGATGGCGCCCGGGTCGAAGGTGATCCCCACACCGTCCATCTGGAACACCTTCTGGTACTGCTTCACCAGGGCGTTCTTGGGCTCGGTGAGGATGCGCACCAGTGCGCCCTCGTCCAGGTTGTCCAGCGTCACCGAGACGGGAAGGCGGCCCACCAGCTCCGGGATCAGGCCGAAGCGCAGCAGGTCCTCCGGCTCCACCTCGTCGAACAGGTTGCTGGGCCCGATCCGCTTCACGTCGTCCACACCGCCGAAGCCGATCTGCCGCTTCCCCGTGCGCGCCTCGATGATCTTTTCCAGGCCGTCGAACGCGCCGCCACAGATGAAGAGGATGTGGCGCGTGTTTATCTGGATGTACTCCTGCTGCGGATGCTTCCGCCCCCCCTGCGGCGGCACCGAAGCCGTCGTACCCTCCAGGATCTTGAGGAGCGCCTGCTGCACCCCTTCTCCAGATACGTCGCGCGTGATCGACGGGTTCTCGCTCTTGCGGGCGATCTTGTCGATCTCGTCGATGTAGATGATCCCGCGCTCGCACTCCGCCACGTTGAAGTCGGCGGCCTGCAGCAGGCGGACCAGGATGTTCTCCACGTCCTCGCCCACGTACCCCGCCTCGGTGAGCGTGGTGGCGTCGACGATGGTGAAAGGGACGTGGAGCACGCGCGCCAGCGTCTGCGCCAGCAGCGTCTTGCCCACGCCCGTGGAGCCGATGAGGAGGATGTTGGACTTGTCCAGCTCCACCTCGTCCATCACCCCGTGGTGGTTGACGCGCTTGTAGTGGTTGTAGACCGAGACCGCCAGCGCCTTCTTCGCGCGCTCCTGCCCGATCACGTACTGGTCCAGCACCTCCTTGATCTCCAGCGGCGTGGGGACCGGGGTGGCCGCGCTGGTGGCCTCCTTGATCTCCTCCTCGGCCAGGATCTCGTTGCACAGCGAGATGCACTCGTTGCAGATGTAGACCGAAGGCCCGGAGATGAAGCGCTTTACCGAGTCTTTGGACTTGCCGCAGAATGAACAGCGGAGGTGCTTGTCGCTAGGCATGGTGGCCGGGGAACGCGGGGGTTCAAAAATTCCATATGGCCCCCGCCGCCGGTCAGGGCGGCGGGGGCGAGAGACCGCGGGTGTGGATCAGACGCCTGCCGTCTCCGCGTGCACCGGCGGGTCGATCACCTCGGTCGCGTGGGCGATCACGTGGTCGATCAGCCCATACGCCAGCGCCTCCTCGGGCGACATGAAGCGGTCGCGGTCCAGGTCCTCGGCGATGCGCTCCACCGTCTGGCCCGTGTTCTCGGCGTAGATCTGGTTCATCCGCTCGCGCACGAAGAGGATCTCGCGCGCCTGGATCTCGATGTCCGCCGCCGTCCCCTGGCTTCCGCCGGAGGGCTGGTGCAGCATGATCCGCGAGTTGGGGAGGGAGTAGCGCTTCCCCTTGGTCCCCGCCGCAAGGAGGAACGACCCCATGCTGGCCGCCAGCCCCATGCAGTAGGTGTTCACGTCGCACGACATGAACTTCATCGTGTCGTAGATCGCCAGACCCGCGTACACCGAGCCGCCGGGCGAGTTGATGTAGACGTGGATGTCCTTTTCCGGGTTGTCCGCCTGGAGAAAGAGGAGCTGCGCGATGATGATGTTTGCGACGTCGTCGTTGATCCCGCTCCCCAGGAAGACGATGCGGTCCATCAGCAGGCGGGAGAAGATGTCGTAGCTCCTTTCCCCCCTGCTGGAGCGTTCGATCACGTACGGCGGATAGATGGCCATGACCCTTTAAGCGCTGATGAAAGTACGGTGGGTTGCTGCGGAGCCGCCCCGTGGGACGGCCCCTGCGTGCGCCCGCCGCTTCAAGCGACGGTGTTCTGCGAGCGGAGGTACTCGAACACCTTGTCCTCGGTGATCTCGCTCTCCAGCGCCTGGATCTGCCCCCCCTTCTCCAGCTGGATGTAAGCGTCGCTGGGGGAGATGCCGTGTTCCTCGGCAAGCTTCTCCACCCGGGCGTCCACCTCGTCGGAGGTGGCGCGCAGCCCCTCGCGATCCGCCAGGTGCTCCACCACCAGCATCCGCTTGAGAGCGGCCTCGGCCTGCGGGCGCATCATCAGCCGCATCTGCGAGAAGCGTTCCTCCTGTTCGGGGGTCCGCTTGGGCATCTTCTTGGGGTCCTGCTGCGCCTCGCCCGTCATGAAGCCGAGGTAGCGGTCCACCATCGAGGGGGGAACCTCGAAGGAGTTCGCCGCCAGCACCTGCTCCACCAGCGCGGCCCGCATCGCCGCCTCGGAGTTGCGGTGCTTCTCGCCCTCCAGGTCGGCGCGGATGCGCTCGCGCAGCGCGTCCACCGACTCGAACTCGCCCAGCGACTGCGCGAGCGCGTCGTCCATGGCGGGAAGGTCGCGGCGGCGCAGCTCGTTCAGCTTGATGCGCAGGCGCTGCTCACGGCCGCGCAGCTCCTCGTCCGGAAAGTCGGCGGGGTAGCGCACGGTGAACTCGCCGTCGGAGCCGGGCGCCAGGGTGCGGATGGCGTCCTCGATGTCGGGGATCGCCTGCCCCTCGCCCAGGGTGAAGCGGAAGGGGCGCGCGCCCCCGTCCTCGCTCTCATCCACCGCGTCCAGGTCGGTGATCTCCACCGTCACCTCGTCGCCCTGGTCCGCCACGCCGTCCTCCAGCACGCGCACGGTGCCGCGCTCGGCGCGGATGCGCTCGATCACGCCCTCCACGTCCGCGTCGGTGACCTCGGCGGCGGGGCGCTGCACGGTGAAGCCGGCGGTGTTGGTGATCTGGATGGCGGGCTGCACCTCGAAGTGGACTTCGAAGGTGAGGTCCTCGCCGGGATGGTAGTGGACGTTCTCCACCACGCCCTGGGTGATGGGCTGGAAGTCGCCGTTCTCCAGGACCTCCTTGTAGCTCTCCTGGATCACACGGTCCACCGTCTCCTGCTCGATGGCGGGCCCGAACTGCTTCTCCACCAGCGACGCGGGGATGCTCCCCTTGCGGAAGCCGGGAAGGCGCACGTTGCGCGAGAGCTGCGACGCCACGCTCTGGCGGATGCGCTTGACGCGCTCCCGCGGCACGGTCACCGCCAGGCGGCGGCTCCACGACTCGGGCGTCTGGACGTCGATGCGAAGGTCGGTCGAAGTAGTCTCTGCGGCCATTCCGTGCTTTTATCCGGCAAACGGTTGAATACGGCGACGATGGAACGACTGGAAGCTCGTGCTGTGCAGGATGCCCGCTGAGGGACTTGAACCCCCACGCCTTGCGGCGGCAGCTCCTAAGGCTGCTGTGTCTGCCGATTCCACCAAGCGGGCCCGCTCCGGCGCGACAAGATAACCTCCCCCCCTCTCCAATCTCAACCTTTCGGGTAACACCGGCTCCGCGGAACAGCAATCTCACGCGGAGACGCGGAGACGCAGAGAGAAACCCCCTATCTGTTGTCTTTCCTCTGTCTGTCTGTGTCTCTGTGTGAGCCATGCAGTTGCGGTTTCTCTGCGTCTCCGCGCCTCCGCGTGAGCCCCGTCGTTTCCATGCAAAACGAAGGCGGCCGCCCCCGGCACCGGGAGCGGCCGCCTGCCTCGTGCTGGATCGTGCTACTCGGAGAGGCGGATGTTCTCGACCCCCTGCTGGCCGTTGGTGAACTCTACGATCAGCGACACCACCTGTCCGGCGCGCTTGCGCTCCACCAGCCGCCGGAAGGTGGCGACGTCGTTCACCGGCTGCCCGTCCACCGAGACGATGCGAACGCCGCGGACGACTCCCTGGCGCGCCGCGGGACCGGCGCGGTCGTACTCGGCCACCACCACGCCGCTGGTGGAGCGGAGACCGTACTGCTTGGCCAGCGCGGCAGTGAGCGGCTCCACCGTGATGCCGAGCCGCTGGCGGGCGACGTCGTTGCGCACGGGCTGCACCGGCGCCGTCACCTCGCGTGAGGCGCGCTGCTCCGGCTCGGTGGGCGCCTCGGCGAGCCGCACCCGCACCTGGCGGCGCTCCCCGCCGCGGATGACGTCCAGCGTGATCGTCTCGCCGGGCTGGTGGGTGGCCACCATGCGCTGCAGCTGGCCGGTGCGCTCCACCTCGGCCCCGTTCACCCCCACGATCACGTCGCCCTGGCGGATGCCGGCCTCGCGGGCGGCGCTCGTCCCGGGCGTCAGGTCGTTCACCACCACCCCGGCGATGCGCGGGAGGCGGAAGACCTCGGCGTCCTCGGGGCGCACGTCCTTGAGCGTGATGCCGAGCGCCGGGCGCCGCACCTTGCCGTAGCGCATCAGGTCGTCCGCCACCTTGCGCGCCAGGTCGATGGGCACCGCGAAGCCGTACCCCGCGTAGAAGCCCGTGGGCGACGCGATGGCCGAGTTCACCCCGACGACCTCGCCGCGCAGGTTCACCAGCGGCCCGCCGGAGTTGCCGGGGTTGATGGGCGCGTCGGTCTGGATGAAGTCCTCGATGGCCCACCGGCTCCCCGTGCTCTCGCGCAGGATGGGGAGCGGCCGTCCCTTGGCGCTGATGATCCCGGAGGTGACCGTCGTCCCCAGGTCCAGCGGGTTGCCGATGGCCAGCACCCACTCGCCGATCTTGGTGCCGTCGCTCGTGCCCAGCCGCACCACGGGGAACCCGCTCCCCTCCACCTTGATCACCGCCACGTCGGTGTTGGGGTCGCGGCCGACGACGCGGGCCACCAGGCTGCGGTTGTCGCTCAGCACCACGGTGATCTTGTCCGCCCCTTCCACCACGTGGTTGTTCGTGATGATGTAGCCGTCGGGGCTGATGATGAACCCGGACCCGCTCCCCTGCTGCGGCCCGCGCCCCCCGCCCTCGGGAACGTCGAAGGGGAGCATGTCGCGCAGCTCCTCCGGGATGTCGCGGCGGCTGGAGGTGCGGCGCCCGGCGCGCTCCATCTCGATGGCGACCACGGCGGGCGTCACCGACTCGGCGATGCTGATGAACGCCTGGCTCAGCTCGGCCACCGGGCGCACGTCCTGGCGCGTGGGCTGGGCGGGCGTCTGCATCAGCGCCGCGGCGTGCATTCCGGGGGTGAACTGGAGGCCGGAGGCAAGCAGGAGTCCGCCGGCGAAGGCGCCGGCGGTCAGGCCGGCGACGTGGGTACGGTTGAAGCGGCGCTCAGGCATTGCACGCTCGTATCGAAAGGGGTACCGGGACGTCCCGGTGCCGTGCGGAGGGCTCTCAAACAGTAACCCGTCGCGCGCCTCCGGTTCCCCCGGTCGGCCTGCAAAACACCGGCCCCGAAGCCGGCCTCGGTCAGAGGGAGACACGTTTCCCACCAAAACTCTTGCGGACGCGCAAATACAGTCACATGCTCGTAGCTAGACCGAGCCCGGACACACACACCAGGAAAGCGATGAAGAGAGCCACGTTGATGCTCTGCGCCGCATCCGGACTGTTGCTGGCCGGATGTGCCGGTGGGGGAGTGCGCCTGATCAACCCGCGGGCGGCGCATGCCCCCGTGCCTGAGGACCAGGTGCGTATCTTCCTCGCGGATGACACGGTTCCCGCGGAATGCGAGCGTTACGCCCACTTCAAGGTGATCAGTGATCCGCTCTGGGAATCGACCCCAGAGGCGATGGCCTACATCCGCCGGCGCGCCGGAAAGGCGGGGGCGAACGCGGCCCAGGTCACCGGAATGCGCAACCCCACCACCGCCCGCGCGGTAGCGTCGGTGCTGCTCCCCGAGCTCCGCTGGCGCAAGGGCGAAGTGGTCGCCTTCCGTTGCTCCGAGCAAGAACCTCTGTGACTCTCGGTTCCTCTGTGTTCTCTGTGTGAGGCTGTCAGCGAAATCGGGGGCGGCGCCAATCCAGGCGCCGCCCCCGATTTCATCCTGCCAGCAGGTTACTTCTTGTCGTCCTCGACGATCTCGTAGTCCGCCTCGATCACGTCGTCCTGCGGGACGGTGGCACGGTCGGTGGCGTCGTCTTCGAAGCCGGCGCCCGCCGTGGCGCCACCTGAGAAGCCGGCATCGGCGCCCGGCTCGGCCGACGCGGACTGCGCCGCGTAGATGCTGGCGCCCGCCGCGGCGAAGGCCTGCTGAAGCGCCTCCGTGGCCCCGCGCACCTCGCCCAGGTCGTCCTGCTTCAGCGCCTTGCGGGCACGCTCCATCGCCTCGTTCAGCGCCGTCTTGGCGGACTCGTCCAGCTTGTCCTGCCACTCGGCGGAGTCCTTTTCCACGCGGTAGACCATCGAGTCCAGCTGGTTGCGGGCCTCCACGGCCTCGCGGCGCCCCTTGTCCTCGCTGGCGTGGGCCTCCGCGTCCTTGACCATCCGCTCGATCTCCGCCTCGCTCATCCCGCTGCTGGCCTCGATGCGGATCTTCTGCTCCTTGCCCGTCGCCCGGTCCTTGGCGGAGACGTGCAGGATGCCGTTCGCGTCGATGTCGAAGGTGACCTCCACCTGCGGCATCCCGCGCGGTGCCGGCGGAATCCCCGTGAGCTGGAATTTGCCGATGGTCTTGTTGTACATCGCCATCTCGCGCTCGCCCTGCAGCACGTGGATCTCCACCGTGGTCTGGCTGTCCTCGGCCGTCGAGAACGTCTCGCTCTTCTTGGTGGGGATCGTGGTGTTGCGCTCGATCAGCTTGGTGAACACGCCGCCCAGCGTCTCGATCCCCAGCGACAGCGGGATCACGTCCAGCAGCAGCACGTCCTTGACCTCGCCGGCCAGCACGCCGCCCTGGATCGCCGCGCCCACGGCCACCACCTCGTCCGGGTTGACGCCGCGGTGCGGGTCCTTGCCGAAGAAGTTCTTGACCACTTCCTGGATCTTGGGGATGCGGGTGGAGCCGCCCACCAGGATCACCTCGTCGATCTCGCCCGGCTTCAGCCCGGCGTCCTTGAGCGCCTTCTCCATCGGCCCGATGGTGCGCTGCACCAGGTCGTCCACCAGCGACTCGAACTTGGCGCGCGAGAGCGTCACGTTCAGGTGCTTGGGGCCTTCCTGCGTCGCGGTGATGAAGGGGAGGTTGATGTCCGTCGACATGGTGGTCGACAGCTCCATCTTCGCCTTCTCCGCGGCCTCCTTGAGGCGCTGCAGCGCCATCGGGTCCTTGGAAAGGTCGATCCCCTGGTCCTTGCGGAACTCCTCGACCAGCCAGTCGATCACGCGCTGGTCGAAGTCGTCGCCGCCCAGGTGGGTGTCGCCGTTGGTGGCCTTCACCTCGAACACGCCCTCGCCCAGCTCAAGTACCGAGATGTCGTAGGTGCCGCCGCCCAGGTCGTACACGGCGATCTTCTCGTCCTTTTTCTTGTCGAGCCCGTACGCCAGCGCGGCGGCGGTGGGCTCGTTGATGATGCGAAGAACCTCGAGACCCGCCACCTTGCCGGCGTCCTTGGTGGCCTGCCGCTGCGCGTCGTTGAAGTACGCGGGTACGGTGATCACGGCCTGCGTCACGGTCTGGCCCAGGTAGTCCTCCGCGGTCTGCTTCATCTTCTGGAGGATCATCGCCGAGATCTCGGGCGGCGTGTAGGTCTTCCCCGTGTTGGGGATCTCTACCTGCGCCATCCCGTTGGCCCCCGACGTGACCTTGTACGGCACCTTCTTTTGCTCCTCGCTCACCTCGCCGGCCTTGCGGCCCACGAAGCGCTTGATGGAGAAGACGGTGTTGGTGGGGTTGGTGATCGCCTGGCGGCGGGCCACCTGGCCCACCAGGCGCTCCCCGTCCTTGGTGAAGGCTACCACCGAGGGGGTGGTGCGCCCGCCTTCGGCGTTGGGGATCACCACCGGGTCGCCGCCTTCCATCACGGCGACGACGGAGTTGGTGGTCCCAAGATCGATCCCAATGACCTTCGCCATGGGTCTCCTGACGTAGTTGGTTTGGTTGAAAATCGGCGCGCTGCCCACAATGCCTTTGAACACGTGGGGCGCCGAACTGACCGGGGAAAAGGCAACGCCCGTGCCGCACAAAGCACCGTTTTTCCTGTGCTTTTGGCAGGAAGCGGCCCCACGCCCGGCCAATGTGGCGGTGCCGATGTAGGGGCCGTGATTCATCGCGCCCGAACCCCGGCGTCGAGTGGAGCCTGCCGTTGCAATCGGACGGGCGGGATCATGGACAGTCCACCCGCCGCACCGTACGTTGCCGCCGCACTCCACCTTCTACGACGTACGATGCATCGGTTTCTCGCCCTCACCCTGCTCCTCGCCGCGTGCTCGCCCGGAGCGCCCCCGCCGCCGGAAGCACCGCCCGAGCCGC
>DASWNZ010000037.1:0-3212 GCA_036398975.1 Longimicrobium sp.
CGCCCGGCTTCGGCACCGAAACGGTGTTCGACTTCCCCTTCCCCGCCGCCGCAAAGACGGGCACCAGCCGGCACTTCACCGACAACTGGGCCGTGGGCGTGACGAAGGGGTTCACGGTGGCCGTGTGGGTGGGCAACTTCACCGGCCGCCCGATGGAGGGCGTGAGCGGCATCACCGGCGCCGGTCCCCTGCTCTACCGCTCCATGCTCGCCGCGGCGTCGCGCCGTCCGCCCGGCGCGCTCCCGGCGCCGGAGGATGCGGGGCTCCTCCCCGTGCGCGTGTGCCGCCTCTCTGGCTTGCGCGCCGCGGGCGGATGCGAGTCGATGGTGGAGTGGTTCATCCCGGGCACCGAGCCGGCGAAGTATGACGACTGGGAGCGTGGCGGTCGCCTGTCGCTCCCGGCGGAGTACGCGGAGTGGGCCGCGGGCCAGGGCGGGCGCTGGGCCTCCGCGGCCGGCGCCGGCGAGGACCGTTTCCGCATCGTCACCCCCCGCGGCGGCGACCACTACTCCGTGCCGCTGGGCGTGGAGGCCCGCTACGCCACCCTCTCGCTGCGCGCATCCGGCCGCACCGGCCCCGTCCGCTGGTCCGTGGACGGGCGCGAGGTGCCGGACGCGCGCTGGCCGCTCGCGCCCGGCCCCCACACCATCCGCGCCCTGGCCCCCACCGGCGAGGCCGACGAGGTGCGCATCACCGTAGGCGGCGAATGACGGCCGCTATCCCGCCGGAGGACGGTGAGGTCATCGTCCTCGAGTCCGTGTGGTGGAAGAACCCGTTCCTCTGGATCGCCCTCGGGCTCGGCATCCCCATGACGATCATGATGATGGAGGACGGCGTCGAGCACCTCGCGCCCGGGTTCGGAGTGGCGACCTTCGTGTTGGCCGTGCTCGCCCACCTCTCCCTGCGCGCCCGCCTGGAGATCCGCCCGGACGGCTTCCGCGAGAAACTCGCGTTCTGGCGCACCATCGAGCACCGCTGGGCCGATGTGGACGGGTTCATGGTACGCGAGGAAAGCGAGGCAGCGGATGCTGTCGGCTTCTGGGTCCGGGGGGACGGGGGCAAGACGGCGAAGTTCGATATCCTCATGGGTGGGTACGGCGAGAGCGTCAAGGCGCTCACCAAACGCATGAACGCCGCGCGCGACAAAGCGCTCGGAGCCGGTCCACCGCGCGGCGCGGGCTCCACCTCGCGTCAGCGCCCCAGGTAGCCGGAGAACGTCCGCTCCTAACGCGCGCCGTCAGCGGCGCATCCTTGAGTCGCCGCTCCCTGGATGCCGGACTTTTAGAGCTCCTGGCTCGTGGGACGGAACAGGATCTCGTTGATGTCCAGTTCGTCCGGCTGGCTGATGGCGAAGGCGACGACCCGCGCGAAGGAGTCGGCCGGTACGCCGACTTCCCCGACGTAGTCCTGGTTCGCCTTCTGGATGTCCGCCTCGCTGATGTGGTCGAGAAGCTCCGTCTTGACCGCGCCAGGTGAGATGATCGTCGTGCGGATGTTGTAGGGCTTCACTTCCTGCCGAAGCCCTTCCGACAGGGCGCGCACGCCGAACTTCGTCGCCGAGTAGACGGCGGAGCCGCCAAAGAGCTTGTGGCCCGCCACAGACGAGAGGTTGATGATGTGCCCCGACTTCTGCTCCTTCATGTGAGGGAGCGCCGCGGCGATGCCGTAAAGCACCCCCTTGAGGTTGACGTCGATCATCCGGTCCCATTCGTCGACCTTGAGGCGCTCCAGGGGCGAGAGCGGCATCACGCCGGCGTTGTTGATGAGCACGTCGATCCGGCCGTACGCCTCCACGGCCGTATCCATCAGGCGCCGTACCTGTCCGCGGTCCGTGACGTCGGTCTCCACGGCGAGCGCCTTCCCTCCGGCGGCCGTGATCTCCTCCACCAACGCCTGGAGGCGCTCCATCCGGCGCGCGCCCAGCACGACGGTGGCGCCCTGCGCGGAAAGGTGGCGGGCAGCCGCCTCTCCCATCCCGCTGCTGGCACCGGTGATCACGACGACCTTCGCTTCGATGCTGTTGCTCATTTCATCCCTCTGCTCGGATTGATGCAGATCCCTTCGCGGTGGCGGGCGCCTGGACCAGAATCACGCACGGCCCGGCGATCGCCCTTTCGGAGGATGAAGCTAGGCGAAAGATTGCAGCCGATAAACCGGACAGCGGTTCGCACCCTGATGCCTGCAGGTTCGCAATGGTGGATGTAACGGACGGCGTGCCGGAGTTCGTCGCGGTGGTGGACGCGGGGGGATTCCGCGCGGCGGGACGGCAGCTGGGGGTGAGCGGGACGGCGCTGAGCAAGACGTTGCGGCAGCTGGAGCAGCGGCTGGGCGTGACCCTGCTCCTGCGGACCACCCGGAGCGTGCGGCTGACGGAGGCGGGGGAAACGTTCTACGCGGCGTCGCGCCAGGCGCTGGATGCACTCCGGGCCGCGGCGGAGGAGGTGGGGAAGCTGGCGGATGAGCCCCGCGGCACGATCCGGCTGAACATCGCCGCGGGCGCGGACGGGTTCCTGCGCGGACCCGCGATCCCCGGGTTCCTGCAGGCGTACCCCGACGTTCATCTGGACATCATCGTCGACGAAACCTGGAGCGACATCGTGGCCGCCGGCTACGACGCGGGCATTCGGCTGGGCGAGGTCATCGAACAGGACATGATCGCCGTGGCGGCGTCCGGCCCGCAGCGGATGGTGGTGGTGGGATCGCCGTCGTACTTCGCCACGCGCCCCCGGCCGCAGCATCCGCGCGACCTGGCTGAACATGCGTGCATCCGATGGCGGCCGGGGCCGGATGCCCCGCCCTACCGCTGGGAGTTCACGGAGCCCGGCGGTCAGGACTTCTCCGTGTCGGTGCCGGGCCGGGTGATCGCCAACGATTTTTCGCTGATGATGCGGCTCGTGACCGCGGGGCTCGGGCTGACCATCGGGATGGGGGACGGAGTGCAGCCCTACATCGAACGCGGGGAAGTCTTGGCCGTGCTGGAGGATTTCTGCCCGCGGTTCCCCGGCTACTACCTGTACTATCCCGCTCGTCGGCAGGCCTCCCCCGCCCTCCGCGCCCTTATCGACTACCTGCTCGCGGCACGCGCGATGAACCGCAATGCCCCCATGGCCGAACGCCGGGGCTGATCGCTGCGAACGGATCTGAGCCGCGGCATGTCAAAAGCGTGGGCGCCACGGAGGCGCCCACGCTTTGTTTTCTCGACACCCCATTGA
>DASWNZ010000038.1:0-51588 GCA_036398975.1 Longimicrobium sp.
CATGCTGCGGTTCCACCCCTCTTGAGCATTTGTGCTGAGACCCGGCGTAGTCCGCCCGTGTACGGATCAGGGCTCCGCTACACCGAGGTCGCGGCAGATCTTCGGGCAAGGAATTCGTCGACCTCCACGTGTCGTGGGACCGCGCTACGGCGCCCGTTTGCTGGATTGCCCCGCCACGAGTGCTTCGCGCCTTCGCGGACCAGCGCACAGCCATGCGCTGCCAGATGGGTGAGCAGGGCGCGGCGCTTCACGCGGCCAGGACGACCCGAACTTCCTCGTACGGCGCGCCCTGCGTCGCGGCCAGAGCGTCGGCGCGGTTCATCTCCAGCGCCTCCTCCAGCGCGGAGCGCAGATTCTCAAGCAAATCTTCTCGAGTTTCTGCCTGAGAATTTACGCCAGGCACTTCTTCGATCCAGCCAATCCACCAATGGTCTCGTTGCTGGATAACTGCGTTGTAGTTCGCTTTCATGCTCACGGTAGGTTCGAGTACGGGCGGGCCACCGGCGCCAAAAGCATAACGCTCAGCGAAAAGCAGACTGCGGCACCCGCTCGTCACGGACGGGCGTTGCATCGTGAGTTCAAATACTCCGAGCTACACGTTAGCAGACGGTAGCCTGAAGAGGAAGTCGTAATGGGACGAGCAGGCGAAGCCAGCCAGCCGTCGTACGGCGCGGTGCGGGCGGTGGCTGACATGGGCCGCTCTCCGCGCCCTGAAAGGCGTGATGCGGGCAGGTCCGCGGAACGGGAGACTGGGCGTCCTCGCATGTTTGCTTGCGGCGAGGACGGGCGGCGTACACACTGCGGCGGGTTCCCGCAGGATTCGTTGCATTCCCCTCGAGCAAGGGGCCTCATGACCGAGAAACACCTGCCTGCGCGCGCCTCTGCCGGCGTGCTCCGCCGCTCGATCTACACGGCCTTCTTCTTCATTCTGCTCTCGCTCCCGTCCGCCGCCACGGGGCAGCCCACGACGCGCGGGCGGGCACAGGCCGCGCCGCCGGCAGGAGATCCTTGCGCCGTGCTGAACTCGGGCGGAACGGTGTTCGACACCCGCGAATGCGCCGAGCTCGCCTCCACCGGGATGCTGGTGCGCCCTGCTGGATGGACGATCCTGGCCGGGAGGAGCTACCTCTGGAAGGTCGTCACCGGCGTGGCCACCGGCACGGATACGTCTGGCCGCACCCCCGGGGCGCAGGCACGCGTGGCGGTAACCGGGACGTACTCGGACGGCGTGGGGATGCCCAACCTCTCAGGGCGCGGCGGCATGCCGGTGGCGCTCGTGCGGGGGAGCGACCGCACCGTCGTGGCGCGTGCGGTGAGCGCGGCGGACGGGAGCGTCCGGATCGCGGTTCCCGCCGACGCCAGCGGAGAGCTGCGTCTGGTCGGCTTCCCCTGGGTCGGCACGGCGCCTCCGGCGGAGACGGTGGTGTGCAACGGCGCGGGCCAGTGCTTCGACTACTGCCCCCTCCCCTCCATGCCGAGCACGCTGGAGCCCATGTGCGTCGAGGATCCCGGGATCGGGCTCCTCGTGGTGGGCGCGCCGGTCGGCTCCACGCAGGGCCCGGCCGGCGCCATCGCGGGGGAGTACGCCGTCACCATCGCCGCGGCGGACCTTTCCGCCTCCACCCCGGGCGACGTGCGGAGCATGGTGGTGGGGAACTGGCGGCTGAGCTTCGCGCCGCGGGGTGACATTATCGTGGGATTGAACGGCCGGGAGGTGGTGCGGTCCGGGATCCAGGTCCGCGGCAACACCATCCTGTTCCCCGCCACGGACAGCGGACCGTATGCCTGCCACCGCCCCGGCACCTACACGTGGAGCAGAGCGGGCCGGGAGCTGACGCTGAAGGCGCTAGCGGACGAGTGCCCCGGGCGCATCGCGGTGCTGACGACGCACCCCCTCGCCATGCAGTAGCGCCACGCGGGCCTATCCGCGGAGGCGAACTCGTACGCGGCAGCCGCGAACCGAATCGTTCGCGGCTGCCGCAGTGTTATGGGCCGGCGTGTGCCGCTCGGTGACCGCGCTTTCGGGTGGGGGACAGACGCTTCCACGGCGCCGTCCCGACCTTCGACAAAGGACTGGCCGCAACGGCTCCCCTTCGTACCAAAAAACGAGGCGCCATGCGTGCTAAATGATTTTGAACCCGTCATTTAGAGGTCGCAAGAATCGCTTGTGCCGATACCGCGTCCCGGTTAGCTTTCTCACCTCATTCAGACCGCTGACGCTTACTGAATGCTCGATGCTGGCCAGGGCCGTCTCAAGCACTTCCCCACCGTCGTACCCGCCGCCTTTCCCCCTCTTCCTGGACCTCGATGAGCCTCAACGCTTCGTCCATCCCCTCGACTTCTCCACGCGACACGCAACGGTCGGTCTGGGTAGCTCCTGAAGTCTGGGATCTGCCGCGTCTCACCGATCTTACGCTGCAGACCGGCGGTGACATCCCCGGCGAAGGAAGCACCGGCGGCGGCGGCGGAACGGTCGTGGGAGACTAGATCCTTCCCCCGGTCGTTAGAAACGCCGCCTCGCTCGATCCTTTCCTTTCGAAGCGTGGCGGTGGAAAGCCTCACGCCAGCCGCCCTGGTCGAAGCGCCGACGCTGGATCCCCTCCCGCTCTCTGGACCCGCACTGATGCTCGTTGGAATAGCGATTACGGAGCATTGCAACCTGCGTTGCGCCCACTGCATTCGCGATGACGTGACTACGGTGCGCAACCTGGACGTGGGTCTGATCCACTCCATCGCGGCGCAGGCGGGCGCGCTCTGGCCCGACGTGGAGATCCACATGACGGGCGGCGAGCCGACGATCCACCCGGGATGGGACCGGATCATCGCCGGGCTGCATGAGCGCGGGGTGCGCTACTCGTTCACGAGCAACGGGTGGCACATGCGGCGGCTGATCCCCGGGCTGGACCGCTCGCCTCCCGCGCGGGTGCGCCTCTCCCTCTCCGGGGGCGACGAAGCGGTTCACGATGCGGAGCGCGGACGTGGCTCGTTCCGCCGCATCCTGCTCGCCATCGCGCTGCTGACGTCGCGGGGCATTCCGACTTCGCTCGGCTTTGTGGTGGACCGGCGCGACCGGCACCAGCTGCGCCAGGCCGCGGACCTGGCGGAGGCGCTCGGTTGCACGGCGATCAGCTTCGTCCTGGCTCAGCCGGTAGGCGGGAGCGCGGCGCGCGACACGGATCTCGCTCCGCACGAGTGGTACGCCGTGCGCGACGAGATCATCGCGCTGGGGCGGGAAGCCCGCCGCACGCGCGTGCGGCTCGACTACGGGGCACCATCCGTGGGCGAGGAGATGGTGTGCGACAGCTTCGAGCGGAAGCGCGTGTACGTCGACGCTCGCGGACGCCTCTCCATCTGCTGCCAGCTGAGCGAGTACGGCTTCAACGACGCCGACGTGGTGGCCGATCTTCACGAGATCTCGCTGGCCGAGGTATGGCCGCGATACGTAGCCGCCCTCGAACTGCAGCGCGTCGCCGCCGCCCCACGTCGCGACGGCGGAGAGCTCGACCCGTTTCCCTGCATCCGCTGCGCGCGTTCCATGGGGAAGATGCAATGGCTGCGCGCGTATCCGCAAAGTCCCTGGGCGGCCGCGGCCGAGCCGGGCATCCGTCCCGTTCCACGCAGCATCGTGTCGCTGACCTACACCCGCAGAAATCGCGTGTCCGACGCAGTGGTGGGCGCCTGATGCTCCGGGCGAGATTCGGAGTGGCGCTTCTCTCGTGCGGTTTCCTCGTCGGCGGCTGCGATTCGCCGGCCGGGCCGGGTGTGCCGGCGCCTCTGACCGTGACGGTCGCGGGGCGGCTGGAGCGTGGCTCCACGATTCGCGTGAGCGCCGCTCGCGGGGGCGCGGCGCTCTCCTCCGCGAACGTGGTCTACTCCTTCGATCCGGCAGATGCGGTGCAGCCGCTCGGGGGCGACTCCGTGCGGCTGACCCGGGCGGGGACCGTCACGGTGGTAGCCACGATGAAGGGTGACTCAGCCACGCAGGCGCTGTCCGTGGCGATGCCTCCCTCCATCGTGTTTGACCGGGTGGCGAACGGCAACCGCGACATCTGGCGTGTCGCGCTGGATGGTGGCGAGCTGACGCAGATCACTACGGACGCGGCGGATGACCTGGACCCGGCGGTGGCGGCGGGGCGGCTGGTATTCGTCAGCTTCCGGGCGGACCGGAACGCGGAGCTCTTCTCCATGCCGCTCGGCGGCGGCGCGGCGACGCGAATTACGGCCAGCGCCACCAACGAAAGCGCTCCGGCGCTGTCTGCGGACGGGAGCCGCCTGGCCTACGCGCTGGACGTGGCGGGGGTGACCAAGCTGTTCAGGGCGGCCGGCGACGGGAGCGGACGGGCGCAGGCGCTCGCCAGCTCGACCGAAGCAGTGGAATCGTCCCCGTCGTGGGCTCCCGCGGACGGGAGCCTCGTATTCATGTCGACCGTGAACGGCACGGCGGACCTGTTCGACCTTCCGCTCGCCGGTACTGCGACGCTGCTCGCAGGCGGGACCTCGGCGGACGTCGAGCCCGCCGTGAGCGGGGATGGGCGCTTCGTGGCCTTCGCGAGCACCCGTTCCGGAAACGGGGCCGCCGACATCTTCGTCCTGCGCCGGTCGGATGGGCAGATCGTGCAGATCACCAACCGGGCCGCTTCGGAAGGGCAGCCGGCCTGGACTGCGGACGGCCGCCTGGTCTACACCGAGTTCGGCGGCAACGGCGGCCAGCTCCGCTGGGTCGATCCCGCCGTGCCCGGGGTGATCCACGAGATCGACACCGGCGCCGGAAGCGCACGCAACCCGTCTTCCATACCCTGACGTCCAAGCAGTCCGCACGATCTGGATTACAGCCTTCCACGGGCGCCGGCGCTCCGCCGCCGCCCCTCCGCTTCCCGGGCAGTGCCCGTGGCAGCCCCCCCGCACCGCCCGAGGCCGCACCGATGCGACTCCACCTCCCCGGCCGCACACGCCCGTACGGCGTGGCACTGGTCCTTCTTGCCGCCGCGTGCAGCGACCGCCCGTCCAATCCCGTGGCCGGCCTGCTGCCCGACGCACCCGTGGGCACCACCGCGCAGCTTGCCTGCACGGCGGAGGTCGCCACCGGGATCGTGACGTGTGAGCCGCTCGCCCCCGAGGGCGCCTCGTTCGACCGCCGGCCCGGTGCACCCGCGCTCGACCGCCGGACGGTGGGCGGCCAGGGCACGTACCTGCGGCTCAGCTCGTCCAACGTGGCGTACGCGAGCGAGGTCTTCGCGTTCGACCTGACGGTGCAGAACCTGTCCAACCTCGCCATGGCCACCGACGACGGCACCCTTCCCGACCTGGAAGGGGTGCGCGTGGTGATCCCGGCGGCGCCCACGGCCACGAGCGGCACAGGCCAGATCACGGTGGCGAACGAGACCGGGCAGGCGGTGTTCAGCGGCTCCGAGCCGCAGGACTACTTCCAGTACGGCGGCAGCGCCGGCACGGAGCTCGGCGCGGAGGGGATCCTCGCCTCGGGTGAAGCGTCGGCGGCGAAGCGCTGGCAGTTCAACGTCCCGGCCACGGTCAACACCTTCTCCTTCACGCTCTGGGTGGCGACGCGCATGCCGGCCGGGGCGCTCCAGACGATCGCGCCGCAGATCACCAGCGTGTCTCCGTCACCGATGGTGCCGGGCGCCACGGCCACGATCACCGGGATCAACTTCGATCCCACGGCCGCCAACAACGTCGTCAACATCAACGGGACCAACGTGGTGCCGACCGCGGCGACGGCCACCTCGCTCACCGTGACGGTGCCGTGCGTCCTGTCCGGGAACGTGCCCGTCTACGCCACACGTCCCAACCTGCGCGGAGCGACGAAGACCGCCGCCCTGCAGGGGAACCAGCGGACCGTGGGGATCGGGCAGGCGCTCATCGTGACCAACAACGCGGAAGTGGCGTGCAACGAGCTGGCCCCCGCCGGGGGCGCGGCGCGCTACATCGTATCCGTGTACAGCGCCAGCGCGTCTCCCTCGTCCAACTCTCCGTTCCAGCTCGTTCCCGACGGCAATCCGGTGGTTCCCGCCGCGGAGGCGGCCGCTGCGCGCGTGACGCTCCCGGGGCTGTACGCGCAGGTGGCCAACGCCGCCCAGATGCAGGCGGACGAGCGTCACGAGGAGCTGCTGGAGAAGAACCGCATCGCGTACGAGGAGCTTCGCAGCCGGAACGCGGGGATGCAGAACCGCGCCCGCCGCAACGTGGTGGCCGCCGCACCGGTGGAGCCGCCGGTGACGCGCACCTTCCGCGTCTCCAACATCAACGTGGGCGGCATCTGCACCAACTTCTACGTGGTGAGCGCGACCCGCGTGTACTACAACGGGAAGCTCGCCATCTACGAGGACGACGCCACGCCGGCCGGCTTCAAGTCGTCGGCGAACGCCACGATGGCCACGAACTACCAGAAGATCGGCGACCAGTTCAACGCGGACATGGAGCCGGTCATCCGCAACAACTTCGGCGACGTGCTGCGCCGCGACGCGGAGACGGACAACAATGGGGTGCTGGTGGCGCTCTTCACGCCGCGCATCAACAACTCGTTCCAGGGGGTGGCGGGCTTCGTGGTCTCGTGCGACCAGTTCGCCAACACGGACACGACCACCTACCCCGTGGGCGGCCCGTACACCGCACCCAACGGCAGCAACGCGTCCAGCAACTTCGGCCAGTTCTTCTACGCCTACCAGCCGGTGGCGGCCGGGTCGGGCTACAGCGGCAACACCGCAGACAACTGGTACCGTACGATCCGCTCCACCTTCATCCACGAGACCAAGCACGTGGTGTCCATGGCCGCGCGCACGGAGAACAACGCGCCGCTGGAGAACTCGTGGCTCGAGGAAGGAACTGCGCGACACTCCGAGGAGCTGTGGATGCGCAACGCGGTGGACAACGTGGCGTGGAAGGCGAATACCGGGTATGGAAGCGCCGCGACCCCGCTCAACACCTACTGCGACGCCCGCCCGACCTCTGCCGCGTGCAACGCCAACACACGCCGGCCCGCCAGCATCATGCAGCGGCACTTCGGCGCCATGGCCACGCACATGTTCTCGACCAACGCGACGCTCCTGTCGCCGTTCGGTCCCGCCCCGGACGACAACGGTGCGTACTGGTACGCGATCTCGTGGTCGCTGGTCCGCTACTCCATCGACCGCTACGCCGGGTCGGACGCCGCCTTCTTCTCGGCGCTCACGGAATCCAGCGACGTGGGAGTGACCAACCTGACCAACCGTGCCGGCGTGCCGATCGACCAGCTCCTGGGCGGATGGTCGCTGGCGCTTGCGGCGGACGACCACCCGCTGCTGGCTGGCCCGGCGAACCCCGACATCCAGATGCCCACCTGGAACTTCAGGAACATCTACGCGGGCTTCAACACGGACTTCCCAAATTCGTACACGACGCCGTACCCGCTCGTCCCCACGGCGCTTCCCTTCGGCGCCTTCACGGCACCGGGCGCCACCCCCATCCTGCGCGGCGGCGGCGTGCGCTGGTTCGAGTTCTCGGGCACGCAGACGGCCCCGCAGCTGATCAAACTGCAGGGAAGCGGCGGCGGCACCATCCCCAGCACGCTGCGGCTGGCGGTCACCCGGATCCAGTAGTGAAGCTGTCCATCGTGGCTCCCTGCGCGCTCGCCGTGGCGTGCGCGCCGGGAGCCCCGCCCCCCGCCGATGCCCGCGCCGCCGCCGACACGTTGCGCGGACGGGTGGAGGTGGTGGGCTCCGAGCCGGGAACGTCCATCGCGCTCATGGACGCGCGCGGCGGGGCGGTGACGCTGGAAGGGGAGCGCGCCGTCCTCCTGCAGCTCGCCGCGCTGGAAGTGATGGTGCGAGGCCGCCCCGAAGGCCCGCGCACCTTTCGCGTGGAGCGCATCACCGTCCGCGCCGCTGATGGAGTGGCGGCCGTGGACGGCATCCTGGCGCGCGACGGCGCCCGCGACGTCCTGGTGCTGGAGGACGGGCGCCGGGTGCCGCTGGCCGTCACCCCTGTGGCATTGCGCGGCAAGTACGGCGCGCGCGTCTGGCTCGCCGGCCCACTCGACCGTGCCCCCGACACCTTCGGCATCATCACCGAAGCGCCGTAGAGGGCGCAGGAAGGTGGTGGATGCGCAGGAGCGAGCGGCGCGGAATCGGTGAGGAATCACGTCTGGCGAATGGATGACGGGGTGGAACCGCGGACTGCGGTTCCACCCCCTTTTCTGTGCTGGTGCGCCGGGTGCGCGGGACATTCCATGCAGCGACGGGAGTTTGCGCGGTTCATCTTCAGCGCCTACTCCAGAGTGGAGTGCAGGTTCTCCAGCAACTCCTCCCGGTTTAGCCTGCGAATTGACGCCTGGTAGCTATAGTATCCAAGCTATCCTCCAGCGCTCGCTTTGCTGGAAGACTGCCCTGTGTAGTTCGCTTCCATGCTCTCATCGATGCGAGAAGTCTCCCTAGAGGCAACGAAAACCGTGTATCGCGGTCTGATGTTGTAACCGACCCACTGAAGCAAAATGAAGCCGGGCTGCAGGTCCGATATTGAGATGCCACGTTCACGGGTGTCGCCAACTCTCAATACCCCCACCTATAACATGTTAAGATCGCGGCGGTGGAGCCATCGATGCGTATCTGCCCGCCTCGGAGAAAACTGCATGGGTCAGGCGGATCATTCAAATCGGAGACATATCGAGTGAGCTACCGAACCCATCCTCATGGTCGAGCGCGGGTGAGTAGCTAGTGATAGGGAAACGCCCACCATCGTTCACGGCGTCGCCGAACGCGTGCGCGCGCACCCGAGTTACGGTGAAGGCGGGCTGAGCAGGAGAACCGCTAACCGTGATGCGAACCGAACACCGTAGCTGCACACCAGCGCCGCAATTCGCTAGGCCAGAGCGTACCGACGCCCGTGCCGCGAACCGGCGGCGTCCAAGACGTCCCGCAGACTCTTCCGCACTTCATCCCTTAATCCCGACGCAAGTGGCAACAGACTGTTTTCCACAAACTCCTCAGTCGCGAGGAGGCCGAGGAGGGGTCGATGGAATCGTGCTCGGTCTCCGCTCTGCAGTTCCTCCAAGAGATACGAGATCGCGGGTGGGCTTAGCTCTGCCGTCGAGAGGTTCGGAGTGTGCTGCAAGACATGGTGACTAAGAGCGCGCCGCGTGTCTAAATCGCCTGTATTGAATGCCTCGACAAGAAGCTGACGTGCCTCCGCATTCACTTGCCCCCCAAGGAACTCGCCCAGCAGGGTCGCGTGCCACATCGTAGAAGAGTCAGAGTCACCTTTGCAGAGTTCAAGCAATCTACGGAGTAACGGCAATACTTCGTCTGGGCAGAGCGCCAGTTGCGGCGAATCCAAGCGCCGGACAGCCGAAAGTATGCTTATAGATACTCCATGATCTTCACTGCAAATTAGCCTCAGCAGGGTGTCTCTGTGCTCAGCCCATTCAAGATCCTCAAGCGTGTTGAGGTAGTTAGAGTTGGAGACAGGTCCTGATGCATTGCTCGCAATCACATCAAGTTCTCCCCACAGGACCTCGGTTTGCCCTGCGCAATTCGCGACGACGGCCCGTATCACACCTGACGTTGTAGCTAGGAGTTCCTGCAGTCGCAAACGGACAGCCGAACTCTGCGTTGCCACATGCTGGAGCGCGTGTATCGCCCAGCTTTGCGATTGGCCGAGTTCGCCGTCTAGTAGCGCCTCGATGATCTTTTGAGATACGGCTATGAGCAGTTCCCCTTGATCAACGGCGCGGAGATCGTGCCCACCAAAGTGCAAGCCTGAGTACAGCGCGAACGCAGCCTCGAAGTTCCCATCAGCCACAAGCCGAGCAGAAAGCTCGGTTGCTTCAGAACTCTCATTATGGTACAAGACGTCACCAATCAGCCGATCCGCCGCGCCAGAAGCCTCCAATCCGCAAAGTGCATCGTATACCGCGCGGGCATCAAGACGAGCGACCAACTCAGCAATGCCTGTGTGAAGCCCAAGGCGAGGGTTCGCCCATATTTCCGCCGCTACCTGGTCCAGGCGCTGGCGGATCTTTGGCAAGTGTTTTTCTGTAACATACTCCTGTAGTGCACGCCCTCCACTTGAGCAGAAGTTCCAATCATTCGCATGCAGAAATACAACATCGAGGAGGCGATCAAACTGCTCGGCTCCAAACATCTGTGCGAGTAGCTCGAACGCTCCCGCGCCCAAAAGGTTCCCACGCTCAACGATCTGCCAAAGTAGTTCCTCATGCTCGGGCTCAACCGGTAGAGAATTCAGCGCAAAACCCACGCTTATCTCCTGATTGAAAAACGGGAAGTCATGCTCTACTAACGCAGCAAGGATCTCGCGCACGACATCAGCCCGTCCGTGCTCTAAGTACGCCGCAGCACGAACAGCTAAGAACAGATCAACCCGCATGACCTGTCTTACGAATCGACGCGCACTTGGAGCATCAAGGAAGCCGAGCGTGAGGAACAGCGCCTGATCCCAGCGCCGCGTTCGGGTGTGGCGCTCCAGTAGATTGGGTGCGGCCGAGTACAAGTGGCTTAGCTGCTTTGCGGCGAGATGCTCGGTAAGTATCTGGTGCGAAAACGCGAGTTTCGAGCCGAAAACTGGCACCAGCACGCCTGCGCCGATAAGCCAATTCTCCAAATCGCGCGCTTCGATTGGTAGCTCTGCCTGCTCAATTCGCTGCCTCAGGCCTTCGGTGATCGCCGAAACGGGGATTGCCTCCGTGCCATCCTCGAGTGCTCCATACGCGATACCCGCGAGTATATCCTCGATCTGTAGCTCGCACCCAAATCGCTCCATTAATGCCACACTCATGCGCTGAAAGTAAGACTCCACGATAGATCGCGGGGACTCATCGAGGATATTCTGAATAGAAGTACCAGTAAGGAGTCGAAAGAAAAATGGCTTTGCTAGGAACCGCCTCATTGGATTTGATATCGCTTCGGCATCCACCCCGAAGGCCCTCAGCCGCTCTGCGATATATTCGGAAGGCAGCGCATCTAAACGGAGCACGGGTAATTCAAAGCGGTCTAACCCATCTGTCGTGCGCGAGGCGATTATTATCCGACACCCGGAAGTGCGTCGAAGGAAATTGGAGAAGTCACTTTCGTACGCACCACTTTCCATTTGCTCGCGCGGCATCTCGTTAAACGAGTCTAGTACAAATCGCGCGATACCGCTGTCGACCAACGTCTCGAGAGTTAGGCCACGTGGAAGGTTACTCTCAATCATGTGCCACAAGCTTCCACTGTAGAGTTTCAGGTCCACATAGATCGGAACTCGAAGTGTAGCGACGTCTGGCTCTTCCTCTAGGAGCGCTGCGTGCAATTTCCTCGCTTCGTCCGCACAATGTTCGGTGAGTGCATGCGTTTTCCCTGCCCCGGGGGATCCGACGATTATGGCGCTCCCAGGGAAATCGGCGAGGATCTCTTCGACGCGAGCACCCTCGAACCGCCACGGCACGCCTGGCGCGGCGCTTCCTCGGCGTCCCTCGAACACGGCTGCAATCGGCAGTCGTTCAGATGGCGAGGGTGGTGCGGCGCTAAACCTCGCGGCATGTCTGGCAAGCGCGAGAAGGCTCTCGGCGCTACTCGGTGCTCCGTCAGTAGGTGAGACTTGGTGGCTCACATGCTCCCCCCCTCCAGCCGAGTGAGCGAGCGAGTCCTCGCGCTGGTCACCGACGGCGGTAATCAGTTCCAAGAACCCACTGTGATTAGGTGCGCCGTTGGTATCGATATATGTTTCGTATGAAACCAAATGGACACCGTACTGCCGGCGCCAGTAGTCTACCTCTGCGGGGTCAGCGTCGGGCACAATGGCGTAGAGGTCTCGGGCGCCCCCGCGATACGTAGATGATAGGAGATCCTTAACGTATATAAAATCCGGGTCTCGAAGCCCAAATCCAACGAACACGACCGGACGACTTATCAAGAGCGTGCTGAGACTGTGCAGGACGTGTTTCTTCTCCCCGTGTAATAGGCGGTATTGCTCGCGAGTAAGGATGATGGAAGCGCTGTCCAAGACATCGCCATGCGGTTTGAAGACGAAGTCTGTTGCGCGCGCCTGCACAATATCCGCTGTCTCAGCGAGTTGCGTATTCGTAACGACCCGATAGTGTTGGCCCGGCCGCCATCGCTGGAGGGCATCCTCCAGCAGCCTGTCGTAGTTCGTGGTCACAAAGCAACGCACCGGAATTGCGAGGAGGCGTTCATGCACATCGTGTGGCCCGGCTTCACCCCAACGCGTAACTCGCCGGATGAACTCCGCGAACTGCTGCGGTGTCAGTAGGTCGACTCCGAAACTCGCGGCTTGAAGCAAGTCGTTGCGCTCAATTTCCCTTCGAACAAGATCCGGTGCCTGTCCTTGCTCTTCAAGGTATATGGCGAGTTCCTGAACCAATCCGCGCCACGTCGGGAGACCAGACCACGTTGAGATCCCAGCTCCAACGTACAGAATGGTGTCATCGCGCCGGAATAGCTCACTGAGTTTTTTAAGCATCCGGGTTCTCGCTGACGATTCCTGCATCATCAAGGCAGTTAAACGTGGAAGTTTAGCAATGCAGGCCGGAAAGACCCCCATTGCGCGTTTAGAAAATTCGGGGACGCAAGATCAGAAATCACGTGGCGGTGCAGGTTAGCGAACCCACTGTTTGTGGCTGATCACGCTCTCAACCATAATTCGTGGACATGCCAATAGCTAGTCGTGGGGTCGCTACCGCGCCCCGTATCCACATTTTATCTTCTGCGCATTTTGGCACTGGGTTGACGCGCAAGACAGCAAGGGGTAGCTTTTATGTTGCCGAACGATCGTTCGAACGACCATTGGGAACTTGGACCTACCCTGTACGAGTCCGGCCGCTCACCGATGAGGTAGGCGGTGGGATGAGCAACACGAATTGGAGTCCACGGCGCGAACCGCAGAGGGAGAGGATCGGATGGCCCGATACACTGACGAAGAGCTCAAGGAAAAGGTCCACAACGGCTTCATCGTCGAGTATCCCGACGAGATGACGGAGGGGTACCGGAACGCGCTGATCGTGCAGCTGCTGGTGCAGGCGGACACGGAGCTGATCTCCGCGCCGGCGTACTTCGGGGCGGCCAAGGACGCGCCGTCCACCAACACGATGGTGAGCGCCACGGCCATCATCCAGGACGAGCTGGCGCACGCCAACATCGCGTACCGCCTTCTCGAAGACCTGGGGATGGACAAGGAGCAGCTCGTGTACGGCCGGCAGGCGCACGAGTTCAAGCACCCGTACGGCTTCGACCACCCGCTGGAGAACTGGGCGGAGCTGGTGGTGGCCAACGGCCTCTACGACCGCGCCGGGATCACGCTGCTGGGCGACGTCTTCAAGAACACCTCGTACGGCCCGCTCAAGCGCGCGCTGGTCAAGGTGGACCAGGAGGAGACCTTCCACCTGCGCCACGGCGAGATGTGGATGAAGCGCCTTTCGGCGGCGGGCGGCGAGGCGAAGGAGTCGATCCAGCGCGCCGTCGACTGGATGTTCCCGATGGCGGTGGAGTGGTTCGGGCTTCCGGACGACATGAAGCGCCATTCCGGCCAGCTCGACTACAAGCTCAAGGGGATGACCAACGACGAGCTGCGGCAGACGTGGATGCAGTCCACCGTGCCGCTCTGCGAGTCGATCGGCATCAAGGTGCCGGCGCACTGGGACGAGGGGCGCGAGCGCTTCGTGCTGGACTACGCCTTCCCCTGCGAGTACGACGAGGACGAGAAGCGCTGGCTCATGGACGAGGGCGAGATCTCGTGGAGCCAGGTGTTCGAGCGGTGGAAGGGGCGCGGGCCCGCGAACAAGCGCTTCGTGGAGTCGATCCAGGAAGGGCGGGCGTTCCGGGGCATGCTGGAGGCGGCGTGACGGCGACCGCAGTGCGTGAGTGCGGAAGTGCGTCAGTGCGTTTGTACGGCGCGGGTGACGAGGCCGGCGCATTCGCGCACTCAAGCACTAACGCACCTACTTCCTATCCGGTGCCGGCGGAGGAGCGCACCGGGCCGCTGTGGGATGCGTTGCGCGAGGTGATGGACCCGGAGATCCCCATCTCGCTCGTGGACCTGGGGCTGATCTACGACGTGCGGCGCGAGGGGACGGCGGTGGAGGTGGACCTCACCTTCACGGCGACGGCCTGCCCGTGCATGGCGTTCATCCACTTCGACATCCAGGACCGCCTGCAGCGCGAGCCCGGCGTGGCCGAGGTCAAGGTCAACGAGGTGTGGACCCCCGCGTGGACCAAGGCCCGCATCTCGCCCGAGGGCCGGGAGATGCTGAAGACGATGGGCGTGTCCATGTAAAGAAGTGCCCAGTGCCGAGTGCCTAGTGCCAAGTAGCTTCACACCAGGCACTTGGCACTGGGCACCAGGCACTTTTTGCTCCGAAACCAGCACTCCGCACCGTGATCTCTAGATGAAAGAACCCGTATACGAAGTGTTCGCGCGCAAGGGACGCGAAGAGCCGCTGCGGCACATCGGCTTCATCAACGCGACGGATGACGACCTGGCGCGCGTGTACGCCTGGAAGACGTACGACGAGCAGAACTGGGCGGAGATGTGCGTCGTCCCGCGCAGCGCCATCATCCCGGTGGATCCGGGGGAGAGCCAGTTCGTGACGGCCAACGCGCCCGCCGCCGAGGACTCCATCGTCCACGCGCGCGCCACCGGGGCGTACGGCGGAAGCGACGTCGCCATCAAGGAGGACGCATGAGCATCGCCGAGGGCGCCGCGCGGGTGGAGAAGGCGGAGGAGCTGGGCGAGGGCGTTCGCGCCGCGCTCCGCGACCTGATCCTGACTCTGGCCGACTGCAAGCGCGTGCTGGGCCTCCGCTACTCGGACAAGATGCTCGGCGCGCCCACGCTGGAGGCGGGAATCGCCGCGTCGTCGATGGCGCAGGACGAATGGGGGCACGGGCGGCTGACCTACGCCCTCCTCTCCGAGTTCGGCGACGATCCCAAGGGCGAGCTGGAGCACGGGCGCGCCGCCGCGGAGTACCGCAGTATGGGACCGCTGGACCGTGGCTTCGGGTCGTGGAGCGAGACGGTGGCCGCGGGGCTCCTGCTGGACACCGCGCTCACGGTGCAGTACGGCGCGCTGCTGGACAGCCGCTACGTCCCCGTGCACAACCGCGTGCAGAAGCTGCTGGACGAGGAGCGCTTCCACTTCCAGTACGCGGCCGGGTGGGCGCGGCGCATCGCCGGCGTGTCGGTGGTGCGCGGAGAGTTCGCGGCGGCGCTGGCCGGCTACCTCCCCGAAGCGCTCCGCTGGCTCGGGCGCGACGACGCGGAGTCCAGCCAGCTCCTGCTGTCCGAGGGGATCGTGTCGCAGGGGCCGTCCGCCCTGCGCGCACGCTTCCTCCGCCGCGTGGGCCCCGTGCTCGCCGAGGCTGGCCTGGCCGAGTCGCTTGGGATCACCCAGGTGGACGGTGGCGAATGGCGCTGCGACGCCACGCTGCACTGGGACGGCTGGAACGACGCCACCCGGCGCGCCAGCGGCGTGCTCGACGAAGAGACCGCCGCCCGCGCCCGCGGCGACAAGAACCGCGCGATGCTCCTGGACTGACGTGGCCGAGCCGCACGCCGACCCCCGCGCCGACGAGGCGGAGGAGAGCACCCTCCCCGACGCCGCGCCATGCCCCTTTTGCGACGGGCGCGACACCCGGCTGATCAACCCGTTCGGCGGCCAGCTCTCCGTCGCGCAGTACTGGTGCAACCGCTGCCGCACGGGCTTCGAGTACATCAAGTGGGATGACTGAAGCCCGGCAAACTCCGGGTGAGGGTCTGATCGACGAGGGGGCGCCGCGGCTGGCGCCCTCTCGTTGCGTGCTACGCCGCGCTTGAGCCGACCATCTGTCTCCGGGTCGCTCGAAGCTCTGCCACGAGCCGCTCCACTCCCTGCCTGGTGAGCACGTCGGAGACGGGGAAGCTCACCATCACCGACTTGGCGCCGCGGGCGGGGGCGGGGAGCACGTCGAGGCGGGCATAGCGGCCGTGATCCCGGTCCGCATCAAAAAGGAAGAGGACCACAGGGCTCAGATTTCGTCGGGCGCGCCGTACCTCTGTCGCGCCAACGGGCCAGCGTAGCTCCGGAATGGTGTCGATCCGATCGGCCTTGGTGCGGAACGAGGAGAACCCTCTCACTCCAACCTGGAAGAAGAGACCGTCGTCAGTGGCTACCACGAGGTCGTACTCCTGGCCGGGCGGATCCTTGAACACGGTCAACTCCGGGACGCGGGCCAGCGCCAGCTCTGCCAGGATCCTGCTGCGCCAGGCGAGGTACTCCGGACCTCCCGGTTCGATTTCGAGAAACGCCTGCGAGTCAGACATCCTTGAACCTCGTGTGCCGAAGTGCGCGCCGGCTGGTGTTCCAGAAACTCTCAACCTCCTCGTACAGCCCGGTCCTGACGGTGTCGTTGCGCAGGGGATACTCCCGCGTGATGCTCGATACTCGGCTCGTCCGGCGATCATGAGCCGCGACGATGTACGAGTGCTCGGAGCGCACGTCCACCCCAATGAGGTACGTGGGAGCCGGGATGGACACCATTCTGTTGAATCTGTCCGGCAGTACCGCGACGGGAAGCCTTCCCGCAGGGGGTGCCGCCTGGCTCGTCCCCTTCACCTGAACAAAGAAGAAGCCCTGTGCGTCCGCTCCGGGTCCAAGGATATCGACTAGGAAGTCAATCGTCGGATAGGCGTCGCCTAGGTGCGTCATCTTGAAGAGAGCCCGGTCGTAGCCGCCCTTCACCGGCCGCGATAACTCCGTCGACACAATGAACTCGGCTAGCTTGCCGACTTGAGCGGAGGTGAGCTTCACGTCTGTGTTTGGGATCAAGGGTTCGCTGAATAAGGCGCGCGACCAGTACGCCTCACCAGAATCGGCGCGGTCTACGCCGCGGTTGAATCGGCCGGCTGCCTCCGCGAGCCGCGGAGCTCAGCCACCAGACACCGCAGGCTCGCGGGATCGGCCGTGTTCGACAGTGGCAAGCTGACGGCGACCGACTTCGCTCCGCGCGGGACCGCGGGAAGCACGTCCAGCCGCGTGTAACGTCCGTGACCGGTGTCGGCGTCGAAAAGGAGGAGAACGACGGGAGCCCTGCTCGCACGTACCTGCCGAACGACATCCGCATCAAGGGTCCACCGCAGCTCCGGGATGGTACCGACGCGCTCGACTCCGGCGAGCCTCGACGAGTAAGCCTCGACCCTTATCCGGATGAACATCCCATCTTCCGTGGCTACGGCGTAGTCGTACGCCTTCGTGTTCATATTTTCGAAGATCGTGAGCCCACGCGTCATCAACAGCGCCATCTTCGCGAGGGCAGCGCCGCGACGGTCGACCCATTCGGTCCCCGAGGACTTCAGGTGCAGAACCGCCTGTGCTTCAGACATCTCTGAACCCCGTGTTCCAGTGCGTGCGTCGGTTGGCCTTCCAGAATTCGGCGACCTCGTCATACAACGCGAGCTTTACGGCTTCGCTGCCCAGCGGGAACGCGCGGGTGATGCTCGAGACCCGCGCCCGACGCGGGCGGTATGCCGCCACGATGTACGTCGCACGCCGGTTCACATCCACCCCGACGAGATACGTCGGCACGGGAGCGGCAACCATCCGGTTGAACTCGTGCACGCCCACCGCGATCGGGATACGGTTCGAAGCGGGCGTGGCTCGGGTCGTTCCCTTCACCTGAACAAAAAAGACGCTGGGCGGTGCATCCTCAGGGCCGCGGTTCTCGACCATGAAATCGAACGTTACTTGTCCCCTAGGGGCATCGTCCGAAAGAGCACGCGCTGCCCGTCCTGAACTGGCGTGGAGAAAGCGTCGTCGGTGGCGACCTCCGCGATGTGTCCGATCTCATCAGGCGTGAGCACCACGGCGACGTCCAGGGCAACGTTTCGGCGATAAGGGAGCGCAAAAGCTGCACCGTCTCCGGCGGGCTGACAAGGGGTATCTGGGGTGATGGCAGAGATCGGTTCGGGGGGTGGCGGAGTAGGAGCCGTGGCCGTGAAGATGGGGTCTACGTCAGCGCGTGTGGCGGGGATCGAGGCGCGGAAAGGGCGGGCAGACACGTGGGTCTGCCCCTACGAGAGTCGGGGCGACGGGCGGGAGGAGGCGGCGGATGTGGTCGGCGGTCCGGTCAGGCCATCTCCTCCAGGGCGCGGCGGACGTAGACGGGGACCATGGCGTGGCGCCAGTCGGGGTCCACGATGAGGTTCTCCAGGGGGTGGCACTGCTTGAAGGCGAGCTGGGCGGCGGCGTCCACCACCTCGCGGAGGGGGGCGCCGGCGAGCTTGTCCAGGCCCGAGACCACGCGCGGCTTCGCTCCCAGCGCGGAGACGACCAGCGACAGCGACTCGACGCGGGTGTCGGACGTGAGGCGCGCGGCGGCGGCGATGGAGAGGAGCGGGTAGTCGACCGAGTTGCGCTGGCGCACCTTGCGGTAGGCGGTGCGCAGGCCGGGTGCGGGCAGCGGGATGCGGATGCGGTGGATGAGCTCGTCGCGGCGGCGCAGCGTGTTCGACTTGCCGTCGGCGATGAAGAAGTCGGCGACCGAAAGCGTGCGCACGCCGTCCGCGGAGGCGAGGTCGAGGGAGGCGCCGAGCGTCATCAGCACCGGGGGCGTGTCGGCGGAGTGGGCGGCGACGCACTTCTTGCCGACCCTGGTCACGTGGCAGACGTCGCCATCCTTTTTGAGGCAGAAGCCCAGTGCCTCGCGCCAAAAGTACGACTGGTTGTAGTAGGTGCAGCGCGTGTCCAGGCAGAGGTTGCCACCCATCGTCCCGGAGTTGCGGATCTGGGGGGCGGCCACCTTGCCGGCGGCCTCGGCGAGCGAGGGGAAGTGGCGACACACCAGCGGGTTGCGCGACACTTCGGTGAGCGTGGCCCCGGCGCCGATCACCAGCTCCCGCGCGTCGGGCGAGTCCTCAGCCACCGCGTTTCCCGCCCCGTCCGACAGGCGGATGCCGCGCAGCTCCGCGATCCCCTTGAGCGCGACCAGGTGGCGCGGGGTGAAGAGGCGGTGCTTCATGTTCGGCATCAGGTCCGTGCCGCCGGCGATGGCGAGCGCGTCCTCGTGCCCGCGCAGCAGCGCGAGGGCGTCGGCCAGGCGCTCGGGACGGTGGTAGCGGTACTCGTGAAGACGCAGCATGGGTCGATCGTGAGGAGGCGGAACGCGCGCAACTGCTCGCGCAACATAGCGAAACGGCCCGCGGCCCGGAAAGGGCGTGGGCCGTCGAGGCGCACGGGATCAGCCCTGCACCGGGAAGTCCACCGGGACGCGCAGGCGGAAGACGGCGCCCGCGGCCGCTTCGCCATCCTCCACGTCGAGGGTGCCGTGGAGGCGGCGGGCGAGCTGGCGAGCGACCGTCAGGCCCAGACCTGTGCCGCGGGTGGCGGAATCGGTGCGGGATGGGTCGCAAAGCTGTTCAAACGGCTGGAAGATCCGCTCGCGGTCCCCGGCGGGGATGCCGGGGCCGGTGTCGGTGACGCGGAACTCCAGGGTGGCCGGATCGCTGGCGGTGCGCGCCTCCACGCGGACGCTGCCGCGCGGGGTGAACTTGAGGGCGTTTCCCACCACCGCCTGCAGCACCTGACGGAGGCGCTCCGGATCGCTCTCCACCCTTGGGAGGCTCTCGGAGGCGGCGATGGTGAAGGAGAGGCCCTTGGCCTCGGCCTGCACGCGGAGCGGCTCCATGGCGGCGTGCAGGAAGTCCGCCGGGGCGAGCCTCACCGGCACCACGCGCAGGCGGTCGATCTCGGTGGTGGAGAGGAGGAGCACGTCGTCCACGAGGCGCGACAGGTGCTCGGCGCACATGGTGGAGCGCTCGGCGGCGCGCTGGGCCTCGCGCGGCAGCGGTCCAAAGGTGGCGGTGGCCAGGAGGTGCGAGTAGCCGACGATGGCGTGCAGCGGCGTGCGCAGCTCGTGGCTCGCGGCGGCGAAGAAGCGCGCGCGGGCCCGGCTCGCCTCCTCGGCCTCGGCGGCGTAGCGGGTCAGCTCCCGGTCGCGCTCGACGCGCGCGGTCACGTCCTCGAACAGAATCGACGCGCCGCCGTCCGCCAGCGGGCGCGTGGACACGTCGAAGAAGCGGCCGCGGAAGGGCTCCGCTTCCACCGCGATGGCGTGGAGCCGGTGCGGCTTCCCGCTGGCCAGCGCCCCGCGCAGGGTGTCGCGGAGGAGGGCGAGCTCGTCGGGGAGCAACGGCCAGATCTCGGCGCCGGGAATGGCATCGCGGCGGGCGCCCAGGACGCCACGGGCGGCGCGGTTGGCGTAGGTGATCCGCCCCGCCGCATCCACCGCCACGCACCCGTGCCGGAGCGACTCCAGCAGCCCGCGCGAGCGCCCCGCATCCGCCTCCGGGGCGCGTAGCTGCAGCGCGATGCCATCCTCGGCCGGCGTGGCGATTACGCAGAAAGGGTGCGGCGCGCCGGCGAAGATCTCCTCGCCCGGCACGCGCACCGGCCCGTCCGCATCGCGGGCACGTGACAGGCGCTCGCGCACGGAAGCCTCATCCGCTTCCGGGAAGGCATCGGAGACGTGGAGGCCGAGCAGCTCCTCGCGGGGGGTGCCCAGCATCCGCTCGGCGGCGGCGTTGCAGTAGGTGAGGCGCCACTCCGGGCCCATCATGCAGAAGCCGTCCGAAAGGGCTTCGAGGGCCGGAATGCGCTCGGGTACGACGGACACGTTCACACGATACTCCAGATGCTGCTCCTGCGCGGGCCGAATCGCCCGCCGCGCTCTACTGGATGGTTGGACCCCCGGGGGCGTCCATCTGTTCCCCGCGCGGTCGGGGTCATTTGTGGGAACGAGGGATGGGGAACGGCAGTTGAAAGCGCTGCGGTTCCCCTGATCCCTGGTCCCTAATCCCTCACTTCGCCTGCGCCGCCATCCGGTCGCGCGCGGTGCGGCGGTTGGTGGGGATGCTCCAGAAGATCACGTCCTCCCACCACTCCGGGCCGCGGAACTTGACGTTGGAAAAGCGCGCGCTGACGCCGTAAAACTCCGGGTCCAAGAAGATGGGCGCGTAGACAGCGTCATCGATCGCCGTCTGCTCCAGGGTACGCCACATCGCGCGGGCGCGCGTCGTGTCCGCCTCCACGAGGAGGGAGTCGATGAGGGCGTCGACGCGGGGGTTCTTGTAGCCGGCGAAGTTGGCGCCGCCCGGCGGGATGGAGCGCGAGTGCCAGATGGCCTCCGCGTTGGGCGCCATTACGCCCGGGCCCCAGCCCCAGCCCCAGAACGAGCCGGTGAACTGGCGCGCACGAAGACGCGAGACCCAGGTGGTGCTCTCCATCGGCTTGAGGACGATGTTGATGCCGGCCTGCTTGGCCTGGCTCTGCATCCCCACCAGCATGTCCGGGCGAATGGGGTCGCTTGAGCTGAACTCGATCTCCAGGTTCAGCGGCCGGCCACCCTTGTCGCGCACCCCGTCGCCGTTGCTGTCACGCCAGCCGGCAGCGTCCAGCAGGCGCCCGGCGCCCGCCACGTCGTACGGGATGGTGCGGATGTCGCGCGCGTGCTCGCGGAGCGCGGGCGGGATCGGCGACAGCGCCGGCTCGCCTTCCTCGCCCAGGAGACCGCGGATGAGCGCGGGACGGTTGATCGACATCAGGAACGCCTGCCGCACCCGGATGTCGCTCACCGGCTCCTTGTCCACGTTCCACGCGATCCACCCCGGCCGCACGCGCGGCGTGTGGTGCAGCTTCACGGCCTGCGAGCTACCCACGCGCCCCTTCTGATCCGCCGAGACCTTGGTGAGGTCGCCCTCGCCGTTGAGGAGCGAGGTGAGGCGCGCGCTCGGCTCGGGGACGTTGCGCACGATAATACGGTCGATCGACGGACGCCCGCCCAGCGCCGTGGTGTTGGCGTTGACCGTAACCTGCCGCCCCTGCTCCCAGCTTCCGAAGCGGTAGAGGCCGTTCCCCACCGGCTGGCGGCCGAAGGCGTGGAAGCGCATCTGCGCCGGCGCCACGTCCTTGAGGATGTGCTTGGGAACGGGGATCACCTCCAGGAGCGCGTTGACCGCCGCGGGGCTCATCCGCGAGAGCCTCGCCTCCACCGTCATCGAATCCACCATGCGCACGGACTCCACCCCCTCCACGTCCGGCTTGCGCGGGGAGCCGACGTTTTCATCCTTTTGGCGCTCGATGGTGAACACCACGTCATCCGCGGTCACCGGCTTCTCGTCGTGCCACTTGAGGCCGGGGCGCACCTTCATCACCACCGTGTTCCCGTTGACCTGCCACGATTCGAGAAGGTCGGGAACGTAGTTGCTGAGCGTGCTGTCGCGCCGCGCCAGCGCCCTGAACATCAGGTGGACGAGGTTGTACGACGGCGACGCGTCGAAGGTGAGCGGGTTGAGGTTGTCCGGCTCGCGGTCCCAGAGGACGATCAGCGTCCCTCCCGGAGGCCCGTCGCCGAACGTCTTGTAGCCGCCCGGAGGCGCCTTCTCCGCCTCCCCACCGCCGGCATCACCGCCCCCGCCGCCGCACGCCGCGGCACCCAGCGCCGCACAGACCGCCAGCGCGCCGGCTCCGCGCGCCGCCCACCGATGCAGAAGCCTCATCTGCCCGCCTTTCCGAAGGGGTTGTTCGTCGCACGCGATCGCCGGGTGCGGCGCAGGAAAAGTGCCCAGGGCCCAGTGCCTAGTGCTCAGTGCCAAGTGCTTAGTAACTACGAGCGCGACGACGCCAACTAGGCACTAGGCACTAGGCACTAGGCACTGCCGTTCAAAACTTGTCGAACGTCCACGGCTTCGGCACGCCCCAGGCATGGTCGAGCGCCTTCGTCAGCTCCGGGCGATCGATGGTGGCGAGGCCGCCGGCGATCGCCTGCCAGGGGGCGAGCGCGCCGATGAAGATGCGTGAGAGCGTGTCCATGGGGAGCGAAAAGGTGGCGTCCACGGCGCCGCCGCGGAACGGCTCCACGTCCATGCGGCCGCCCTCCATCCGCACGCGCCACGGACCGCGGTTCTCCGCCACCTGGCCGTCGTTCACCTCCAGCCGCAGCGTCATGTCTTCCTCGGGCTGCAGCGAGCGCATCCCCAGCGCCTCGGGGACGTCCAGGACGCGGAACATGGGGCCGCGGAGGAGGGTGGCAGACGGGAACCAGAGGCCCCAGCCCGGGTTGCTCAGCAGCGGCAGTCGCGGCTCGCTGATGCGATCGCCGAAACCCTCTTCCGGGTGCGCGCGGTAGACGATCTCGCGCCACTGGTCGCCCAGCGACGACATCCAGGCGTAGAGGCCGCGCTGCGCCCCCAGTGTAAGCCAGACGCGCTCCTCCACCTCCAGGAAGCGCTTGTCGATGGGGAGGTCGGCGCGGTAGCGGACGATGGCGTACCCCTCCGCCTCGCCGCTCTCGCCCCAGTAGACGACGGCCGCCTGGTCCTCGCTCCCCCACGAGTTGCGCCAGGAGCGGACGGTGCGGTCCAGCTGGCCGCTCTGCAGGCGCTGGGCGGCCTGGGCATAGACGGCCCGCATGGCGGCCAGGTCCTCCGGCGAGTCCACCAGGCGCACCCGCATCCGCTCCGCCTTGTCGTCGGGAAGGAGGCCGGGGGCGAGCTGGTACTGGTGCGCCTCGCCGGCCAGCCCGTAGCCGAGCTGCTCGTAGAACGACGCGCGGAAGGGGTAGAGCGCCGAGCCCACGTCGCCGCGCTCGCGGGCGTGGTCGAAGCCGGCGGTCAGCATGCGCCCCGCCAGCCCCCGCCGCCGGTGCGTCGGGGCGATGGCGACGGAGGCGAGCCCCATCACCGGCATGGCGACCCCGGCAATCCACTGCCGAAGCCAGAGGAGCTGGCAGGCGCCGATCAGGCGGCCGTGCTCCTCGGCCACCCACAGCGATTCCAGCCCCCCGTGCGGGCCGCTGACCAGCCATTCCTCCCACCAGTGATGGGTGCGGGTGGTGGACGGAAAGCTGTGCGCCTCCAGCCGCGCCACCTCGGGCACCTCGTCCGGCCGCGCCGGGCGGAACGTCTCGCTCACCCCTCCCCCTCCCCTTTCGGTGCTGGCCCGCGCCGGTGTGGCGCGCCTTTCGCAGCGATGCCCCTCACTCGCCGCGCCCGCGGGTGCGGCAATGCGGGTACCGTGCCGCGCGCCCGGACGGGCGGCGGATCGCTCAACTTACGGACGGCCATGATGCATCGCCAAGCCCCGATCTCCATTCGCTCCGCCGCCCTGGCCGCCACGCTGCTGGCCACGGGCGCATGCCGCACCGGCTCGCCTCCGGACGCCGCCGCGGGCTCCGCGGACTCCGTGGCGCGCCCCGCCGCCACCGCCTCGGCCGAACGCGCGCAGCAGCCGCCCAGCACGGGCAGCGCGGTGATCCCCGGCATCGAGATCCTCCTGCGCGACTCCATGCACCTGGTGCGCGGCAAGCGGGTGGGCCTCATCACCAACCAGAGCGCCGTCACCCGCTCCGGCGAGCTGGGCGCGGACGTCCTCGCCCGCACCCCGGGCGTGCAGCTCGTGGCCCTCTTCGGCCCGGAGCACGGCATCCGCGGCAACCTGGAGGCCGGCGCCACCTTCGTGGGCGGGCGCGACACCAAGACCGGCGTAGTGGTGCACTCGCTCTACGACCGCACGCAGCGCCCCACCGCCGCGGAGCTGGCCAACGTGGACGTGCTGGTCTTCGACATCCAGGACATCGGCGCGCGCGTCTACACCTTTGTGTGGACGATGGCGATGGCGATGGAGGAGGCCGCCAAGAAGGGGATCCCCTTCGTCGTCCTGGACCGGCCGAACCCCATCACCGACATGCAGGACGGCCCGGTGATGGACCTGGAGGTGAAGACGGTGACGCAGGTGATCACCGGCTACTACAGCGTCCCGCTTCGCCACGGGATGACGGCCGGCGAGATCGCGCGCTACTACAACGAGGACGCAAAGATCGGCGCCGACCTGCACGTGGTGCCGGCGGAGAACTGGAACCCGAGCACCTGGTTCGAGCAGACGGGGCTCCGCTTCATCCCGCCCAGCCCCAACATCCGCTCGGTGACTTCCGCGCTGAACTTCACCGGCCTGGTGCTGGGCGAGGCGACCACGGTGCACGTGGGCCGCGGCACCGATGCGCCCTTCAACTACGTGGGCGCCCCCTGGCTGGACGCCAACCGCATGCTCGCGGCAGTGGCGAAGTACAACCTCCCCGGTGTGCGGCTGACCCCCACGCAGATCACCCCCACCACGGACCCCGCGGTGGATACGGACTACAAGGGCCAGACCTTCACCACGCTGCGCCTGGAGGTGACGGACCGCGCGACCTACCGGCCCGCCTACACGGCGCTGGTGCTGCTGAGCGAGGCGAAGAAGCAGAACCCAGCCGAGTTCAAGATCAAGAACACGGGCTTCACGCAGATGCTCGGCTCGCAGTGGGCGCGCGCCGCCTTCGACCGCGGCGAGGACCCGCGCGTGATCGACGAGCGCTGGCGCCGCGAGCTGGCGGAATGGAACCGCACCAAGCGCGAGCGCTACCGCATCTATCCGCGGACAGGGGCGAGCGCCGCAACGGGGGGGTGAGGGATCGGGCCACGTCGCCGGGGGCTGAAGCCCCCGGCTGGAACCACGGGAAGACCGCTGAAGCGGTCTAGGTAGCCGCAGCAATGGCGCGAATCCCTCCCCCTCCCCCAGGCAGTTTGGGGGGAGGGGGATGCGTCGCGGAGCGACGCTGGGGGTGAGGGCTACGTATCCTCCCCCAGCGCCGGCGCCTCGGCGCGGCGCAGGCCCACCACCAGCTCATCCACCCACTTCTCCACGCCGCGCGCGTCCTCGTCGTTCAGGAAGCCTGTCTCGTCGTTGACGCCGTCGATGGCTTCGCCGCC
The DNA here is from genome assembly GCA_036398975.1 of Longimicrobium sp. GTDB lineage: Bacteria > Gemmatimonadota > Gemmatimonadetes > Longimicrobiales > Longimicrobiaceae > Longimicrobium. Next base: position 25,773 of record DASWNZ010000038.1, read on the forward strand.
GCTGCGCTCCACGACCTTGGCGACCACGGCGCGCCAGTTGGCCTTCTGCGCCAGGAAGCCGGCGGTGCGCATCGCCACCATGTCCAGCAGGTTGGAGGCGCGGGTGAAGGAGCGGATCTCGAAGCGGATGATCCCCCCCTCCCGCTCCTCCACCAGGAAGCGGATGGCGCCGGAGAGCGGGTGCCCCTCCACCGTGAGCAGCGTGATGACGCGGTTGCGCGCCTCCGCCACCCGCACCTGGATGTGGCCGCGCATCGGGAGTGACAGCGTCAGCGTCTCGCCCTCGTCCAGGATCAGCGGCGAGCCAGGCTCCACCCCCACCTTCACCAGCCCCTCGGGCGGCAGGGTGTAGAACTCGCGGCGCAGCAGCTCGAAGATCTCGTCGGCGCTCATGCGCGAGCCGCGGATGTCCGCCCAGTAGCTCTGCCGCTCCAGCTTCCCCGTGCCGTCCGAGGGGACGGCTTCCGGGAGCGCGTCCACCAGCCTGCGCAGCCCCGCGTCCAGCCCCAGCGGCTGCACGCCAAAGGTGTCCGTGAGCGCGTTGGGCGCGCCGGGGGGGATCAGGTTCCCCTCGATGAGCATCGTGACCTGGTCTTCCTTGATGGGAAGCTCGATCCCCACCGTCTCCGCCGCGCGCGCGCCCAGCTTCGTGAGGAGCTCCGGGACGGGAACGTGCACCGGGTGCATGTCCGTGAGCGCCTCCAGCCGCTCCAGGATCTCGCGCGTGTTGGTGACCTCGGGGCCGGCCAGGTCCAGCGCCTGGTGCACGGGCTCGGGGTTGATGACCGCGCGGGCCAGCGCCTCGCCCAGGTCCTCGTGCCACACGGGCTGAAAGGGCTGGTCGCCCATTCCCACCAGCGGGATGGCGGGCATGGTGCGCACCATCTTGAGAAGCGTGGATATGACCTCGTCGCCCGGGCCGTAGACGTTCCCCGGGCGCACGATCAGCCACCCCGGCGGGTCCTCCTCGCGCACCGCCGCCTCGGCCGCGAGCTTGGATCGGTGGTAGTCCGACTCTCCGCCGTTCGCCCCCAGCGACGACACGTAGACGAAGCGCCGCACGCCGGCCCGCTTCGCCTCGCGCGCCATGCGCCGGGTGCCATCCACGTTGACGGCCTGGAAGGTGACCTCGGGCGGGCTCTCGGCCACGATCCCCACCACGTGCAGCACCGCGTCGCACCCCTCGGCGGCGCCGCGCACCCCCTCGTCGGTGCTGACGTCGCCTGTGCGGGGCTCTACGCCCTCGGGCCACTGGCGCGCATCGTCCTCCGCGTGGCGTGAGAGGAGCCGCACCCGGTGCCCCGCGGCCAGCAGCCGGTCCACCGAAGCCTTCCCAACGACCCCCGTTCCCCCCGTAACCAGCACTTTCATCCGCCCCCTCCCGCTGTAAGGTTGGGGGGCCGCGCTCGCATTTCAGGTGCCAACATTAGTTCCGGCACTGGCACTAGAGCGCGCGAGAGTGCATACTGTACACACCCTGTGCTAAAAAGCTGCCATCCGCCCGGCCCGTCCCCGGTGCTTCACGGGGAGCTCACACGCTCCCGCCGCGCCACCGCGCGGGCAGGATACCACGGCCTGATCCCTTCTAGCACGACACCCCCCCACCTCCTGGCACGCGGAGCCCCAGTCGATGACCGATTCGTCCCCCCCTCCACGCCCTGCTCGCAAGCCGAGGCGCCGCTGGCGCTGGCACGTCCCCCCCGCGCTGATGCACGGTCCCGAGCAGCTGGAAGGCGGTGAGATACTGACGGAGATGGAGGGCGCGCAGGCGCTGGTGATGTTCCAGCTGGCGCGCGACGTGTCGCTGTGGGGGAGCGCCGATCCGGACGAGCGCCGCCCCGATCCGGACGCCACCGGCCCCCAGGGCCACAGCGCGGACCGCGCCGACTTCTTTACCGCCGACGCGTACCCCCGGCTGATCGCGCAGCTGGAGGCGGCGGGCTTCGAGTCCGGCGTGGAGGCGCCGCTGCGGGCCGCCGCCGAGGTGCTGCGGGCGCCGGGCGAGGTGACGCGGGCGCAGCTGACCGCCGCCTGCCTGGACGTGTCGAAGTGGGCGGACGAGCGGGAGCTGCCGGGAACGGCGCTCGCCTGGGCGCAGGCCGGCGCCATCGCTTCTCCCCGCGACGCGGCCATGGGGTTCCGCGTGGGGCTCCTGGCCAGGAGGCGGGCGGAGTATCCCAGGGCGGAGAGCTGGTTCCGGCGGGTGATCGGGCTGGGGAGGCAGGCAAAGGATTGGGAGTCGTACTCGCGTGCGTTCCTGGGGCTGGCGAACCTCTACATCCAGCGCGGCAACTACCCCGCGGCGCGCCGCTTCCTGATCCGCGGGCTCCGCGCGGCGCGAAGGCACGGCCTGCGGGAGCTTCAGGCGAGCGCATACCACGATCTCTTCGCCATCGCGGTGCAGACCGACCAGTTCGGAGAGGCCAACGAACTGGCCCGCCTCGCCTTCCGCGCATACGGTCCCCGGCACCCCCGCCTCCCCGTCCTGGCCAGCGACATCGGCCTGCTCTGGCTCCTCCGCGGCGAGTTCGCGCCGGCGCTGGAGGTGCTGCGCGCCGCGCATCCTCACATCTCCCATCCGTGCGAGCAGCTGCTGAGCTGGGGCAACATCGCGCGGGCCGCGGGGGGCGCCGGCGACCGGGCGATCTACGACGAAGCGTGGGACAACATCTGGAGCTACGCGGGGGAATGGCACAACCGTGAGAACGCCCCCTGGGCACTCATGGACGCCGCGCGCGGGGCCACCAGCCTGGGCGACTGGCCGCGAGCCGAGCGCGCCGCGTCGACCGCGCGCGAGATCGCGGTGCGCCGCAAGGAGGCGCACGTGCTGGCCGAGGCGGAGTCGGTGCTCGACTCCGTCACGCGCAGGCTCCAGTTCCCCGCCGCGGCGCCGTCCTCGGAGGATGATGCATCGGTACGTGGCCTGGCCTCGGACCTCACCCGTTACCTGCGCGGGAGAACGGCCGCGGAGTAGTCCTCCGCGGCCGCTCGTTCCGGGAACGGCTCAGTTGCCGCTGCCCTTCACCCCTCCGCCTATCCCCGTGGTGTCTGCCGGCGGGGGCGGGGGCGGGGGGGGCGGCGGATTGTCGTCGTGGCGGCCCTTGGTGGGAGGCGCGATGTCGCCGGAGGTGGGGGTGGCTTCGCAGGCGGCGAGGAGCAGGGACAGCGAGGCGAAAGCGGGGATGATGCGGGCAAACTTCATCTGAAAGCTCCGTAGAAGCTGGTTTTCGTTGTCGTCCGTTGTGGACACCCCAACGTTACCGGAGCCGAGACCCCAGCTACCACGCCTATCCCGACCGGAATCGCTCCCTTATCGCCATTCTTTGTGAGGCGTTGTTCGCGGGATTCTGCCGGCACCTGGCGTAATAGGAGCGGTATCTGGAACGTTCCTGCGCACGGGAGTGGGTGTTGCGTGAGCACGGCTCAGCCGTAGCTTTCATTTTGCCGTGTTCCGGTTTCATCCGAATCGCGGCGCGTCTTCCCTATCCCAGCAACCAGGATCGTGTGATGAGTGCCCAGACCGCACCGAGCGAGCAGGAGTCGCGCGAGGTCGCCGAAGCGGCGCGCGAGACCGAGTGGACCGCGCCCAGCTTCGTCCGCGAGCTTTTCCTCGGCAACTTCCGCCTGGACCTGATCCACCCCTTCCCGCAGCAGACGCCGGAGGACCGGGCGAAGACGGACGCCTACATGGCGAAGCTGCGGAAGTTCATGGAGGAGGAGGTCGATTCGGACGCCATCGACCGCACGGGCGAGCTTCCGCCGGAGGTGGTGCAGGGGCTGCGCGACCTGGGCGCGTTCGGGCTCAAGATCCCCGAGGAGTACGGCGGCATCGGGCTTTCGCAGCGCGGCTACGGGCGCACCATCGGCATGGTGACCAGCCAGGACGGCAACCTCACCGCGCTCCTGTCCGCCCACCAGTCGATCGGCGTGCCGCAGCCGATGAAGATGTTCGGCACCCCCGAGCAGAAGAAGAAGTACCTGCCGCGGCTGGCCAAGGGCGCCATCTCCGCCTTCGCGCTCACCGAGCCGGGGGTGGGGTCCGACCCGGCGGCGCTCGCCACCACGGCCACGCTAACCGAGGACGGCACCGCGTACATCCTCAACGGCGAGAAGCTGTGGTGCACCAACGGCACCCTGGCCGAGCTGCTGGTGGTGATGGCGAAGACGCCGTCCAAGATCAAGAACGGCAAGGAGATCCCGCAGATCACAGCGTTCGTGGTGGAGGTGGACACGCCGGGGGTGGAGATCACGCACCGCTGCCACTTCATGGGGCTGCGGGCGCTGCAGAACGCCGTCATCCGCTTCGACAACGTCCGCGTCCCGCGCGAGAACGTGATCTGGGGCGAGGGGAAGGGGCTGAAGCTGGCGCTGATGACGCTGAACACCGGCCGCCTGACGCTCCCCATGAGCGCGGCGTACGGTGCCAAGGTCGCCGTGGAGGTCTCGCGCAAGTGGGCGGCGGAGCGGGTGCAGTGGGGCGCGGCGGTGGGCAAGCACGACGCGGTGGCGCAGATGCTGGGCGACATGGCCGCCAACGCCTTCGCCATCGAGTCGGTGGCCGAGCTTGCGTCGGCGCTGGCGGACGAGGCCAAGAACGACATCCGCCTGGAAGCCGCCATCGCCAAGCTGTGGACGACGGAGATGGGGTGGAAGATCGTGGACGACTGCCTGCAGATCCGCGGCGGGCGCGGCTACGAGACGGCCGACTCGCTGGCCGCGCGCGGCGAGCTGCCGATCCCGGTGGAGCGGATGATGCGCGACTTCCGCATCAATCGCATTTTCGAGGGCTCCAGCGAGATCATGCGCCTCTTCATCGCCCGCGAGGCGGTGGACACGCACCTGGCGGTGGCCGGCGACCTGATCAAGCCGGACATCTCCTTCGGGCAGAAGGTAGGCGCCATGGCCAAGGCGGGCGTCTGGTACGCCGGCTGGCTGCCGAAGCGCTTCGTGGGCGGCGGGCAGATCCCGAACGCGTACTCGGAGTTCGGGCGGCTGGCCAAGCACATCCGCTACGTGGAGCGCACCTCGCGCAAGCTGGCGCGCAGCATGTTCTTCGCGATGGGGCGCTACCAGGCGAAGCTGGAGCGGAAGCAGGCGCTCCTGGGCCGCTTCGTGGACATCGGCGCGGAGCTCTTCGCCATGACCGCCGCCTGCGTTCGCGCGCAGTCCCTGCGCGACGAGCCGCACGGCCGCGAGGCGGCGCTGGTGGCGGACCTCTTCTGCCGCCGCGCACGCATCCGCATCAAGGAGCTCTTCGGCCGCGTGACGGACAATGCCGACGACTTCACCTACAAGCTCGCGCAGGACGTGCTCAAGGGCCGCTACGCCTGGCTGGAGGAGGGCGCCATCCCCGCGGTGCGCGACGGCTCCATCGCCGCCGCCCCCGCCTCCCCGTTGCCTGTGGACCGCAACCTCTCGGACACCCGCGTGGCGACGCAGATCGGCGGGGGGGCGTAGTAGGGGGCGCGGGCCCCCTCCCCCGCTCGTTCCTCGCGGCCCCTCCCCCAAAACACCTGGGGGAGGGGCCGTACGCGTTGATCCCCGCGGCGTGCACGGATCCCGTAGGGGCGCGGTTCATCGCGCCCGCGCTTCGCGCCGCACCACAACCGGTAGGGGCAGACCTGCGTGTCTGCCCACCCTCTCCCGCGCCCCGATATCTCGGCCTGCAGACAGATTCCGTAGGGGCTGCCCCACGTAGCTGCCCGTGCTTTCCGCCGCGCCGACGTCGATTTTGCCCGCCCCGCAGTTGACAGGCACCGCACTGTTGCTCCCCTTGCGGTGTATCCAGGGAAGCGCGCCTCATGTGTACCTATCCGAACGCAGGATAATCGTGAAGCCCGAGGAGATATTCGTCACCAACCCTGAGATCATGGGCGGCACACCCGTGTTCGCCGGTACCCGGGTACCTGTCGGAAGCTTGGTCGATCATCTGAAAGCCGGGGACACGCTCTCGGACTTCCTCGACGGCTTCCCCGGGGTGAGCCGCGAACAGGCTGAGGACTTCCTGAGATTGATGCTCGAATCGGCGCTCGCACCGGCCGCCCGGCACACGCGATAACCTCAGGCGGGTGGCCGGTTCAGGGCGCTTCCCTTCCGCAATCCGGCCGCCGGGGGCATATTCAAGGCTCAGCACACAGCGCGGCAGGGGGTGTTCGGGTGCTCTCAGGAGGCCCACCCAAGCCGTTGTGGCGCATACAGATAGGCAAGACTCACCCGCGGCCCTCTCCCGATGTCCTTCGTCCATCTCCACTGCCACTCCGAGTACTCGCTCCTCGACGGCGCCAACCGCCTGGGAGACCTGATCAAGCGCGCCAAGGAGTTCGAGCAGCCCGCGCTCGCGCTCACCGACCACGGGTGCATGTTCGGCGCGTGGCTCTTCCAGGAACAGGCGAAGAAGGCCGGGATCAAGCCCATCGTGGGGATGGAGGCGTACGTCGCCCCCGGCTCGCGGCACGAGCGCGGCAAGGTCAAGGGCGAAAAGGGGTACTACCACCTCGTCCTCCTCGCGCGCGACCGGCAGGGGTACAAGAACCTGTCGAAGCTCACCTCCATCGGCTACACGGAAGGGTTCTACAGCAAGCCGCGCCTCGACCGCGAGGTGCTGGCGAAGTACTCAGAGGGGCTCATCGTCTCCTCCGCCTGCCTGGCGGGGGAGGTGGCGCAGCACCTGATGGAGGACCGCTGGGACCAGGCGCGCGAGGCGGTGGAGTGGCACCAGGAGGTGTTCCGCGACCGCTACTACCTTGAGGTGCAGGCGCACAACTCCAGCGGCCAGGACGAGCTCAACCGGCGCATCTTCAAACTTGCCCAGGAGACGGGCGCCCCCGTCGTCGCCACCAACGACACGCACTTCCTGCGCTCCAGCGACCACCAGGCGCACGACGTCCTCCTCTGCATCGGGCTGGGGAAGGACTTCCACGACGCCAACCGGATGAAGTACGACGACCAGCTCTACTTCAAGAACGGCGAGGAGATGCGCGAGCGCTTCCCGGACCGGCCGGACATCCTGGAGAACACGCTGCGCGTTGCGGACGAGTGCAACTGGAGCTACCCGAAGGGCTACTTCGTCCCCGCCTTCCCGGTCGCGAACGACGGGTTCAACACCGAGGCGGAGATGCTGCGCGCCTGGGTCTGGCGCGGCGCGCTGGAGCGGTACGGCCTCGACGGGTGGAGCGACGCGCCGGACGGGACCGACCCGAAGGAGCTCCTCCCGCCGCACATCGTGGAGCGGGCGGAGTACGAGCTGAGCGTCATCTGCAATCCCAACCTCGACTACTCGGGGTACTTCCTGATCACGGCGGACTTCATCCGCTGGGCGCGCGAGCACGGGATTCCCGTGGGGCCGGGGCGTGGATCGGCGGCGGGGTCCATCGTGGCGTACTGCACCGGGATCACCGACATCTGCCCGATCCAGTTCGACCTGCTCTTCGAGCGCTTCCTGAACCCCGAGCGCGTGTCGATGCCCGACATCGACGTGGACTTCTGCTTCGAGCGCCGCGGAGAGGTCATCGAGTACGTACGCGACAAGTACGGGCGCGACGCGGTGGGGCAGATCATCACCTTCGGGACGATGAAGAGCCGCGCCGTGGTCAAGGACGTCGGCCGCACGCTCGGCTTCCTCCCCGCCGAGACGGACCGGCTCGCCAAGCTGATCCCCAACTCGCCAGCGTATTCGCTCACGGTGCAGGAGGCGGTCGACAAGATCCCCGAGGTCAAGGAGCTGTACGAGAAGGAGGAGCGCTACAGGAACCTCCTGGACCACTCGATGACGCTCGAGGGCCTCGCGCGCCACTCCAGCGTCCACGCGGCCGGCGTGGTGATCGCGCCGGGGCCGCTGGACGAGTACGTCCCCATCTGCACGCAGAGCAGCAAGGGATCGGGCGGCGGCAACGGCGAGTCGATCATCGTCACCCAGTACGACATGAACTGCCTCGAGAAGGCGGGCATGCTCAAGATGGACTTCCTGGGGCTCAAGACGCTCACGGTGATCCACGACGCCGTGGTGATGATCCGCGCGCGGCACGGTGCGCTCAAGCATCCGGTGACCGGCGAGGAGTTCGAAAAGGCCGAGGCGATCCCGCTGGACGATGCCGACGTCTACAAGATGCTGGCGCGCGGCGGCACGGCGGGCGTCTTCCAGTTCGAATCCGCGCTGGCGACGGAAAAGATCCGCGCCATGAAGGCGGACCGCTTCGACGACCTGATCGCCGCCAACGCCCTCGTGCGACCCGGCCCGCTGGACATGGGGATGGACCTCGTCTACATCCGCCGCAAGCTGGGGCAGGAGGAGGTGCGCTACCCCTTCAACGAGCTGACGGAGGTGCTGGAGCCCACGTACGGCGTGATCGTGTACCAGGAGCAGGTGATGCGTATCGCCCAGATCCTGGGCGGCCTCTCCCTGGCCGAAGCCGACGTGCTGCGTAAGGCGGTGGGTAAAAAGGACGAGGAGCTGATCAAGAAGGAGCTCGGCAAGTTCGTGGACAAGGCGGTGGAGAAGGGGTACGACCGCCGCGCGATCCAGGACCTGTCGGACCAGATTCAGGCGTTCGGGCGCTACGGCTTCAACAAGTGCCTGCCCGGCGACACCGAGGTGCTGGACGCCGCCACTGGCCGGCTGGTGCGGATCGAGGACCTCTACCATCGCCGCGCGTCGCTCGGCGCCGTCGCAACTTGCGACGTGGATGCGCTGAAGCTGGGGCGCGGCACGGTCGCGGACGTGATGGACAATGGCGTGAAGCCCGTCTTCCGTCTGCGCACCGAGAGCGGCCGCGAGATCGAGGCGACCGACAACCACCCGTTCCTGACGTTCGACGGTTGGCGCCCGCTGGGCGAGCTGAAGCCGGGCGTGCACCTCGCCGTGCCACGGACACTGCCGGTGGAGGGCTCGGCGGAGTGGCCGGAGCACGAGGTGATCGCCCTGGGGCACCTGCTGGGCGAGGGCAACCTCTGCCACCCGCACTCGGTGTACTTCTACAACCAGGACCCGGCCGAGATCGCGGACTACGTTGCCGCGGCCGAGGCGTTCGGCAACGTGCGCTGCACCCTTGGAGAAAAGGGTGGCACCACGCACGTCTACGCCGCGCGCGAGGACCGCGCCGCCGCGCCAGAGATTTTCTCCTGGGCGGGCCGGCTGGGGATGCTTGGGAAGACGGCGACCGAGAAGGAGGTGCCGGCCGACGCGTTCACCTTGACCAACCCGCAGATCGCGCTCCTGCTGAGCCGGATGTGGGCGGGCGACGGGCACATCAACACGCGCGACCGCAGCCTCTTCTACGCCACCTCGTCCAGGCGGCTCGCCGGGCAGGTGCAGCACCTGCTGCTGCGGCTCGGCATCCTGGGGCGCATTCGGCAGGTGGAGTTCCCGTATCGCGGCGAGACGCGCACCGGGTGGCAGGTGTTCGTCACCGGCAACGAGAACCTGCGCCGCTTCGCGGAGACCGTGGGCGTGCACTTCCTCAGCGCCGCGCGGCGCGAGATGGTCGAGCGGCTGGTGATGGAAGCTCCCGCACAGGGCCCGTCCAAGGACCTGGTGCCGGTGGGGGTGCGGGCGCTGGTCCGCGCCGCCAAGGAGCGCACCGGCGAGAGCTGGGCGCAGGTGGAAGCGGGCGCGGACGTGTCGTCGCGCGACTTCTACCCGGTGGGGACGAACCCGAACAAGATCGGCTTCACGCGCCGGACCGTCGGGATGCTGGCGGAGCACTTCGGCGACGCGGGGCTGCGCCGCTACGCCGCGAGCGACGTGCTGTGGGACCGCGTCGAGTCCATCGAGTACGTCGGCGAGAAGCAGACGTACGATCTGGAGGTGCCGGTCACGCACAACTTCGTGGCCAACGACATCATCGTCCACAACAGCCACTCCGCGGCGTACGGGCTGCTGGCGTACCAGACGGCGTGGCTGAAGTGCCACTACCCGGCGGAGTTCATGGCGGCGCTGATGTCGTCCGTGGTCGACAAGATCGACGACGTGGTGGCGTACATCCAGCAGTGCCGCGAGATGGGGAAGTACATCCCGCGCGTGGGCCGCGAGGGGATCGAGGTGCTGCCGCCGCACGTGAACGAGTCCAACTGGAAGTTCACCGTGGTGGGCGAGGGCACCGGCCGCATCCGCTTCGGGCTCGGCGCCATCCGCGGCGTGGGCGAGGGCGCGGTGCGGTCGATCCTGGCCGCGCGTGAGGCGGAGGGGCCGTTCAAGTCGATGTTTGACCTGCTCTGCCGCATCGACCTGCGGCTGTGCAACAAGCGTGTGCTGGAAGCGCTGATCTGCGCCGGCGCGCTGGACGGCTTCGCCACCACGGGCGAGCGGGCGCAGCTCCTGGCGGGCCTGGACTCGGCCTTCGCCACCGCGCAGATGATCCAGAAAGAGCGCGACAGCGCGCAGGACAACCTGTTCGACGTGCTGATGGGCGGCGGCGAGGGAGGAACGGCGACGCTGGTGCAGGCCCCCGTCCTTCCCGCGATCGAGAAGTGGACTGAGAGCGAGCGGCTCACGCGGGAGAAGGAGATCCTCGGGTTCTTCATCTCCGGCCACCCGCTGAACCGCTACCGCGAGGACGTGGCGCTGTTCGAGAGCCGCGGGGTCACGACGGCGAGCCTCAAGTCCATGCGCGACATGAAGGTGGAGCTTGCGTGCGTGGTGACCGAGGCGGTCCGCCAGATCAGCAAAAAGGACGGCTCGGAGTGGGGCCGGATCACGGTGGAGGACTTCCACGGAACCGCCACGGTCCTTGCGTTCGGCGAGTCGTGGGCTAAATACAAGAGCGTGCTGCTGCAGGATGCCGCCGTCGTCATCCGCGGCGCGGTGAGCAACCGTGAGCGCGACGACGAGGATCCGCCCCTCTTCCTGGAAGGCGCCATCCCGCTGGACGGGGTGCGCGAGAGCGGCGAGGTGGGCGTGTGCATCGAGCTGGGCGCGGGCGGCCCTGACGCCGCCGCGGTCGATGAGGCGAAGCGCATCCTGGCCGAGCACACGGGCCCCGGCCCGTTGACGGTGCTGTGGAAGAGCGGCGAGGAGGAGGCCGCGCGCCTCCGCTCCCGCACCCTGCGCGTGAGCCCGCGCGACGAGCTGCTCGCGGCGCTGCGCGCGACCCTGGGCGACGACCGCGTGCGCCTGCAGCGCGATGCCCCGCCGCCTAGTCCGGTGCCGCAGCGTGACGAGCCGTGGAAGAACCGCAGGGGGTAGCGGGGCGCGCACGGGCGGCGGGGCGGCGGCGGGCACGGGCGGCCACGCGGGGCCGCCCCTACAGGATTCGGCGTGCCAGGCGGAGATTGGCGCGGGGGCAAGGGTGGGCAGACACGCAGGTCTGCCCCTACGGGTTTGGGGGAGCGCCGCGGGGGGCGGAGCGGCGTCGGGGACGGGCGCGATAAATCGCGCCCCTACCGGATCCGTCCGAACGGGCCCCCTCTCTCGATAACGTGAGGGCGCAGCCCTCTCCTGTTATCGGGAGAGGGGGCAGCGAGGAACGAGCGGGGGTGAGGGTCCCCCCACATGACTGAGGATAGAACGTTGGCGACTGTAGCCCATCTCGATTTCGAACGCGCCATCGCCGAGGTCGAAGACCAGATCGGCCACCTGCGCACGCTGGCACGCGAGCGCGGGCTGGACGTGAGCAGCGAGCTGCGCTCACTGGAACGCAAGCTCCACGACCTCAAGACCGACACTTTTCGCAACCTCTCGCCCATCGAGCGGGTGCAGGTGGCGCGGCACCCCCGGCGGCCCTACACGCTGGACTACCTCCAGCTCATGTTCACCGACTTCATCGAGCTCGCCGGCGACCGCCAGTTCCGCGACGACGCGTCGGTGGTGGGCGGGTGGGCGAGGCTCGAAGGGGAGCCCGTCATGGTCATCGGCCAGCAGAAAGGCCGCGACATGAAGGAGAACCTCCTGCGCAATTTCGGCATGCCCCACCCGGAGGGCTACCGTAAAGCGTTACGTTTGATGAAATTAGCTGAGAAGTTCCGCCGTCCCCTCATCACCCTGATCGACACGCCGGGCGCGTACCCCGGCATCGGGGCCGAGGAACGGGGCCAGGCCGAGGCCATCGCGCGCAACCTGCGCGAGATGGCGGGGCTAAAGGTGCCCAGCGTCGCGGTCGTCATCGGCGAGGGCGGGTCGGGCGGGGCGCTGGCCATTGGCGTGGCGGACCGGGTACTGATGCTGGAGAACAGCGTCTACTCCGTGATCTCGCCGGAAGGGTGCGCCGCCATCCTGTGGAAGAGTGGCAACGAGCGCGAAAAGGCCGCCGAGGCCATGCGCGTGACGGCCGGCGACCTGAAGCAGCTCAACGTGATCGACGAGGTGATCCCCGAGCCCACGGGCGGGGCGCACTCGGACTGGGAGGTGACCGCCCAGTCGCTCAAGGACGTGCTGCTCCGCCACCTGGGCGAGCTGCGCGACCTGCCGGTGGACGTGCTGCGGGCCGCCCGCTGGAAGAAGTACATGGCGATGGGGGAGTGGCGGACCGTCCAGGCCCGCTGACCCCGCCGCCGCTGGAAGAAACCGCTCCGCCGGTCCCGCCGGCGTGCGCATAGATCTGGAGAAGTCCCGGTGAGTCTCGAGCTTCCGGTATTCCAGCCCCTCCCGTCCCCCGAAAACACGCCCCACCTGGTGGAAGTGGCGTTCAAGGGGATGCGGAAAGGCTTCTTCGCCGCCACCGATCCCACCCTGCGCACCGGCGACTGGGTGCTGGTTGAGGTGGAGCGCGGGCGCGACCTGGGCCGCGTACGCACGATGGGCGGGGCCGCGCGCGCCAAGTGCTCGTCCGAGCCCAGCGCCGCCGTCCTGCGCCGCGCCGACCCCGCCGAGGTGCAGCAGCTGTACGAGCTGCGCGCCGACGAGGACCGCATCCGCCGCACCACGCGCGAGATGGTGCAGCAGCACGGGCTGCACATGAAGGTCTCCGACGCCGAGTGGCAGTGGGACCGGAACAAGCTGACCGTGTACTTCACCGCCGAGCGCCGCGTGGACTTCCGGCAGCTCGTGCGCGACCTGGCGCGCGCCTTCCGCACGCGCATCGAGCTCAAGCAGATCGGCGTGCGCGACGAGGCGGCGCAGCTCGGCGGCGTCGGCAGGTGCGGGCGCGAGCTGTGCTGCGCCACCTGGCTGCGCGAGATCAAGCCGATCTCCCTTCAGCTCGCCAAGGACCAGAGCCTTTCGCTGAACCCGCAGCAGATCTCCGGCACCTGCGGCCGGCTGATGTGCTGCCTTACGTACGAGCACGACGCCTACCTGGCCGCCCGCAAGCGCTTTCCGCGCGAGGGAAAGACGCTGCGCACGGTCAACGGCGCCGAGCGGGTGGTCTCCATCGACATCTGGCGCAACCTGGTGACGCTGCAGGACGAGAGCCGCCAGCGACGCGTGGTGGACCTGGACACGCTCAAGGCCGAGACGGTTGTGCAGCCCGCCGGCACGCGCGAGGCCGTGCCCGCCGAGCCCGCCGCCCCCCTTCCCACGCCGGCGCAGCAGCAGCGCCCGCCGCGCCGTCCACGCAAGGCGCCGGAGCAGAGACCCGAGTGAGCCGGTTCTACATCACCACCGCGATCGACTACGCCAACGGCGACCCGCACCTGGGGCACGCCTTCGAAAAGATCGGGGCCGACGTCATCGCGCGCTCGCGCCGCCTGATGGGCGACGAGGTGCGCTTCTGCATGGGGATGGACGAGCACGGCCAGAAGGTGGCCCAGGCCGCCGCCGCCGAGGGGGTCGATCCGCAGGTGCTGGTGGACCGGCTCTCCGGCCGCTTCCGCGCCATGTGGGAGCGGCTGGGCGTCTCGAACGACCGCTGGGTGCGCACGACGGACGCGCACCACAGGCGCGGGGTGGGGGCGCTGATCGAGCTGTGCCTGGAGCGGAACCCCAACGACTTCTACGAGAAGGCGTACGAGGGGTACTACTGCGTGGGATGCGAGCTCTTCAAGCGCGACCACGAGATCGAGGACGGCCGCTGCATCCTGCACCCCACGCGCGAGCTGCAGTGGACGGAGGAGCGCAACTGGTTCTTCCGGCTCTCCGCGTACGGGGCCTTCCTGCGCCGCCACTTCGACCTGCACCCCGATTTCCTGCAGCCCGAGAGCCGCCGCAACGAGATCCTGGCGCTGATCGACGGCGGGCTGGAGGACATCTCCGTCACTCGCGCGCGGCTGTCGTGGGCGATCCCCTTCCCCCGCCCCACCTCCGACGGCGTGGAGCAGGGGACGTGGGTGTGGTTCGACGCGCTCCCCAACTACCTAACCGACACCGGCTATCCCGATGGCGACTGGGAGGCGTGGTGGCCGGCGCAGCTGCACGTGGTGGGCAAGGACATCACGCGCCTGCACGCCGTCATCTGGCCCGCGATGCTGCAGTGCGCCGGGCTCCCGCTGCCGGAGCGCGTGTGGGGGCACGGATTCGTGTCGCTGGGCGGCGAGCGCTTCAGCAAGTCAGCGGGGGTGGGGCTGGACCTGGGCGAGGTGATCGACCGCTTCGGCCCCGACGCCTTCCGCTACTTCCTGATGCGTGAGGTGCCGTGGGACGCGGACGGCAACTTCAGCTGGGAGCGCTTCACCGAGCGCTACACATCGGAGTTGGCGAACGGGCTCGGCAACCTGGCGAGCCGCACCATCTCCATGGTCGACAAGTACTGCGGCGGGCTCGTCCCCGAGGCCGCGCACCCGGAGATCGACGCGCGCATCGCCGAGGCGCTCGCGGAGTACCGCCGTGCGATGGACGCGCTGCTGCTGCACGAGGGCGCGGCCGCGGCGCTCGGGCTGGTTTCCGCGGCGAACGCGTTCGTGCAGGCGGTGGCGCCCTGGAAGCTGGCCAAGGACCCGGCGCGCGCCACCGACCTGTACGCCGCCCTCGCCGCCCTGGTGCGCGCGCTGGCGGTGGCGTCGGCGCTGCTCTCGCCGTTCATGCCGGCCAAGATGGAGGAGCTGTGGAGCCGCCTGGGGAGCGGGCGTGCGCTTCCCTCCTTCGACGAGCTGGCGGGGCTGGCGGTGGGCGGATGGCGGGTGGGCGCGGGCGAGGTGCTCTTTCCGCGCCCCGAGCCGGCGCAGGGCTGAAGAAAAAAACAGCCTCACACGGAGCCGCAGAGGGGCACTACAAGAACAGGAAGTTGGTTCTCTGTGCCCTCACCCTTCCCCTCTGGTCTCTGTGTGATGGTCCTCGCTGTTCTCCGTGCTGGACGCGGCACCCGGGGCGGCTTAATCTTGCCAGGACAGGATCCACACCGTTCACCCGCTCCGAAGAGGACGCATGCGCGGCATCGTAGCGATCGCATTGGTGGGACTTTCGGCGTGCGCTTCTTCCGGCTCGTCGGCGGGGAGCGGAGGGGCAGAGCAGTCGGTGCACATCTCCGGGATGAACAACAGCCGGGGGCTGCGCGTGACCACCGGGGCGGCTGAAGGGCCGCGAATCGACGTCGTCCCGTACTCCATCGAGCGGGTGTGGGGCGCGCTGCCGGCCGTCTACGACTCGCTCCAGATTCCCGTCACCGACCGGAACGAGGAGGAGCAGCGGATCGGCAACCAGAGCCTGCGGGCGCGCGGGCGGCTGGGGGGCGTGCCTCTCGCGCGCTACTTCAACTGCGGCAACTCGCAGGGCGGGCCGAACGCGGAGACGTACCAGCTCCAGATCTCCGTGCTGACTTTCGCAAAGGCGCAGGGGACGGGCGCCAGCGCCATCGCCACGACGCTCCAGGCTACGGCCCGCCCCGTCACGCTCAGCGGCGAGGCGGTGCAGTGCTCCTCCACCGGCGCGCTGGAGACCCGCATCCGCAACATGGTGATGGAGCGGGCACGGGCCGGCTGATCTCACGCGGAGGCGCGGAGACGCGGGGAGAACGGATCGTCTCACACAGAGACACAGAGCCACAGAGAGAAGAGCAGAAGCGCTCTCTGTGGCCTTTCCGTACCCTCTGCGTCTCTGTGTGATGCTTCCCCCCTCCCTCTGCGTCTCCGCGCCTCCGCGTGAAGAAGAAACCCCCTCTCCGCGCGGTGCGGAGAGGGGGTTTTCACACTGCCAGGCGCCGGTCCGTTACGGATTCAGCACCTTGTCGATCAGCAGCACCACGTTCGGCGTCTGCGTCGCCGCCGTGGACTGGCGGGTGCCGGCCACCGAGCCGCTCGTGAGCACGGCGGTCATCACCGAGCCGTTGATCTGCACCCCGGGCTGCGGGCCGTACGTGGCGCCCGCGGGGGGGAGCGCGCCCGGCTGGTTGGGCCGCGCCGTGAAGAGCGGCGTGGTGGAGCCGGCGGCCGTCACCGTGAACTGGTACAGGTTGTCGCCCGAGGTGGGGCGCACCGGCACGTTCACGTAGGCACTCTTCCCCAGGAACCCGAGGTTGCGCACCACCGCCACGGCGTTGGCGATCGGGTTGGGGTTGTTGGCCGCACCGGCCGGCGTGATGTACACGTCCACGTTGGCCACACCCGTGGCGGCGTGCAGCACCTGGAACGCGATGTTGTTGGCCGGAGGCGTGGGGAGCACCATGTCGTCGGCGATCACCGCCAGGCGGTCCTGGTTCCCGTTCGCGCGGCCCGCGTACACCAGCGTGTACCGGTTGTCCGCCACGAAGGTGACCGTGGTGTCCACCAGGCGGATCTGCGTGAGGTCGATGTTGGTGGAGGTGGGGAAGACGCGGGCGTTGCGGGCGCCCGGCTCCACGCGCTGGTACAGCCCGCTCGCCCCGCGGAAGGCGATACCCTGCATCGTGGGAAGGCTTTCCACCTTGTCCACGAAGCGGAGGTCCACGGTGCCGGTGTCGGTAACCGTGTTGACGAAGCGGACGAGGGCCGCCGGCGGCGGAGGGCCGCCGTTGGTCACGCCGCTGTCGTCGCTGCAGGCGGCAAGCCCCAGCAGGGTTCCTGCGCAAAGCACAAGCTTTCCGAATCTCATAAGATCCGATGAATGCGGATGGTGAGTGGTTGATTCGCGAAACTGCTGAAGGCGCGTCACTGGTCGGGAGGCCCATCGGGCGGGGGACGCTCGCCGCCGCCGTTGCCGGTGCCGAAGCCCTCGATGGCGATGCGCGACGCCACCGCCACCCCCACGGCCACCACCCCCAGTACGATGGCGGTGCGGCCGCGTGAAAGGCGCCGCTCGCCCACCGTGGAGATGAAGTCGCGCGGCACGGTGACGTTCTCGCCACCCCACCGGTCGGGCTCTCCCCGCAGGTGGTCCACCGAGGTCACCGCGAGGACGAGCGCCGTGTCCGTGCTGGACACCACGCGGCCGTTGATGCGCCGCACGTTGGCGCCCACCAGCGGCGTCATCACCTCGCGCCCGCGGTCGGTGATGCTGACCGCCACCTCGGCGCCGGCGGGCCGCCCCGTGGCCGGGACGCCCACGTGCTGGAAGCACCCCGCGAGCTGCGGAACGAGCAGCAGCGCGAGCGCGGCGCCCGCGCGTCCCCGGCGGGCCGTGGCCGCGCGCGGGGAAGCTCCCCGCGCGCGGTCCCCGGCACCGATCCCTTCCAATCGCCTTCCGGGCACGGCGGCCTACCTGTCTCCCGAGCCGAAGCCGTACGTGCTCGGCCCCGCCCCGTCCGGCTGGCCGATGCCGCCGACGTTGTAGATGGGCAGGCGGCGCGCGTCCAGCTCCTGGGTGGGCGTCGGCCAGTGCACGGCCGTGCCCTCGGGAAGGTCACCCCACCCGCGCGAATCGAAGTACCACGCGCCGTACGTGGTGTACGCGATCTCCATCCGCTTCTCCCACTTCATCGCCTCCATGATGTTGCCGCAGGCGGTGGTGGTGAAGGTGGGGCCCACCGGCACGCGCGGCACGCAGTTGGCCCCGCCCGGCACCGGCTGGGTGGCCGTGGTCACCATGCCCGTGAGGGCAGGGAGCCCGCTGGTGGTGCGGGTGCGGTCGATGAGCGCGGCCGCTGGCGCGATGTTGCCGCGGCGGATGTGCCCCTCGGCCGCCAGCATGTCGTTCTCCGCCCGGGTGAAGACGGGGAAGTCGCCGATGCGCGAGGCCGACGCGAAGGCGCGGAAGCGGTAGTGGTCGTAGAACGACACCTGCCACCCGCTCGCCCCCTGGTCCAGCGAGGGGTCGCGGTTGCGGAAGTAGCGGCGGACGGTGTCGCCGGTGGCGGTGTTGTTCGTGGGTGCGGCCTGGCCCACCGCCACCTGCGCCGCGCGCGTGGCGCCGCGCGGGAAGCGCAGGTCCGGCGTCTGGATCACGAACGGCGTGCGGGAGTTGCGCGGCGTGGAGATCCACGTGTCGTAGCCGCCGCTCACGTCCGCCATGCCGATGATGTAGTACGGCATCTGGTGCCAGTTGCTGTCGCGGTAGTGCAGGTCCACCGCGAGCCACCGGTAGTCCCACCCGGCGGAGGGGCTCATGGACACCATCAGGTCGCTGGTGATTCCGGCGGTCGCGTCGGCGATCACCGCGTTCCAGTCGACGGCGTTGCGCTCGGCCGGGTTCCGCGCCACCCCGGCACGCATGCGCGCCCGGTAGGAGCGGATCACTTGGATGAAGCGCGGCACCGTGACCGCCGCGCCCGAGGCGCCGCTCAGCCACCCCGTGCCCGGGAGCGGCGAGGTTCCGGGCATGTTCGCGTACACCAGCGCCGAGTCCAGCTGCGCCAGCGCGTACGCGTTCACCGCCTGGTACCCTTCGAGCGGAGCGACGTCCTGCGGCCCGTCGGTCGGCCGGGGCACCCCCGTGGAGTCGTACGCCAGCGACAGGTAGCCCAGCGACACGCCGTAGGTGAAGTGCGCCCACGCCTTCAGCCGGTTCAGGTCGCCCGCGGCGGTCGCCCCGGTCAGGGCGAATCCGGACCCCTTGACGCGGGCCAGGATGTCCGACGAGTTGCGGGCGACGGACGAGAGCCGGGAGAAGTCCTGGAAGTTCTCGTCCTGGTACTGCGCGCCGCGGGCGTTGTCGATCCCCTGGCGCGGCAGGTTGCCGCGCACGAGGCCGTTGTTGCCCAGCAGCGCGGTCGTCTCGAACGCCATCGCCAGCATCCCGATGTGGGCGCGGGCGTTGCCGCCCAGCGTGGCGTTGTTGATCGACTGGAACTGCGCCGACGCGAGGCTCTGCACGTCGCTGGGCGAGCCCAGCACCCGGCCGCGGTCGGGGTTGTTCTCGTTGTCCACATCGAGGATGTCGCTGCATCCCGCCAGGCCCACGGCGAGTGTGGCTCCCATCAGGTACCGGATCAATCGCATTTGCGGTACTCCTTCCTTCCGCATGGGAGTTGGCATCAGAAGTTGGTGCTGACGACGAACGAAACGGAGCGCAGCTGCGGGAAGGTGAATGCGTCGATCGCGTTCACGAGCCCGCTTCCGGACTGGCTCTCGGTGCTGTTCAGGCCCACCTCGGGGTCGAAGCCCCGGTAGTCGGTCCAGGTCTTCAGGTTGCGGCCCACGGCGCTGATCGTCCACGTGCCGCGGTTGCCGAACACGCGGCCCAGGCGGTACGACGCCGAGACCTCGCGCAGCTTCACGTAGCTGGCGTCTTCCACGAAGCGGCTGTTGGCCGCAAGCACGTCGTAGAAGCCGCCGATGCCGCCGGTGTCGCCCGCGCGGTAGTAGTAGCCGATCGGCTTGGCCTCGTCCACGCCCACGCCGGCCTGGTCGGCGTCCTTGGAGAGGAAGTCCAGGTACGACCAGTGGCGCCCCTGGTTGTACGCGCTCTGCCCGAAGGCGCCTTCCAGCAGCCCGTACACCGCGAGGCGGCGGAACTCGAAGGTGTTCGCGACTCCGATGCGGTAGTCCGGGAGCGCGTGGCCCAGCGGCCGCTGCTCCGGCGAGTTGTTGGCGTCGCGGATAACCATCGGCATCCCCCACGACGTCTGCACGCCGTACGGGGCCTGGTTGGCGGGGAGCACCGCGTTCCACAGGTTGTTGGTGATGCCCATCCCCGGGTTGTTCCCCGCGCCCACCCACACCAGGTACCCTTCGCTGTTCTTCTGGAAGGCGCTGGTGGGGGTGCCGCACTGGCTCTGGAACGACGACGGGAGCTGCTCGCAGCGCGTCATGAACTCGCGCCCGTAGAAGGTGCCGTACCGCACGCCTTCGTCGATGCGCATGATGGTGTTCGTCCCCTGCTGGTCCGTGCCGATGTTGAAGGGCGGCACGTACAGCTTCTCCACCACGGCCCGGTTGCGCGTGTAGTTCACGCGGCTCGTCCAGGTGACCTCACGCCCCTGCACGATGGGGAGCGAGAGCGAAGCCTCGAACGTCTTGTTGCGGAGCTCGCCCGCGTTCTGCCACTGCGTGGGGAAGCCGCTGGCGGCGAACACCGGAACCGGAAGGATCTGGTTCTTGGCCAGCGAGTTGGCGTAGCCCAGCGTGAGGCCGAAGCGGTTCAGCAGCTCCACGTCGAGCCCCACCTCGCGCTCCGTCACCACCTCGGGGCGGAGCTGCGCGTTGCCCAGCGTGGCCGGCAGCAGCGCGCCGCCGGCGCCGATGGAGAACGTCTCGTACTGCGCCGCGAACGAGGGCACGTTGCCGGCGGTGCCGTACGAGCCGCGCAGCGTGAAGGCGCTGATGACGTCCGACGGGAACCAGCTCTCGCGGGCCACCAGCCACGCCGCGGAGGCGCGCCCGTACGTCTGCCAGCGGTTGTCCTCGCCGAAGCGCGAGCTGCCGTCGCGCCGCACGGCGAAGTCGAAGGTGTAGCGGTCCAGGAAGTCCAGGAACGCGCCGCCCGAGAAGCTCATCTGGCGCGTGCTGTTCTCGGACGAGACGATCGCGAGCTGCTGCGTGGCGTTGGCGCCCGCGCGGACGTTCTCCACGCGCAGGTAGCGGCCCGTGAAGTTGCGGTTGTCGAAGTCCTGCTGCTCGTACAGCCAGCGGCCCGTGATGCGGGTGTTGAGCTTCGACCAGATATCCGGGCGCAGCGTGACGCCGGCGCTCCCGTTCATCGACTGGTCGTTGCGCACGCCGTTGAACACCAGGCCGTTGTTGGTCAGCTCGTTGAAGGTGGGCGTGCGGAAGCCCTTGTTGGCGAACTGCTCGTAGGTGGTGTTCAGCCGGTCGACGCTGAAGTTGGCGTCGCTCTCCAGCCACTCCACCGGGGCGTACTTGATGGTGGCGCCCAGCAGGTAGCGCCAGCGCACGTCCACCCGCTCGCTGTTCTCCAGGAAGTAGAGCGGGTTCTCGTTCTGGGTGCCGCCGCTGCCCAGGTTCGGGCGGATGAAGAGGCGGCCCAGCGTGTCGCGCTGCGTGATGTCGTTGGAGGCCGGCACGCGGGTGAGGCGGAAGAACGGACCGTTCCCTTCCTCGGCGTTGAAGCCGTCCTGCGTGCTGCGGCTGATGTACGTGTTAAGGTCCACCGACCACTGGTTGTTGATCTGGTGCCCCAGGTTCACGCGCGCGTTGCCGCGCTCGTAGCCCTGCAGCCCCATGATGGCGCCGCCCTGCTTGGTGTGGCCCGCGCTCGCGAAGAACGAGGTGGAGCCGGAGCGGCCGGACATGGAGAAGTCGTTCAGCATGAGCGGCTTCGGATCCACCAGCTGGTCCACGGCGTTGTACGTGGTGCCGGGATAGCGGCTGGAGACGAAGGCGCGGCGCAGCACGTCGCCCGCGATCGACGAGCCCGGGTCCACCGGGAGGCCGGCGGGGGTCAGCGCGAAGTCGCCCGGGGCGTTGTTGATGCGCCCCTGCTCCGAGCGGTAGTCCAGCGTGCGCGAGCAGACGTTGCTGGAGCCGTACGGGTCGATCGCGCAGAAGCGCGTCCCCGTCTCGTCCATCAGGTAGGCGTGGTTGCGCGCGATGCCGAAATCGCGCTCCACGTCGTTTACGCCGTACTCGGAGCGCGCGTTGAAGCGCACGCCGCCTTCCTTGCCCCGCTTGGTGGTGATGCTGATGACGCCCGAGGCCGCGCGCGAGCCGAACAGCGTGGCGGCAGCCGCGCCCTTCACCACTTCCACGCTCTCGATGTCCGACGGGTTGAGGTCGGCGATGCTCCCGCTGAGCACCACGCCGTCCACGATGTACAGCGGCTCCTGGCTGCGGCCGGACGCGTTGATGGACGTAGGCCCGCGCAGCAGCACCTGCGGCGCCACGCCCGGCCGGCCGCTCACGGTGGCGATGTTCGCCCCCGGCACCTTGCCCTGCAGCTGGCTCAGCGGGTTGACCGCCTGCACCGGCATCTGCGCGGCTTCCACGCGCGACACGGTGAAGGGCACCTTGGCGCGCTCGGTGGCGCCGCCGCTGACGCCCGTGGCCACGATCCCCTCGAGCTCAAGGATGTCGGTGCCGAGCTGGAAGTTCTGGGTCAGGTTGGCGCCGGGGCTCAGCGTCACCGTGCGGGTGGACTGCGCGAGGCCCACGCGCGAGGCGGAGATCGCCACCTGCTGGCCGCTGCGCAGGCGCCCCGCGGGGATCACCAGGCGGTAGGTGCCGTTCGCGGTGGTGGCGGTGCTGATGCTGAGCGCGTTGATGCGAACGGTCACGCCGCTCTCGGGCGCGCCCGCCGAGTTCGTCACACGTCCGGTCACGGTGGCGGGCTCCTGCCCTGCCAGCGGAGCGGACGCCGTGGCTGCGGCGACTACCGCCGCGAAGAGCCAACGGGTTGATTTCATTCCACGTCCTCCTGGAACGCGCCGGCTCTGTGTGCCGGCGGTCGGTTTCGGTTTGGTCGCGGCGGTTGCCGGGACCCTGCGCACGGTGTGGTCTGCGACGGATGGGATTGCTGCCGGCGCGTGGCCGTGCGGGTGCTGCAAGGGGGTGTGGTGCCGTTGACCTCCTGGCAGAGATCGGGGGGAAAATGGCATGGAGAGGCGGCCCGGGGGTGCCGCTCTCGGGACGAACAGACGGGGCTAGTCGGGCTAGACTGATACGGGAACTCGTACCATTACTGGGAGGTTAGCGTTACGTTAGCGGCACCCCCTGAAGCCGTCAAGAGCCGTCTGCATCACGGGGCGCGGCGGCGATTGAACGAACTTTGCACAGACCCGCGCTTGCACCTCCCGGGGCGCGCAACGGCCGCCAGGCACGAGCTTTACATCGGCGGCCCGGTTCGGTATGATTTCGGTTCTATGAAAGATCGCATCGTCATCCGCGGGGCCCGGCAGCACAACCTCAAGAACCTGGACCTGGATCTCCCGCGCCGCGCGGTGATCGTGGTCACGGGGCCCTCGGGGTCGGGAAAGTCGTCGCTCGCATTCGACACGGTGTACGCCGAGGGGCAGCGGCGCTACGTCGAGTCGCTTTCCACGTACGCCAAGCAGTTCCTCGACCGGATGGAGAAGCCGGACGTGGACCGCGTGGACGGCATCTCGCCGGCGGTGGCCATCGAGCAGCGGAACCCCACCAAGACCTCCCGCTCCACCGTGGGCACGGCCACCGAGGTGTACGACTACCTCCGGCTGCTGTGGGCTCGCGTCGGCCGCACCTACTGCCCGGGGCACCCCGACCTTCCCTGCGGCCGCGAGATCCGGCCGGACAGCGTGCAGACCGCCACCGACGCCGTCCTGCGCCTGCCGGAGGGCACACGCGCCATGGTGTGCTTCCCGCTCCCCCTTTCCGCCCGCGTGACGCACGCGCTGGTGGTGGAGAACCTGCGCGCGCTGGGCTTCGTGCGCGTGCTGGCGAACGGCGTGGAGATGCACCTGGACGAGCTCGCCGAGGGGATCGACCTCACCGCCGCCGGCGAGCTGCTGGTGGTGGTAGACCGCATCAAGGTGGACGCCGAGCAGTCCGGCCGCCTTGCCGACTCGCTGGGCACCGCCTTCACCGAGGGCGAGGGGGAGGCGGTGGTGGTGCCGGTGGGGATGAAGCCGCTCCGCTTCACCGACCGCTTCCGCTGCCCCGAGCACCCGGAGATCGAGTTCGCCAACCCGACGCCGCAGCTCTTCTCCTTCAACAACCCGTATGGGAGCTGCCCTGAGTGCACCGGCTTCGGCGCGGTGCTGCGGTTGGACGAGTCGCTGATCGTGTGCAACCCGGCCCGCTCGCTCGCCGAGGGCGCCGTGGATCCCTGGCGGATGCCGCGCTACGAGGCCAAGCGGAAGAAGCTGGCCGACTTCGCGCGCAAGGAAGGTGTCTCGGTGGACACGCCGTGGCAGGACCTTCCGCATGAGTTCCGGCACAAGGTGCTGCACGGGGTGCGCGGCTTCCAGGGCGTCATCGACTTCTTCGAAGACCTGGAAGAGAAGCGCTACAAGGCGTACATCCGCGTCTTCATCCGCCAGTACCAGAGCGCGCGCACCTGCCCACTGTGCGGCGGCGCCAAGCTGCGGCCGGAGGCGCTGCGCATCCGCGTGGGCGGGCGCACCATCGCCGAGGTCTCGGAGCTGCCGCTGGCGCAGCTCCGGCCCTGGGCGGCGTCGCTGCGCGGCGCCGTTCCCACCGGCGGCGGCGCGGATTGCCCCCCCGCCCTCCTCTCCGAGCAGGAGCGCGGCATAGCGGAGACGATCCTGAAGGAGCTTGAGTCACGAATCGGTTTCCTGAACGACGTGGGGCTCGGCTACCTGACCCTCGAACGGCAGACGCGCACCCTTTCCGGGGGCGAGGCGCAGCGCATCTCCCTTTCCAACGCGCTGGGGAGCCGGCTGGTGGATACGCTGTACGTGCTGGACGAGCCCACCATCGGCCTGCACCCGGCGGACAACGACCGGCTGCTGGCGCTTCTGGTGCGGCTGCGCGAGGGCGGCAACACCGTGCTGGTGGTGGAGCACGACCCCGAGGCCATGCGCATGGCCGACCACATCGTGGAGCTGGGGCCGGGGAGCGGCGAGCTGGGCGGCCAGCTCGTCTTCGAGGGGACGCTCGACGAGATCATGCACGCGGACACCCTCACGGGCCGCTACCTGAGCGGCCGCGAGGAGATCGCCATCCCGGAGCGGCGCCGCCCCACGCGCGGCCCGCGCATCCGCATCGAAGGCGCCACCGAGCACAACCTGCGCGGCGTGTCGGTGGAGATCCCGCTGGGCGCGCTGACGGTGGTGAGCGGCGTGTCCGGCTCCGGAAAGAGCACGCTGGTCCACGACGTCCTCTATCGCGCCCTGGAGCGCGAGCTCTCCGGCGGCGAGACGAGCGCCAAGCGGCACATGGGCGAGGGGGTGGGCGCCTACGAGCGGATGAGCGGCACCGGCGGCATCCGCGAAGTCGTGCTGGTCGACCAGAGCCCCATCGGCCGTACCCCCCGCTCCAATCCGGTCACCTACATCAAGGCCTGGGACGAGGTGAGGCGCATTTTCGCCTCCCTCCCGGACTCGGTGCAGCGCGGGCTCACGCCGGGGCACTTCTCCTTTAACGTCACGGGCGGGCGCTGCGAGGCGTGCAAGGGCGAGGGGCAGGTGGAGGTGGAGATGGTCTTCATGGCCGACGTCTTCGTGCCGTGCGAGATCTGCGGCGGCGCGCGCTTCAAGCCGGATGTGCTGGACGTGCGCTTCAAGGGGCGCAACGTCCGCGACGTGCTGGAGATGACCATCGACCAGGCGATCCGCTTCTTCATCCACGAGGACCGGCTGGGACAGGCCCTCTGGCACCTGCAGCAGGTGGGGCTGGGCTACCTGCGCCTGGGCCAGCCCGCGCCCACGCTCTCCGGCGGCGAGGCGCAGCGCATCAAGGTGGCGCGCGAGCTGGCGCTGGGGGCGCGGCGCGGCGGCAAGAAGCTGTACGTGCTGGACGAGCCCACCACCGGCCTGCACATGGACGACATCCGCAAGCTGCTGCGCGTGCTGGACGACCTGGTGGACGCGGGGCACACGGTGGTGCTGATCGAGCACAACCTGGACGTCATCAAGACGGCGGACTGGCTGATCGACCTGGGCCCCGGCGCCGGCCCGGATGGCGGCCTGGTGGTGGCGATGGGAACGCCGGAGGACGTGGCGCGCGTACCGGAGAGCGTCACCGGGCGCTACCTGGTGCCGCTGCTGGA
>DASWNZ010000039.1:0-26440 GCA_036398975.1 Longimicrobium sp.
GGGGGCGGGGCGGCCCCCCCTTTTGTCATCCTGAGCGACGCGCCTCACCGTCCTCGCCCGTGCTTCGTCCCATGGCGCGTAGCGAAGGATCTAACTGCGCGTGACGAGAGGCCCGGGCTGCGACGCCGTCCTCTTGCCTCGCCGGCTAGATCCGTTCGGTCGCCGCGGGAGTTTGGTGTGCGGCGCATGCATTCGTGCCGGCGGCTCCCTCAGGATGACAAAAGAACGCCGCACTCACGCATATTTCCCGGCGCGGACCAGCCCCGCCTTTTGTCATCCTGAGCGACGCGCCTCACCGTCCTCGCCCGTGCTCCGTCCTGTGGCGCGTAGCAAAGGATCTACTGCGCG
The DNA here is from genome assembly GCA_036398975.1 of Longimicrobium sp. Lineage (GTDB taxonomy): Bacteria > Gemmatimonadota > Gemmatimonadetes > Longimicrobiales > Longimicrobiaceae > Longimicrobium. Next base: position 349 of record DASWNZ010000039.1, read on the forward strand.
GGACGAGAGGCCCGGGCTTCGACGCCGTCCTCTTGCCTCGCGGGCTAGATCCGGTCGGTCGCCGCGGGAGAATGGTGTGCGGCGCATGCATTCGGGCCGGCGGCTCCCTCAGGATGACATAAGAACAACGCACTCACGCACTTTCCCTCACCCCAGCGTGAAGTGGAACGTCGTGCCGACGCCGACCTCGCTTTCGACCCAGACGCGGCCGCCGTGGGCCTCCACGATGCCGCGGGCGATGGGGAGGCCCAGGCCGGCGCCGTCGCGGCGGGCGTGGCCCTGCCAGAAAGTGTCGAAGAGGCGCGGGAAGTCGGATTCGGGGATCCCCGCGCCCGTGTCGCGCACCCAGAAGCGCACGGCACCGTCGTCCAGCGCGGCGCCCAGGGTGATGACGCCGTCGGCGGGGGTGAACTTGAGGGCGTTCCCCACCAGGTTGCTGAAGACCTGCAGGGCCCGCTCGCGGTCGGCGCGGACGAGAGGGGCGCGGTCCGGGGGGACGGCGACGAGGTGGATGCCGCGCTCCTCGGCCAGCGGGGTGAAGAGCTCCGCGGCGTCCAGCACCAGGCGCCCGGGATCGTGCGGCTGCGGGGCCACGCGCAGGTTGCCGCTCTCGATGCGCGCCACGTCCAGCAGGTCGCGGATCAGGTGCTCCATCGCCTCGGCGCTGCGCACGATCATGCGAACGCCGTCGCGCGCCCAGGGCGGCAGGGTGAGCGTGTCGTCGCTCAGGATGGCGTCGGCGTTCAGGAGGACGGCGGTCAGCGGGTTGCGCAGGTCGTGCGACACGACGCCCAGCACCGAGTCGCGCGCCCGCACCGCCTCCTGCGCCTCGCGGTAGAGGCGCGCGTTGTCGATGGCCAGCGCCGCGCGCCGCGCCATGTCCTGCGCCACCGCCAGGTCCGCCGGGCCGTAGTGGCGGCCGCTGTCGCTCATCGCCAGGGTGATGGAGCCGCGCGTGCGCCCACGGGCGGTGAGCGGGACGATGATGAAGGACCGCAGCCCGTTGCGGTTGAAGCTCTCGCGGTGGCGCTCGTCGTGGGAGAGGCGCTCCTGCATCTCCGGCGTGAAGTTGGGCACGAGGAGCGGCTCGCCCGTCCTCACCACGCGCAGCACGGGGCGGCGGTCCAGGTCGCCGTCGGGCGGGTTGACGGCGTCGTGGATGAGCGACTTCTCCCTTTCCGGGTCGTGGTGCGCCACCGCCACGCGCCGCGTTCCCCCGTCCGGCTCCACCACGTCGATCAGGCAGTAGTCGGCCAGCTCGGGCACGGCCAGGCGCGCCAGCTCGCGGTACGAGCTGCCGTAGTCGAAGGACGCGCTGAGCAGCGTCCCCACGTCGGCCAGGAAGGCGGCGCGGCGGCCGGCGGCTTCGGCGGCGGCGCGGGCCTCGCGCTCGCGCTCCAGCAGCTCCGCGCGCATCCGCTCGTCCGCTTTGCGGCGCGATATGTCGCGGTAGATCCCCCAGATCGCCACCTGCTTCCCATCCACGAAGACGGGGCTGCCGGTGACGTACACGTCCAGCGGGCTGCCGTCGCGGCGGGCGCGCACCGTCTCCACTCCCACGCGCTGCCCCATCATCACCTGCGAGGTCATCTCGTCGCCCTGCGCGCGCAGGTCGGGGGGGACGATGAGGTCGTTGATGGCGCGCCCCGCCGCCTCCTTGGCCGAGTAGCCGAACATGCGGGTGAACTCGCCGTTGACGTCCAGCACGCGGTCGCCGGCGTCCAGGAGGGCGATGGCTTCGGGGGAAGCTTCGAAGAGCTGGTCCAGGTACGCCCGCTGAAGGGTGAGCGCCCCCTCGCGCTCGCTGAGGTCGCGCAGCACCACCAGCCGCCCGGCCGGCGCGCCGCGCTCGTCGTGGAAGCGGGTGACGCGCGCGTCCAGGGCGCGCCCCGCATCGGCCAACTCCAGCCGCCCGCGCACCCGCGGCTCCGCGCCCGCCCGAGCCTGGTCCAGCAGCGGCTCCAGCGCGGGGACGATCTCGCGGGCGCGGCGCCCCAGCCACCGGTCGCCCTCCACGCGCAGCAGGGTGCGGGCGGCGGGGTTGAGGTCGAGGACGCGGTCCTCGTCGTCCAGCACCAGAACGCCGTCCGGCAGCTCCTCCACCAGGGTCTCGCGCGCCACCGGCATCACGTCCAGCAGGCGCAGGCGGAAGATGGCCCAGAAGAAGACGAGCCCCGTGAGCGTGAAGAGGAAGGGCATGGGGTTGGCTGGGAACCTCACCACCTTGCCCACGTGCAGCACGTTGCCCACCCACGGCACCAGCGCCGCCACCCCGATGGCGACCGCCTGCCTCCGGTAGATCCGCACCGAGCGGAGTGCGCGCAGCGTGAGGAGCGCCACGCACGCGGAGAGGAGCGCCCACGAGTAGCCCACGTGCAGCCAGAAACCCCACGCCTCGCGCGAGTCGATCTGGATGTAGCCGCGGCGCGGGACCAGGGTGAAGCGCGCCCAGAACTGGAAGTGGAGCGGGTTGGTGAGCGCCATCGCCAGCGTCAGCAGCGGGATGGCGGAGACGAGCGCGATCCTTCCCGGCGTCAGCCAGCGCTCGTGGCGCGTGTACTGGAGGGTGAAGATCATCCACGCCAGCGGCACCACGATGGCGCCGGCCTGCGTGGCCTCGGCCAGGAAGAGCTTCGCCTCCAGCGTGGTGGCGCCGCGGTACACCCCGTAGAAGAACGACCACCAGGCGCACGAGGCCATCAGCACCACGAACCCCACCGCCGCCGGCACCCGCCGGTGCGCCCACGCAAACACGCCGAGCCCCGCGCACAGCGCCGCGGACACCATCAGAGGAATGAACTCGGGGGTCTGCTGCCAGGTCATGAAGGAAAGTGCCGAGTGCCGAGTGCCGAGTGCCCAGTGTTGTGGGCAACGGAAACTGCGATCTCACGCGGAGACGCGGGGACGCGAAGGAAAGGCAAAGAGGTTCTCTCTGCGTCTCCGCGTCTCCGCGTGAGCCATGCAGTTGCTGTTCGGACGGGATTGGATGGTAGGGATGGTGCAAGGTGCTCTGGATGTAAGGTTTGCGCAAGGAGCCTCGTCTTGCGCGCGGCGGGGCGGGCCGCCATCGTGCCGGACACCCGTGTTCGTGCGATCCACTCCGGCACCCCCGGCTCCATGCGCATCACCAACCGCCGCCGCGCCGCCGCGGCGCTCCTCGGCCTGCTGCTGGCCGTGCCCGCCGCCGCGCAGGTGAGGCCCGCGCCCGCGCCCTCGCCGGACAGCGCCACGCTGGCCGGCTTCCGCTGGCGCAACATCGGCCCCAACCGCGGCGGAAGGTCGATCGCCGTGGCGGGGAGCACGCGCCGGCCGCTGGAGTACTGGTTCGGCGCCACCGGCGGCGGCATCTGGAAGACGACGGACGGCGGCACCACCTGGCGCCCCATGTCCGACCGCGCCTTCAGCAGCTCCTCGGTGGGCGCAATCGGCGTGTGCGAGTCCAACCCGGACGTGGTGTACGCCGGCATGGGCGAGGTGCAGCTGCGCGGCAACATCATGCCCGGCGACGGCGTGTACCGCTCGGCCGACGGCGGCAAGACGTGGGCGCACGTGGGATTGCGCGACGCCCAGATGATCGGCCGCGTGCGCGTGCACCCCACCGACTGCGACCGCGCGTACGTGGCCGCGCTGGGCCACGCCTACGGCCCCAACCAGGAGCGCGGCGTCTTTCGCACGCGCGACGGGGGGAAGACGTGGCAGAAGACGCTCTTCCGCAGCGAGAACGCGGGCGCGGTGGACCTGATCCTCACGCCGGGGCGGCCGGACACGCTCTACGCATCCACCTGGGAGGTGGGGCGCACGCCGTGGGCGCTCTCCAGCGGCGGACCCGGGAGCGGGCTCTTCCGGTCGACGGACGGCGGGACGACATGGACGGAGCTGACCCGCAACCCGGGGCTGCCACGCGGGATCCTGGGGAAGATCGGCGTCACCGTATCCGCCGCCAACCCCAACCGGCTGTGGGCGATCGTGGAGGCGGCGGAGGGGGGCGTCTTCCGCTCGGACGACGCGGGCGCCACCTGGACGCGCATCAACGACGAGCGCAAGCTGCGGCAGCGCGCCTTCTACTACTCGCGCATCTACGCCGACCCGCGCGACACGGCCACCGTGTACGTGCTGAACGTGGCGTTCTGGAAGTCGACCGACGGGGGCAAGACCTACAAGTCCATCCGCACCCCGCACAGCGACAACCACGACCTGTGGATCGATCCGCAGAACCCGCAGCGCATGGTGCAGGCGAACGACGGCGGCGGCAACGTGTCGGTGAACGGCGGCGAGAGCTGGACGGAGCAGGACTACCCGACGGCGCAGATGTACCACGTCGTCACCACGGGCCACTTCCCCTACCACGTCTGCGGCGCGCAGCAGGACAACTCCACCGCGTGCGTGCCCAGCAACGGCAGCGGGCGCGAGTGGTACGCCGTCGGCGGCGGCGAGAGCGGCTACATCGCCCCGCGGCCGGACCAGACGGACGTATTCTACGCGGGCAGCTACGGCGGGCTGATGACGCGCTTCGACCGCCGCACGGGCCAGCGCCGCAACATCCAGATCTGGCCCGAGAACCCGATGGGCTACTCGGCCTCGGACATCCGCGAGCGCTTCCAGTGGACCTTTCCCATCGTCCTGGCGCCGCGCAATGCCAACGTCCTCTTCGCCGCATCGCAGCACCTGTGGCGCTCCACCGACGAGGGCGAGAGCTGGACGCGCATCTCCCCCGACCTCACCCGCGGCGATCCCAGGACGCTGGGGCCCAGCGGCGGACCCATCACGCTGGACCAGACGGGGGTGGAGACGTATGGCACCATCTTCACCGTCGCCCCCTCGCCGCGCGACTCCATGACGATCTGGGCGGGATCGGACGACGGGGTGGTGAGCGTGACGCGCGACGGCGGGCGCTCGTGGCAGAACGTGACGCCGCGGGGGCTCCCCGAGTTCGCGCGCATCTCGCTGATCGAGGCGTCGCCGCACGACCCCATGCGCGCCTACGTGGCCGCCAACCGCTACCAGATGGACGACCCCGCGCCGTACGCCTTCCGCACCGATGACGGCGGGCGCAACTGGACGCAGATCACGCGCGGCATCGCACCGGGCCACTTCGTGCGCGCCGTGCGCGAGGACCCCACGCGCGCGGGGCTCCTCTACGCGGGTACCGAGCACGGGCCGTACGTCTCCTGGAACCAGGGCGCGCAGTGGAGCTCCCTTCGCCTGGGGCTGCCGGACGTGCAGGTGAGCGACCTGGTGGTGCATGGCAACGACCTGGTAGCCGCCACCCACGGCCGCTCCTTCTACGTGCTGGACGACATCAGCCCGCTGCGGCAGCTCACCGCCACCACGAACCGCGCGGCGCACCTCTTCCGCCCGGACGACGTGGTGCGCGCCGCCGACCCCGGCGTGAGCGTCTTCTACTCGCTCCCCCGCAATCCGCGCCGGGTGACGCTCGATTTCATGGACGCGCGCGGCACCGTCATCCGCTCCTTCAGCGGCACCCCCGCGGACACGGTGCGCGGCGCCGGCGGCAGCGGCGCCCCCGCCGGCGGCGAGGACGAGGACGAGGACTCCCCGCGCCGCCGCACCGATCCCAAGGCACCGGCGCGGGCGGGGATGAACCGCTTCGTGTGGGACCTGCGCCACCCCGGCGCGACCGACTTCCCGGGGATGATCCTGTGGGCCGCCGGCACCAACGGGCCGCGCGTGCCGCCGGGGCGCTACCGCGTGCGGCTGACGGTGGACGGGCGCGCGGTGGGCGCGGAGGAGTTCAACGTGCGCATCGACCCGCGCCTCACCGGCGTCACGCAGGCGGACCTGGAGGCGCAGTCCGCGCTCGCCCTGCGCGTGCGCGACCGCACCAGCGACGCCAACCGCGCCGTCATCCGCATCCGCGGCATCCGCGAGCAGATCGACCAGCGGCTCACGCGCACGCGGGACCCGGCGATCCGCCTCGCCGCCGACTCGCTCAAGGCGCGCCTCTCCGTCATCGAGAACGCGCTCTACCAGACGCGGCTGCAGAGCAACCAGGACCCGCTCAACTACCCGATCCGCCTGAACAACCAGATGGCGGCGCTGCTGGGCGTCATCGAGAGCGCGGAGGCCCGCCCCACGCGCCCCACGATTACGGTGTTCGAGGAGCTTTCCCGCCGCCTCGACGTCCAGCTCGCCACGCTGGACCGGCTGCTCGCCACCGATCTGCCGCGCCTGAACACGCTTCTTCGCGGGCGCCGCATCGCCCCCGTGTCCGCCAACCCGCCCGCACCGCGCGCGCCGCCGGCGGGTGCTGCGCGAGTGGGGGAGGAGGAAGGAGAGGAGGAGGGGGAAGAAGGGTAACGCGGCCCCCGCCCCCGCTCGTCATCTAGCTGCCCCCTCCCCCAATGACCACCTGGGGGAGGGGGCGGTCGCGTGCGCCCAATAGCAACTGCATGGCTCACACAGAGGCACAGAGGCACAGAGAGAACTGCAAAAGGGTTTTCTCTGTGGCTTGCAGTTGCTTCTGTGGCCTCTGTGTGATGCCTTTGCCGTTGTTTCCTCCGCAAGATCACGCGTCTACTTTGTGCGTTTTGTGGTATTAAAGGAATTGCGAGGCTGCATTGGCCCGTCCGTCGGGCTTCTGCGGATAATCGAGCCCACGCCTGATATATTCCACAATCAGGAAGTGTACAGTGGAGACGCATCGAAGCGGTTAGAAAAATTACTTGACGGATTAAGATGGTAAACATATAGTGCATTCGTCGGCCACCAGGTGGTGGATCTACTTCTTTTTGGAGATGGACGGATGAACAGGTACCTTGCATTCGGAGGGCTCCTCGCCTGCCTTTCGGTGGCGGCGTGCGAGAGCTCGGGGAACCCGGTGACGGCGCCGGAGCAGCCCGCGTACCAGATGCCGATCGACGACGACGGCGAGGGCGGCGGCGGTGGAGGCGGTGGGGGAGGCGGGGGCGAGACGGTTCCGCCGTTCAGCCCGCCGCCGCCGCCCTTCATCTTCGCGCAGAACCTCGCCACCCCGGCGCCTCCGGGAGGCGGGATCTATCACTGCGAGCAGATCCCGCACGCGTTCTGGGGATTCAGCAACGACGTGGTGCAGGGTACCACCATCTACCTGACCGGCGTCGTCGTGAAGAACACGCCCATGCACTGGGGAATCTACAACCAGTACGGGCAGCTGGTGCGGGAGCACTGGACGCAGAACTCGCGTGACAACTGCGTGGTCCACCACGAGCCGGAAGGGGTGAGCACGGCCGGCCTCGCGCCGGGGTACTACTACCTCTACTCGTCGTACGTGCGCATCGTGAACGACTACTACCAGGACGCGTACACCGGCTACGCGTCGTCCATCGTCGGCAAGTACGTCGGGCCGCTGCGCGTGCGCTGATCGGCGCCTCCGGCACCACGAAAGCTCCCGCGGCCCGGCCGCGGGAGCTTTCGCGTATGGGTGCCCCGCAATATCGGCACGTGGCAGTTCTTGCGCTTGACTTGCGGCTGCATCGGCGCGATCATGGGCCCCGTCGCGGGGGTCCGCGGTTGGACAGGAACCAGGAGGATGAATTGCACGCCACCACCGCCGGCGCGTGGCCGGCACCCTTTGCCCCAAGCGGACGAAGCACGTCCGTGTTCTGCGCCCTCATGGCGCTCTGCCTCTGCGCCTCGCCCGGCGCCGCGCAGCAGCCCGCGACGCCCGCCCGCACCGGCGCAGCCGTTCCGGAGCCCGGGTTCTGGGAGCGCCTCCGCTCCGAGGCGCGCCGCTTCCGCGAGCTGAACGCGAATCCCTTTTCGTACGCCACGCGCTACCGCATCTCGCACGAGCTGGCGAGCTCCATCCACGATGCGGCCCGCACCGAGGGCATCGATCCCGAACTCGCGTTCCGGCTGGTGCGCGTGGAGAGCAACTTCAACCCTCGCGCCCGCAGCTACGCCGGCGCCATGGGGCTCACGCAGCTGATGCCGGGCACCGCGCGCTCCATCGACCGCCGCATGGCCGACCGCTCGCGCCTCCTGGATCCCGAGGCCAACCTGCGCGTCGGCTTCCGCTACCTCCGCACCCTCCTGCGGCACTACGACGGCGACGTGCGCCTGGCCCTCCTCGCGTACAACCGCGGCGAGAACAGGGTGGACCGCGACCTTCGCCGCGGGCGCGACCCGGAGAACGGGTACTCGGGCAAGGTGCTGGGGCGGGGAGCCGACCGGTACCGCGGCGCGGGCGTGGTGCAGCAGTAGGGAGCAGGAAACCGGAGAGATGAAGACGGCCCGCCGCGACAGTGTCGTGGCGGGCCGGCTTGCTTCCTCCCCGGCCCGGAGGCGGGGGCCCCGCGGTCCCGACTTTGCAACCCTCCCCGGGCCTGGCGGCGAGCCGCCCAGCGCACACACCGCAGACGGAGACCGACGAGCAATGTCCTCGATCAACCGCCCCCTGGCGGGGCCCACGCTCAGCTACGACCTGGCCGCAGAGGCCGCGCGGCTCCGGCAGGATCCCATGTACCAGCAGAGCGGCAAGCTGGGCCACGCGCTGGTCAAGAACGGGCGCTTCCGCGTCATCCTCACCGCCCTCGCCGCGGGGCAGTCCGCCGAGACGGCCAACGCGGACTCGGCGATGAGCATCCAGGTGCTGGAGGGCTCGCTCCAGGTGCGCGCGGACGGGGGCGAGCAGGAGCTGCGGCAGGGGCAGCTCATCTTCACCGCGCCAGGCGATGCCCACGACATCCGCGCCGCGCAGGACTCGCTGATCCTCATCACCGTCTCCGCCCAGAACGACGACTTCCGTCCCGGCGAGTCGCGCACCGGCTCGGGCGCCAACCCGTGACCGTGGCGCGGGACCACGCCTGCGCCACCGCGAGGGCACCCCGGCGACGCAAGCGTCCCACAGGGGGGACGGACGAGGCAAGTGATTGCGCCGCTTGCACCTACGGAGCACGTGGCACCGCCCTTGCCCTGTGTGGACCGCTCGACGGGGTGACGACGACGGAAACCAGGAAGGAGATCGAGCCATGAAGGCCAGAATACTCGGGCTGCGGTTGGTGGCGCTCGCCGCGATGCTCTCCGCCACGGGGTGCGCGCAGGCAGGGGCGATCGGCGAGATCCTGGGAGGCGTGATGGGGCCCCAGGGACAGGGGCAGGGGCAGGGGCAGGGCGGCCAGGTGGTCGGCGAGATCCAGGGGATCGACGCGCGGCAGGGGATGATGCAGATCCGCACGCAGAGCGGCCAGACCGGCAACGTGTACTTCGACCAGAACACCCGCGTCGTCTACCAGCAGCGCGAGTACGCCGTGACGGCGCTGGAGCGCGGCGACGTGGTGGCGTTCCAGGTGCAGCAGGACCAGCGCGGCAACGCCTACACCAACTACATCCAGGTGCAGCAGAGCGTGCAGGAGCGCACCGGCCAAAGTTCGCAGCAGCAGGGCGGCGTCTACAACGGCGGCACGGGGAGCGGGACGTACGGCAACAACAGCGTGCAGCGCTTCGCGGGCACGGTGGGGTACATCGACACGCAGCGCGGATCGTTCGAGCTGCGCACCCAGAACGGCGCGGCGCAGGTGGCGCTCCCCTACGGCGCCAGCGCGCAGGATGCCCAGCGCTTCCGCGCGCTGCGCAGCGGGCAGAGCGTGACGATCGACGGCCAGATGGTGGCGCAGGGGCGGATCGACCTGGTGCGCTTCATCAACTAGGCGGCTCTCACGCCCGATACGAAAAGGGCGCACCCGGCGAGGGTGCGCCCTTTCCGCGTACGCGAGGCGAGCCATCGCGCGTAAACGTCTGGTGCATAAGGAGAAATTGCGTTATAGTGGTCGCCCGCGAATCGTACCCGCCTCGCCCCTCACCGAGCCATCCCAGTGCACAAGATCGCTCTTGCCGCGGCCGCGGCGCTCGCCTGCGCCACGCCGGCCGCCGCGCAGTCCACGCGCGTCCACGACGTCCCGCGCCGCCCCGTGCTGTGGGCGCAGGCGGACACCAACAACGCCAACACGTACTACCTCCACGGCGTCAACCGCATCGCGGACCGTCCGGCGGAGGCGGCGGCCGCCTTCTACTGGGCGGCTCGGCTGCAGCCCGGCTGGGCGGACCCGCTGTACGGCCGCCGCGTGGCGCTGCTGCTGTCCGATCCCGACCGCCTCGTCCGCTACATGGAGAACAACCGGGGCACCATCCGCTCGGCCGAGATCCAGGCGATCGACTCGCTCCAGCTCCGGGCGCTCTCGCTGGACCCGTTCCTGGTGGAGACGTTCGAGCGGCAGATGGTGCGCGTGTACCTTACGCGCGCCGTGATGGAGAACATGCGCAGGGAAACGGGTGAGGCCAACTCGGCACTGGCGGCGCACGTGGTGGAAAACTACCTCCGCAACAGCCCTCCCATGCTGCGCGCCCGGGTGGCCTACAGCGAGGGGCGCTTTCCGCAGGCGCTCGGCGAGTACGAGCGGGCGCTGGGGCGCGCCACCTCCCGCGACAAGCCGTACATCCACCCGCTGGTGGGAAGGATCCACTTCTTTACGGGCAACCTGGCCAAGGCCGCGGAGCACTTCACCGCCGCCGCCGAGGGGATGCGCAAGGAAGACGTGCGCGACCTGGTCTTCGTCTACCAGAGCAAGGCGCTGATGGAGCACAGCCTGGGCGCCGTGTACGAGAAGATGGGGAACGCCGCGGCGGCCCAGGAGGCATACGGGCGCGCACTGCAGGAAGACCTGTCTTTCGCCCCCGCGCACCGCGCGCTGAGCGCGCTGGCGATGGCGCGCGGCGACACCGCCACCGCCGTGAGCGAGCTGGCGCTGGCCGTGGAGCTGAGCCCGGACGACGCGGCCGCCCGCGTGCAGTACGGGCTGCTGCTGGTGCGCGTCCGCAAGGCCCAGGAAGCCGTCGCCGAGTTCACGCGCGCCGCCCAGCTGGAGCCGTACTACGCCGCCCCGCACCTGATGCTGGCGCGCCTGTACGACTCCTCGGGGATGCCGCAGGAGGCGCTCGACAACTACCGCGCCTACGTGGCGCGCGCCGCCCGCGACGACGCCGGCTACGCCAACGCGCAGGAGCGGATCGCCACGCTCGACGCCCAGATCAAGGCCACCCCGTGAGGCTCACCATCCTGGCCGCCGCCGCCGCGGCCCTCCTGCCGCTCGCCGCGGCGGCGCAGGAGGGCGTCATGCGCCCGCGCAGCACCGCCGAGGACCTGCAGATGTTCAGCCAGGTCCTCAACCAGATCCGCGTGAACCACCCGGACTCCATCGACACCCACCGCCTCTTCATGGCGGCGGTGGAGGGGATGGTGCGCGCCGCCGATCCGCACTCGTACGTCATCACCTCGGCGCGCCTCTCGCCGCAAAAGGAAAAGGACTACCGCGAGGGCCGCCTCTTTCCGGTGCCCATCGAGTGGGACTTCGCGCGCGGCACGCCGGTGGTGCGGAGCGTGGCGCCGGGCTCCGCGGCGGCGCGTCAGGACATCCTTCCCGGCGACGTCCTGGTCGCCGCCGACGGGCAGCCGGTGCGGGCCGAGAGTCCCTTCGAGCTGGAGGTGGTGCTCTCAGGCCCCCGCAACTCCACCGTGGCCCTGCGGCTGGAGCGCGAGCGCGTCGACGGCACCGTGGCCGAGCTGGAGCGCACCGTCCGCCGCGAGCGCGCCGGGGAGGGCACCGCCGTCCCCGCCGTGCTGATGCTGGACGACAGCACCGGCTACGTGCGCGTGACCACCTTCTCCAACACCCGCGCCGCCGAAGACCTCCACGCCGCCCTCGCGAAGTTGGAGGGCACAGGAATGCGCCGCCTGCTGCTGGACCTGCGCGACAACGGCGGCGGCATGGTGGACGAGGCGTCGAAGGTGGCGGGCGAGTTCCTCCCCTCGGGCACCGTCGTCTACTCATCCGCCGGCCGCAAAGCCGACGTCGGCGAGACGGTGCGCGTGCAGCGCTCCTTCTGGCGGCGCGAGCGGCAGTACCCCGTGGTGCTGATGGTGAACGGGGGCACCGCGAGCGCATCGGAGCTGGTGGCGGGCGCGCTGCAGGACCACGACCGGGCGCTGGTGGTGGGGCGCCCCACCTTTGGCAAGTCGCTGCTGATGCGCGGCTTCCCCATGACCGACGGCTCGGCGATCATGCTGGTGATCGGCCACATCAAGACGCCGTGCGGCCGGGTGGTGCAGCGCCAGTACCGCGACGTGCGCGTGAACGACTACTACCGCATGGCACGCACGGCGCGCGACACCGCCGGGCGGCCCTCGTGCCGCACCGCCGGCGGGCGCGTGGTGTACGGCGGCGGCGGCATCTTTCCCGACGTGGTCACCCCCGAGGCGGAGCCGGACCCGCTCTGGCTCGCCCGCCTCCGCGAGGAGGACATCCCCACGCGCTGGATCGGCGGCTACCTGAGCGCCAACGCCGCCGCCTTCCCCTCCGCCGACGCCCTCGCCGCCGCGCCGCGCCTTCCCGACGCGGCGCTGGCGGACTTCCGCGCCTTTGCCGCGCGCGCCGGCCACACGCTCCCCGCCGGCGCGGACGCGGATGCCCGGCTACAGCGCGTCCTGGCCCGCGGCATCGCCTTCGCCAGGTGGGGCGACACCGGCTACTACCGCCTTGTCGCCGTCACCGACCCGCAGGTGCGCGAGGCCGCCGCGCAGTTCGGCAAGGCTGCGGAGGTGCTGCGGCCGGCGCCGTGAGTTGAACAGCGTTTCACACAGAGACGCAGAGGGGCAAGGAAAGAAAAGCAGGAGGGTTTCTCTGTGTCTCGTCCTTGATCTCTGTGCCCTCTGTGTGAGACCCGTTGATGCGAGCCGGGAAAAGAGAGCGCCCCGCGGAGACACTCCGCGGGGCGCTTTCACACAATTCCTGTGGTCTGGTCAGGTAGATCCCCACTGCTCCGTAGTTCCGCCTCGACGGCGACTTTCAAGACCGGCATGTCGCGTTCGACGGCGGCCCAGATCTGTTCTAGATCGATCCCGAGATAGTTGTGAACCAGCACGTTGCGGAACCCAGAAAGCGCGCGCCAGTTGACTGCGGGATGGGCGGATTTTGCCTGGTCGGACAGGCGCTGGGTTGACTCGGCCATGGTCTGGAGGTTTCGCAGCACGGCATCCTGCAGCGTGTGTGACCCCATGAATGCGTTGTAACCGGGCGCCGTGTTCTCCTCCGCGCGCCGGATGCACTCCAGGATGTGCCGCAGGTAGATCGCGTCCCCCTTCATACCGGAACCGCCTCGCGCAGCACCTGTTCCCGCAGGTCCGGCGCGAGACCGCGTTCCGTCACCAGGTCGACGCGGCGCCCGAGCAGGGTTTCCAGATCGGCTACCAGTCCACCGGGAAACCAAGAGCTGGTGGCGGGCCCCGCCTCCACTAGGAAGTCCACGTCGCTCTCGGGCCCGGCATCTCCACGAGCCACGGAGCCAAAGAGGCGGACGTTCCGCGCGCCATGCTGCTCGGCGATGCAGCGGATCATATCCCGGTTGGCGTGGATCAGTTCACCGATGTTCATTCCGCCTTCGACGAGCAGCTTGTTCTGCGCCGCACAAAGGTGCGTGTCCTCGATGACCGCCGGGCTGATGAGCTCGTCCCGCTCTTCCGGTGTGAACCGGCGGGCAACCCTGCCTCGAACCGCGCCCGAGAAGTCGTACCGGGGCGGCACCTCGAGCTCCTCGTCATCCTTTATCGACTGATCGCTCATGTCGCGTCGCCTCCGCTCCCGCGCCGCCGCGTACTCCTTCCCTGCCTCCATCCAAGCTCAAACATCCTGATCGAATACACAAGGCCGAGCCGGTATTCCGCCATGAACATGACGATCCGGTGCTGCGGCATGCGCCATCGGAGCGCCCGTAGAACGTTTGGCGCCAGCGGTTTGCATGCCGAATACAGGGTGCTTGCGCGGGTGATTCTTTCCTACATATTTGGCCGCCTGAAGGCGTTTCGCAGATCAACCGGCAGGTACGAGATGGCGAAGACTGTGATGGAGAAAAGCGCCGCGACGGCGCCCGCTCCGGTGCTGCCGGGCGGCAAGCTGATCGACGTGTACGTCGTTCCCAAGGAAGGGCAGTGGCTGGTGCGCGTGCGCGGAGTGCTCCGCAGCACGCACAAGACCCGCGACCAGGCGATCAACGCCGCCATGAAGATCGCTCACAAGACCGAGTGCAACGTCGTGGTCCGCGGTCTGGATGGGAAGATCGAGAAGCGGCTGTCCGGCGCACTCGTGGATGCGATGATGCTGAAGATGTGGAAGCGCTTGTACGCTCGTCACCTGCGGGGGGAGATCTGACGCCGATGGAGCGGTGCACCGCGTGACCTACGACACCAACGTTATGATTCGATACCGCCCGGCGACCTTCCCCGCCGGGTTTTTTATGTCTGCCGTCGTAATACAGGAGCTGACCGCTGGCGCAAAAGACGCGGCGGACGTCCGTGAGTTCGAACAGTTCCGAAAGCACTACGAGGTCATGGATCGCCTGCTGGTGCCCACGGGGGAGGACTGGTGGCTTGCGGGAAAGGTGTTGAACTCGCTCCATCGCGGGCTGAGGTCCCACAAGAGGGGACACATCATGGCGATCTCCAAGGGAGAGCAGCAGCGCATCCTGCGCGACGTGCTCATCGCGCTGACGGCCCGGCGAGCGGGCGCAACCGTCGTCACGGAGAACGTCTCGGACTTTGAAAAGATCCGGAACTTCTGCAACGTCAGGATCGTGAGGCCCGCTGAGATCCTCTGAGCCGGCCGGCACCGGCTACCATGCGCTCCGGATCAGCCTCACAGATTCGCGCGTGTCCGAGGAGAAGCGCGCGAGCTCGATGTCGGTGACGAGGCCGAGGGCATCCATCTGCGCGAGCTGTATGCGGGCCACGGAGCGGCGGGGGTTGTTGAACGTGTCGGCGAGGGTACGGTCCCGCTTCGCCAGCAGGCGGAAGAGGCGGATGTAGCGCTCGTGGTTCGTCTCGCGCTCGTCGGCGAGGATGGCGGCGCTCTCTTCCAGGACCCGGGCGCAGTAGCGGTCGAGGGCCGCCTCGCGCACGGTGCGGAACAGCTTCCAGTCGCTTTCGGGGATGTCTCTCATGCGGATGGCCTCCTGGATTCAGTCCCGCGGCGCCACGCCCTGGACGATGCGAGTGCGGCGTGGAGGTCCATTCGAACGGGAAGGCGGATCGGGAACGTGGATGCGTTGGGCGGCAAGGATAATCGTCCCGCGAATGGCGAACAAGCGGCGCGATTCCGCCGGATTTGCAAAGCAAGGCCGCGAAACGCGGAGACGCGGGAAGAGCTCCACGCTCTCCGCCGCGTCTCTGCGCCACCGCGTGAGGACCTTTCGTTAGAACGCGACGCCCAGCGTGAGCGGCGCGGCGCCCGCGGAGCCGCTTCCCATTTCAGCGGCGTGCGTGCCCGCTTCGGCAAAGACCGAGACGCCACGCAGGCGCAGGCGAAGGCCCGCAGCCACGGCGACGCCGGGGCCGGTGCGGCTGAACGAGCGGCTGAAGCTGCCGAAGGGCGGGTTGTCAGGGCAGGAGACGAGCTCACCGCCCTCGATGCAGATCCCGGTGGGCCCCTCGAACTCGGTGCTCTCGACGCGCTGGTGGTACACGCCGCCGCCCAGGCGCACGTACGGCCGCACGCGGTCTCCCGCGATGGAGCCCTCCACCGCCAGCGCGAGCCCCGCCCCGGCAAAGGTGCTCCGGTCCTCGCGGCGCAGGCAGTAGAGCTGCCTCACCTGGTCGCCGCAGGCCAGCGGCGAGCCCGTGGCCGTGCCGCGCTGCGCCAGCGCGTACGCCTCGGCGCGCAGTGCAGGCGATGCGCGGTAGAAGGCGAAGCTGCCCTGCGCGTGCCACCCCGGCCCCGAGGTCGGTCCGCTGTACGTGGCGCCGTACCCCGCGCCGACCATGCGGGGGAGGTCGCGCCACGCGCGCTCCGGCTGGGGCGCGCGGCGGAGCGACACCGGCTCCACCTCCACCCCCGCCGAGCGCAGCGCCACCAGCACCGTCGCGGGGCGGTAGCCGGTCCGCTGCACGTGCAGCCGGTACTCGCCCGCCGTGACGCCGCCGAAGCGATACGCGCCCAGCGTGTCGGTTCGCGTGGCGCGCGTCCCCTGCGCAAAGGTGGTGCGCGGCGCCAAGGGGAAGGCGGCGAGCACTCCGCCATCGAGCGTCACCGTGGCGTCGGGGAGGGGCGCGGCGCTCCGTGCGTCGCGGACGGAGCCGGATACGGTGCCGGCGCGCGGCTCGGGAGTCTGCGCCGAGAGCGGAACGGCGGCGAGCAGGGCCAGCGCGATCGTGCGGCGGAGGGGGGCGATGCAGCACATCGGCAAGTCACACGGGTCGAAGCGGGGGAGCGCCGGGGCGTCCGGCGGTCATCACAGAGCAATGCCCGGCAAGCGCCGCTTCTGACATGCGATCCCGCTCACCCGCCGCTTCCCGCGCGCCCCTCCCGTGCCCGGACGATGGAGGCAAAGGAGCGCATGCGCAGCTCGGCGGAGGTGAGGCCGGTGCGGGCGACCGCGTCCTCCTCGGCGAGGGCGCCGCACCCCACTGCGCGGAGGAAGAAGTTGAGGAGCCCTTGCCCCGTGGCCGCGTCGTCGAAGGCGCTGCCGACGCGGGTGGCTCGCGCGGCACGATCCACGAAGTTGCGGAGGCGCTCGCCGGCGGCATCCACGCCTTCGAGGAAGAATCCGTACACCGCGGCGTAGCGCGATACGAGCTGCGCCGGATGCAGGTCCCAACCCTGGTAGAAGCCTGACGCCAGGCCGTGCCTCACGTCGGCGTGGTGCACCCGCCATCCGCGATGCACCGCGGCCCGGTTCTCCGCCGTCTGCTCCTCCGTGATCTCGCCGCGATGCGGGGGGACGGGGAGGAGCGTGGTGGCGCCGTCCGACCAGCGCACGCCGCTTCCCGCGAGCGCCACCTGCATGGCGTGGCGCGCCCAGTCGCACGCGGGATGGCGCAGGTGCTGGTGGGCGGCGGTGATCCCCAGCGCCGCCGTGTAGTCGTACGCGCCGCAGTGTGCGGCGACCACCCGCCCGCGCCCCGCGCGCACCAGCCCCGGGAGCGCCGCGCGACCCTCGTCGTCGAACAGCGCTTCAGGGGTCTCTACCATCAGCTCCATGCGCAGCGTCCCGGCCGCCACGCCGTGCTCCGCTTCCAGCCGTCCGAGAAGGAGCGCCAGCAGCTCCGTTTGCTCCGGCACCGTCACCTTGGGGAGCGTAACGACGAAGCCCAGCGGCAGGACGCCGCCCGTGGTGCGCAGCAGCGTGTCCGCGAAGCGCTGCAGGGTGCGGACGGCGCGGGCGCGGGTCTCCATCGTCAGCGCCTTGACGCGGATGCCGATGAAGGGCGGGAGCGTCCCCTCCGCCATGCCGCGGGCGACTTCGCGGGCGGCGGATTCGGCGTGCTCGTCCTCCTCGGCGTCGGGGCGCACGCCGTAGCCGTCCTCGAAGTCGATGCGGAAGTCCTCCACCGGTTCGCGGTGCAGCTTGGCGCGCACCCGCTCCCACACCGCCTCCGCGTGCGCGTCCGTTCCCAGCGCGCTCGCCAGGGTGGGCGCGTCCGGTGCGTAGCGGTCGAGCGCCTCCAGTGCGCGGGCGCCCAGGCGTGGCGCCGTGTCCGCGCGGAACAGGTGCGCTCCGCCGTACACGGTGTGCACGGGCTGGCGGTCTGGGCTCTCTCCCATGCGTGCGCGGGCCAGGGCGCGGGTCAGCCTCGCCTCGGCGTCTTCGAGATCGGACATCCGGGATTGTCGCTGGGCATCGGCGGACCGCGCCCTCGCGCGATACCGTCCGTGCCGTTGCGGGGTATTATACGACGGGAGAGCGGAAGGCGCCGGTGGTTCCGGGGGCGGGGGACGGCGATCCGCAGAGCACGGGCAGCCACGCGGGGTTGCCCCTACAAGGGACGGGTGCGAAAGGGCGGGGGTGTGTTCCCGCCGTTGTGACGGTAGTTCATGCCTGAACGACAGCGGAGAGGAGGGCGCTACCGCCGCGATGACAGCAGCGGAAACGCGGCGGGTGTGTTATATTAAGTGCATCAAACACAAGGACTTGGACACGTTCGGGGTGGCCTGGTGCGGGGCGGTTTTCGCGTGGCAGGGCTTGTGCGAACCGCCACCCCCAGCACGCCGTCCGGGCCGCACGAGGCGCGGCGGACGGCGACCCCTTCTTGAAGGAAGGATGACGAGATGAGTGAACGACTGATGCTGCCCGTTCTCCCGCTCCGGGAGACGGTCGTGTTTCCCGGGACCGCCGTGCCGATCTCGGCGGGGCGGCCGGGGACGCTGCAGGCCATCGAGGCCGCGCTCGCCGGCGATCGGCGCATGCTGGCCGTGGCCCAGCGCGAGAACCGCGACGAGGTGGAAGCGGAGAACCTCTACACCGTCGGCACCGTGGTGCGCATCGCCCAGGTGCAGCGCGGCAACGGCGGCGTGCAGCTGCTGATCCAGGGCGAGGGCCGCGCACTCGCGCTGCAGTACGTGGCGCCGGAGGGGCGGGGCCTGGCCGCGCACGTCCGCGAGATGCAGGACCTGGAGCCCATCGCGGCCGAGGATCCCGCCTTCCTGGCGCTGTACCGCGAGCTTCGCGACCGCGCCGCCGAGCTCGGCAAGCGCCGCGGCATACCGCCGGAGATGCTGCAGCAGTTCATGAGCGGCGTCACCGAGCCGGGGCCATTCGCGGACCTGGTGGCGTTCTACGTGGAGATGGGCACCGAGGCCAAGCAGAAGCTCCTCGAGATCCTCTCCGTGGAGGAGCGGCTGCGCTCCCTTCTGCTCATCGTGCAGCGCCAGCTCGCCATGATCGAGGCGCAGGAGGAGATCCAGCAGCAGGTGCAGGAGGAGCTGGGCGAGCGCCAGCGCGAGATGCTCCTTCGCGAGCAGATGAAGGCGATCCAGCGCGAGCTGGGCGAGGAGGACGAGGGCGCCGAGCTGGAGGAGCTGCGCGAGAAGATCGAGGCGCTGGGGCTGGACGAGACGGCGCGCGAGGAGGTGGAGCGCGAGCTGGGCCGTCTGGAGCGCACCAATCCGCAGAGCGCCGAGTATCAGGTGATCCGCACCTACCTGGAGTGGGTGGCGGAGCTGCCGTGGAACGTGCGCACCGAGGACCGGCTGGAGCTCCTTCCCGCCGAGGAGATCCTCAACGAGGACCACTACGGGCTGGAGGACGTCAAGGACCGCGTGCTGGAGTTCCTGGCCGTGCGCCAGCTTGCCGCGCGCCGCGCCGAGGACGAGGTGAAGGAGGAGGCCGCCATCGAGGCGGAGGCCCTCTCCGGCACCGAGGCAGAGGCATCGGCGGAGGAGCTGGAGCGCGAGATCGCCGAGGCCAAGGCGAAGGCGACCGCCAAGGGACCGATCATCCTCTTCGCGGGCCCTCCGGGCGTCGGCAAGACGTCGATCGCCAAGTCGATCGCGCGGGCGCTGGGCCGCAAGTACGTGCGCATCGCGCTGGGCGGCGTGCGCGACGAGGCGGACATCCGCGGGCACCGGCGCACCTACGTGGGCGCCATGCCGGGGCGCATCGTGCAGGCCCTCAAGCAGGCCAAGAGCCGCAACCCGGTGATCCTGCTGGACGAAGTGGACAAGCTGGGCGTCAGCTACCAGGGCGATCCGTCGAGCGCGCTGCTGGAGGTGCTGGACCCGGCGCAGAACCACGAGTTCACGGACCACTACCTGGGCGTGCCGTTCGACCTGAGCGAGGTGCTCTTCATCGCGACGGCCAACTACGCGCAGAACATTCCGGCGCCGCTGTACGACCGCATGGAGGCGGTGGAGTTCCGCGGCTACACGGAGCAGGAGAAGAAGGCCATCGCCGAGCGCTTCCTCCTTCCGCGGCAGCGCGAGGACGCGGGGCTGCGCGCCGAGGAGCTGGAGGTGACGGACGAGGCGCTGCGCGCCGTGATCGCCGAGTACACCCGCGAGGCGGGGGTGCGCCAGCTGGAGCGCGAGGTGGGGAAGCTGGCCCGCAAGGCCGCGCGCCGCATCGCCGCCGGGGCGGAGAGCACGGTGAAGGTGGACCTGGAGCGGGTGAAGGAGCTGCTGGGGCGCACGCGGGTGCACCCCGAGCGCGCCGGCGGGCAGGACACCGTGGGCGTGTCCACCGGGATGTACTACACGCCGGTGGGGGGCGACATCATGTTCATCGAGGTCAGCGCGCAGCAGCGTGCGGCCGTCCCCGCGACCGCGGAAGGCGAGAGCGCCGCGCAGCCCGGCTTCGGAAACCTGGTGCTCACCGGCCAGCTGGGCGACGTGATGAAGGAGTCGGCGCGCGCCGCGCTGACCTACGCTCGCGCAAACGCGGGGCGCTACGGCATCGACCCGCGCAAGGCCTGGGGCTCGGAGCTGCACATCCACGTCCCGGCGGGCGCCATCCCCAAGGACGGCCCCTCGGCGGGCGTGGCGATGACCACGGCGCTGGTCTCGGCTCTCTCCGACACTCCCGTCCGCTCGGACGTGGCGATGACGGGCGAGGTGACGCTGACCGGGCGGGTGCTCCCCATCGGCGGCGTGAAGGAGAAGCTGCTGGGCGCGCACCGGGCGGGGATCCGCACCATCGTCCTCCCCAAGGACAACGAGGGCGATCTGGAGGACCTGCCGGCCGAGGTGCTTGCCGCGCTCGACGTGCACCCGGTTGAAACGATCGACCAGGCGCTCTCCGTGGCCCTGCGCGGCGCCAGCATGAGCGAGGGGAAGCTGCGCTTTCCCGAGCTGCCCCTGCCGCTCACCACGGGCGCCGGCCGCGGCCTGGAAGGCGCGGTGAGGATGCACGGCAGCCGCTGATCGCCTGCATCACCAACTATCAAGGGCCCCGGAGAGCGATCTCCGGGGCCCTTGGCGTAGACCGGACCGGCAGGCTCCTGCGACCTGTGCAAGTCCGCAACAGAAGTCTCACGCGGAGACGCGGAGACGCAGAGGAAAGAGAAAACAAGAGAACGGATGGTGTCCTGTGCAATGACTTTTTTCTCGGTTGTTCTTTCTCTGCGTCTCCGCGTCTCCGCGTGAGGCCCTGCTGTTCAGCTGTCAGGGTCTTCATTCTTCTCGGAGTCCCGGAAGCGGAACTGCCAGCCGAGCGAGAGCGTCCAGCCGCTGGCCTCCAGGGAGCGGGGCCAGTTGGTGGGGAGGCGCTCCTCGGCGGCGTCAGGGAGCTCCCAGGTGACGCTCTCGAAGCGGCGCACGCGGTACGCCCCCTCCACGAACAGCCCACGCAGCGGCGTCAGGTAGAGCCCCGCCGTAGCCCCGAACTCCAGCGTCTCGCCCTCCACGGCGAACACGGTGCCTACGGGGTCGTAGCCGCGCGCGTTCCAGAGCTGCGCGGCGCCCACGCTGAGCCCCGC
Source organism: Longimicrobium sp. (assembly GCA_036398975.1). Lineage (GTDB taxonomy): Bacteria > Gemmatimonadota > Gemmatimonadetes > Longimicrobiales > Longimicrobiaceae > Longimicrobium. Next base: position 21,581 of record DASWNZ010000039.1, read on the forward strand.
GTACGGCTCGATCCGCGCCAGCCGCTCGATCTCGGGGAAGGTCGCGTAGGCGGAGACCACGGGAATGGAGCGCATGGAGCCGTGGAGATCCAGGCTCTCCTCGCGCGCGCGGAAGCCGCGCAGGTAGCCGGTCCCGAGCCCCAGCTCCAATTCGGTGCGGCCAAGGTCCGGCAGATCGACCAGCACCTCCGCGAACACGCCGCACACGCCGCCGCCCGGGCAGTCCGAGCCGCGCGCGGTCAGGTTGGCGGAGCCGGGTATCCCGCCTCCGTGCACCGAGAGGGCGACGCTCTTCACTTCCTTGAAGAAGTCGGTGAGAAACTCCACCTGGGCGTGCACGGGCGTGGCGGCCGCGCACAGGGCCGCGGCCAGCAGGGTCGCTCTCATGGCAGGGCGGGGGAGGGGGTGCGAAGCGGTGCAGCGGGGCGGAGCAAGATTTGTCCTGCGCACCGTCTTCCGCAACCCCGTCGCCGGAGAGCGGGCGCCGCGGTCTCCGCCCCGTGCTCTCCGTCCGTTTTCGACGAGCGCTAAGCGCAACGCTGTTCTCGACTTGCGAGATGCCCGTAGGCGGCCGCACCAATCCGCTGCACCAGAATGGTGCGCCCCGCACCGCTCTGGAGCGACATACGTTTCGGCCGTTAAAACGTAAGATGCTCTCCCGCAACGACTTGGCACTGGCGTAATCCGCCATTTGCTGCGGTCCGGTGCTTGCCTTTACTCCCGCCGACCACTCGAACACTCGTCCTGTTGCGCATCGGTCTGGTGCGGCACACAGGTTTGCGGTTGTTCCGTCACCAAGCCAGCCACACGGGAGTAGTTCCTCATGCGCATCCGCTTTTCGGCCGTCGGCGTCCTCGCCCTGGCCACCCTCGCCGCCTGTTCCGACGAAGCCCCCACCAACACCGCCATGTCGCCGGTGCAGAGCCCGGAGTTCGCCGCGGCTCCCGCGCAGGACGAGGTCGCCCCGGGTGAGGTGCTGGTGAAGTTCAAGGACGGGGTCGACGCGAGCGACCTTCTCCGCGCCAACGGCCTGGTGCGCCGCGCGGTGGGCTACAAGGGCTCCTTCGAAGTGCTGAACGGCGCCCGCGGGCAGGAGCGCGCGCTGGCCGCCGTGCTGAAGAACGACGCCCGCGTGGAGTGGGCCGAGCCGAACTACATCCGCAAGGTCGAAGCGATCGACAGCCGCCTGTGGGCTTTCTACAACCCGGGCGGGATGAACATGAGCTTCTACAACGACCCGAACGGCCGCACCGGCCCGCTGCCGAGCACGTACGCCTCCGTCGCCGACGCTGACGAGGACGCGATCGAGGGGATCGGCGCCGGCGGCAGCCCGGTGGTCATCAGCAACATCGACACGGGCGTGGACTACAGCCACCCGGAGTTCGCCGGGCGCCTGATCCGCGGCTGCGACTGGTACAGCATGGCGGCCGCCGGCAACGGCAGCGGCACCTGCAACGACTTCACCTCGGACGACACCCCGGACCAGGGGCACGGCACGCACACCGCCGGCACCAGCGCCGGCTCCACGGTGGGCGTCGCGGGTGTGACGGGCGCCGCGGCGAACGTCAAGATCTACGTGCAGCGCGTCTGCGGCGCCGCCGGCTGCTACACCTCCAGCATCATCAACGCGATCCGTGCCGCGGCCGACCAGCCGAACATGGTTGCGATGAACCTCTCGCTCGGCGGCCGCACCATCTCGACCGGTGAGAAGAACGCCATCGCCTACGCGACCAGCAAGAACGTGCTGGTGATCGCCGCCGCGGGCAACTCGGGCACCAACAAGGTGGGCTGCCCCGCCTGCGACGCGAACGCCATCTCCGTGTCGGCCACCGACTGGAAGGACGTCCTCACCAGCTACTCGCAGTACGGCACCGGGCTGGACATCTCGGCTCCGGGCGGCCTGTGCTACAGCAACACGACCGAGGAAGGCTGCATCTTCAGCGCGATCGTCGCGGGCTACCAGGCGACGCAGGGCTACCTCGAGTACAACGGGCCGCTTGCCGGCGGCAAGTACGCCTTCATGAACGGCACCTCGATGGCGACTCCGCAGGTGACGGGCGCCGCCGCGGTGGTGGCTTCCAAGACGGGCCTGCGTGGCGCCGCGCTCCGCGCCCGCCTGGAGAGCTCGGCCAAGGACCTGGGCACGGCCGGCTACGACACCAAGTACGGCAACGGCCGCCTGGACGTGTACAAGGCCATCACCGGCACCACGCTGGGCGCCGGCCTGTAAGCCTCCGCACGATCGGGTAGGACCGCTGGAAAAAACGGGACGGGCGAGGCGCGGGTTGCGCCTCGTCCGTTTCTGATTTGCGGCCAGGGGCCCCCTCCCCGCTCGTTCCTCGCTGCCCCTCCCCCAAACTGCGGGGGAGGGGCGGTTCGCGTGCATTCTCGTGCGCGGCTCGGGGTGACGGCGCGCGGGCGGGCACGGGCAGCCACGTGGGGCGGCCCCTACGGGGGTTGGGGGCGTAGAGCAGAGATCGCGGTGGGGGCGAGGGAGGGCAGACACGCAGGTCGGCCCCTACCAAGGGCGGTGCGGCGTGCCGGGTGTGTGCGAGGCGAGCGGATGCCGGCGTACGCCCCTCCCCCAGGGTGTTTTGGGGGAGGGGCAGCGAGGAACGAGCGGGGAGGGGGCTTACCCCACCGCTCCCAGGTTCCGCCGCAGCAGCGCGTCCGGGTCCGGGTCGCGGCCCATGAACTCGCGAAAGAGCTCGGCGGGGTCGGTGTCGTCGCCGCGGGAGAGGACGGATTCCACGAAGGCGCTCCCCGCCTCGCGGCTGAAGAGCCCCTCGCGCTCGAAGCGGGAAAAGGCGTCCGCGTCCAGCACCTCGCTCCACAGGTAGCTGTAGTAGCCGGCCGCGTAGCCGCCCGCGAAGATGTGCGTGAAGCCGGTGACGAAGTGGTCGTCCGCGAAGTCGGGGCGCGGGTGGAAGCGCGCCAGCACCTCGCGCGCGCGGACGATGGGATCGCCGCCGTGCACCGGGTCGAAGCGGACGTGGAGGTCCAGGTCCAGCGTGCCGAAGGAGAGCTGCCGCATCTGGAACGAGGCCGCCATGAAGGTGCGCGCCGCCTTCATCTTGGCGAACAGGTCGTCCGGGATCGGCTCACCCGTCTGCCAGTGGCGGGCGAAGAGCTCCAGGGCGGGGCGCTCCCACGTCCAGTTCTCCATGATCTGCGAGGGAAGCTCCACCCAGTCGGTGGGCACGCGCGTCCCCCCGAGCTCCCGCACCTCCACGCGCGACAGCAGGTGGTGCAGGAGGTGGCCAAACTCGTGGAAGACCGTCTCCACCTCGCGGTCGGTGAGGAGGGCGGGGCGGTCGCCCTCGGGCGGGCTCATGTTCCCCACGATCATCGCCAGGTGCTCGTCCCACCCGCCGCCGGGGCGCGGACCGCCGAGGACGACGCCGTTCATCCAGGCGCCGCCGCGCTTGCTCTCGCGCGGGTGCCAGTCGGTGTAGAAGCCGCCGAGCCGCAGGCCGCTCTCGTCGAAGGCGTCGTAGTACTTCACCTCGGGGTGCCACACCTCCTCCACCTGCCGCGCCTTCACCGTCACGCCGAAGAGGCGGCGGGCCAGCTCGAAGAGGCCGTCCTGCACGCGGTCCATGGGGAAGTACGGGCGCACTTCCTCGGCATCCAGGTCGAAGCGCGCGCGGCGCATCTGCTCCGTGGCGAAGGCGACGTCCCACGGCTGCATGGGGTCCAGCCCAAGCTCGTCGCGCGCGAACTCCTCCAGCGCCGCGATCTCGCGCTCCCAGAAGGGGCGGGTGCGCGCGGTGAGGTCTTCCTCGAAGGCCATGGCGCGCTCGCCGCTGCGGGCCATCGCCTCCTCCAGCTCGTAGTCCGCCCAGTCGCGGAAGCCCAGGAGCTGCGCCAGCTCGCGCCGCAGCGCCAGGATGCGCCCCACCAGCGGACGGTTGTCGTACGGCGCCTCGGCCGCGCGGTTGGTGTACGCCTGGTGGATCCGCTGGCGCAGGTCGCGCCGTTCCGCGTACTGGAGGAAGGGCTGCACCGACGGCTGGTGCAGCGTGAAGCGCCACCCCTCCACGCCGCGCGCCTCGGCCGCGGCGCGCGCCTGCGTCAGCGCGGACTCCGGGAGCCCCGCCAGCTCCGCCTCGTCGGTCAGCACCATCTCCCACGCGTTGGTGGAGTCGAGCACGTGGTTGGAGAACTCGGTCTGCAGGCGCGACAGCTCCACGCGCAACGCCTCCACGCGCTCCTTTTCCGCCGGCCCCAGGTCCGCGCCGGCGCGGACGAAGGCGCGCACCGTCTTCTCCAGGTGCCGGCGGCGCACGCGGTCCAGCGACGCCACCTCGGGCGATTCCGCGGCGGCCTTGACGGCGCGCCACAGCTCGCCGTTGAGGGCGATGCGGGCGAAAAAGGCGGAAAACTCGGGGAGGACGGTGTCGTACGCCTCCCTTATCTCCGGCGTGTTCATCAGCCCCACCAGCACCGACGCGGGGCGGATGGCACGCGAAAGCCGCTCGGTGATCTCCTCCAGGCGCCCGACGGTGTTGGTGTAGCTCCGCTCGCCCGGGGCGGCAACCAGCTCCGCCAGCTCCGCCTCCGCGCGGGCCAGCGCGGCGCGGATGCCGGGGCCCACGTGCTCCGCCCGGATGCGGTGGAAGGGGATGGGGAGCGGTTCGTCCTGCAGGAGGGGGTTGGTCTCGGGCGTGGTGCTCATCGGCCTCGTACGGCGTTCTCGGGTAGGTTGCGTATGCCGGGCCGACGCACCAGCACGGGCCGCGCCACGAAAACGTATCCGCGCGTCGGTGGCGCATTCAGGGCGGTGCAACAGCGAACTGCATGGGCTCACACAGAGACACAGAGGCACAGAGAGAACTTCTTTCGTTCTTCCTTTGTGTC
>DASWNZ010000040.1:0-7490 GCA_036398975.1 Longimicrobium sp.
CCGCCCGCCATACCCCACCCCCGCCCCTCCGCACCGATCCCGTAGGGGCCGCCCCGCGTGGCTGCCCGTGCCCGACCGCGCCCCGAACTCGACGATCAGAACCGGGGCAGCGAAAACGACCAGTACACCGCCGGGTCCAGATCATCCGCCGCGGGGTTCACGACGATGCCGGCGCGCGCCAGAAAGAACCGGACCCCGCCGCCCACGTTCTGCACGAACGCGGGCGCCGAACCCGTCCACGCCGCGCCGGCCGAATGCACCAGCTCGATCGAAGGCTGCCCCAGGTACGGGATCTCCAGCTTCCGCGACAGCGGGATCAGGTACTCCGACCCCACGTACACCAGGTGGTCGCCGCGGAAACTGGCGATCGCGATCGTGGGCAGCGTCCCCGGGCCACCGAGATTGCCGAACCGCTGCGGCGGCGCGTCGGAGGCGATGGGGAGCATCGCGCGCGCGTAGACGTGCACCGACTGCAGGCGGAAGGTCAGGGCGTAGAAGTCGGCCCAGGCCAGCGCCTGCGTGAACGTCGCATCGCCGAAGCCCTGCTCCACCTGCGCGAGCCCCTCCAGCTGCACCGTCTGCCCACGCCAGCGCAGCGTGGCGCCCGCGATCGCGGAGACGATCGTCCCCTCCAGCACCGCCGGGTTCTCGCGCTCCAGGCCGTTGCCCATGAGAGATGGGAGGTCCGGCTCCGTCTCCAGCGAGCGGGCGCGCTCCACCTGCACACCCACACGCGGCCCCAGCCACGACTCCCCCGCGATGATCGGCTTCCCGACGGGGCGCGTCACGAAGACGGAGGCGCGGTCCGCGTCGTAGTAGTCGCGGTAGTCGCGCCCCACCACCGCCGCGGTCACCGAGTTGACGATGTCGCCGTGATGCCAGGCGTCATTGGTGCGCGTCTGGCGCGACAGCTCCGCCTCCAACCGCAGCGACTGGATGCGCAGCGGATACTCCAGCCGCAACTGGCCGCCCAGGTGGTCGTCCTGCTTGTGCCGGTACGCCAGGAACGCGCTCACCAGCCCCGACCCCGGATCAGGCGAGAAGCGGAACTGCGCGCCCCCCGCCACCGTGGCCCCGTTCACCCGGTCGTACGTCGGCGTCAGGAAGAGCGGGCGAAAGGATTTCGGCAGTGGCGGACCGATCACGGTCGCGACCAGCGTCGAGTCCCCCGCCCTCCCCGTCGAATCGCCCCGCACGACCACCGTTGACGGATGCGACTCCGAGATCGCGCCGTGCTGCGCCTTCGCGGAGCGGTAGACGCCGCCGTCGATGACCGCGATCTCGCCGCCCACGCGCGAGCCGGGGCGCAGGTAGAGGTGCCCGCCCAGCACCGCCACCGAGCCCGCGACGGAGCCCTCCAGCCGCACGTCCGCATCGTAGATCACCAGGTCGCCCGGCGCCGCGAACGTCGCGGGGAGGATGGTGTCGCGGTCGATGCGCAGGTAGTTGCCGCGCGCGAGCACCTCGCGCGCGATCTCGGCGGCGCGGCTCCGGTCGTCGCCGCGCACCGTCACCCGCTGCGCGGCGGCGGGAAGCGCGAACGCCAGGAGGAGGAGTGCCGCGAGAAGTGCGGGGCGAAGCTTCATCCGAGCTCCAGGAAGTTGCGAAGCAGCGCGTGCCCGTGCTCGCTGGCGATGGATTCCGGGTGGAACTGGACGCCCCACACCGGGTGCTCGCGGTGGCGGACCGCCTGGATCTCCGTCTCGAACCCCGGCTCGTCCGTCCACGCCACCGCCTCCAGCTCGGCCGGCAGCGACGACGGCTCGATCACCAGCGAGTGGTAGCGCGCGACGGTGAACGGCGCCGGGATGCCGCGAAAGATCCCCTCCCCCGTGTGGCGGATCGGCGACGTCTTGCCGTGCATCGGCTTGGCGGCGCGCACCACCTGGCCGCCATACGCCTGCCCGATTGACTGGTGTCCCAGGCAGACGCCGAGGATCGGGATCTTTGGCCCCAGCTCGCGTATCGTCTCCACCGACACCCCCGCCTCGGTAGGCGTGCACGGGCCCGGGGAGATGACGATGCGCTCCGGCGCGCGCTCCGCGATCTCGGCGACGGTGAGCTGGTCGTTGCGCACGACCTCCATCTCCGCCCCCAGCTCGCCGAGATACTGGACTAGATTGTAGGTGAAGCTGTCGTAGTTATCGATAACCAGGATCATGACTTCCGTGTGATGATCTCGCCTGCTTCCGCGCCGCGGCTTCCGGGTCTGCAGCCACGACGGCCGATGAACGATGGCGCAGGCGGCCCCTCTTTGCAACGGTCGCCGGTGCCCCGGGGCCGCCTCCGTGCTAACTTCGGCCTGCGCTCCGCACGTCGCGGAGCGCCTTGAGTGGAGCAGAAAACGGAGAGCGGAATGGCGTGGGCGTACCTGTTCGTCGCGGGGCTGCTGGAGGTGGTGTGGGCGATCGGCCTCAAGTACACGGAGGGCTTCACGCGCCTGTGGCCGAGCGTCGGGACGCTGGGCGCGATGGGCGCGAGCTTCTACCTGCTCGCCACCGCCCTGCGCACCATCCCCGTCGGCACCGGCTACGCAGTGTGGACCGGCATCGGCGCGGTGGGGGCGAGCCTGCTCGGCATGCTCCTCCTCGGCGAGCCGCGCGACGCTGGGCGCCTGCTGGGCATCGCGCTGATCGTGTGCGGGATCGTGGTGCTGCGGGTGGCGTAGGGGGCCCTCACCCCCAGCGTCGCTCCGCGACGCATCCCCCTCCCCCAAAACTGCCTGGGGGAGGGGGGGAGATCGCGACCATCCCCGGGCCTTCCGGCCCCGTAGGGGTGCGATTCATCGCGCCCATGCCTGACGCTGCTCCGTAGGTCGCCTTGCACACAGATCCCGTAGGGGCCGCCCCACGTGGCTGCCCGTGCCCGCCCCGGCACCGCCGCCCGCTTCCTTGCACACGCAACCCGTACCTGCGTGTCTGCCCGCCCCCGCCGCCACGATCCCATCACGCACGCGGATGAAACTGACGGTGGATCTGCGACAGGTACGTGCGGTCCACGTGCGTGTAGATCTGCGTCGTGGAGATGTCCGCGTGGCCCAGCATCTCCTGCACGGCCACGAGGTCGGCGCCGCCTTCCAGCAGGTGCGTGGCGAATGAATGGCGAAGGGTGTGGGGCGTCACCTTTTTCTCGATGCCGGCGGCCTCCACGTGCTGCCGGAGGATCTTCCACACGCCCATGCGCGTCAGCGGTCCGCCGCGCGCGTTGAGGAAGACGCGGCCCTCGCCCTTGCCGCGCTCCAGCCGCGGCCTCGTCTCGCGCAGGTAGATGGAGAGCGCGCCGATCGCCCGGCGCCCCACCGGCACCATCCGCTCCTTGGCGCCCTTGCCGAACACGGAGGCGAACTCGTCGTCCAGGTGCAGGTCGCGCACGCGGATGCCGGTGAGCTCGGACACGCGCACCCCGCTCGCGTACGCGAACTCCAGCATCGCACGGTCGCGCCAGGCGAGCGGGTGCATGATGTCCGGCGCCTCGAGCAAGCGCTCGATCTCCGCCACCGTGAGCACGCCTGGGAGCGTCTTCCACGCGGTCGGGGTGTCGATGGCCTCGCTGGGGTCCGCCACCACCTCGTTCTCGCCCAGCAGGAAGCGGAAGTAGGTGCGTAGCGCGGAGATGTTGCGCGCGATGGAGGCCGGCGCGAGACCCAGGTCCTTGAGGAGGAGGACGAAGCGCCGCAGATCGTCGGTGGTGACCTCGGAAGGGTGTGCGCGGCCCAGCGTCCGCGCGTGCGAGCACATGCGGACCACGTCGCGACGGTAGGCGTCTATCGTCTGCTCGCTCAGGTTGCGCTCGAAGCGGAGGTGGTCGATGAACCCCTCCACCCCGAACTGCCGCGCCGTGCGGTCCATCTCCTCCGGCGTGGGCGCATCGGCGGTGCTCAGGCGGCCTCGCCGCGGCTGCGCCACCACCACCATCCGACGAGCGCGAAGAGGATCACCGCCGCGATTCCGAGCCAGCGGCCCGATGCCTCCACGGCCACACGGATCTGCTCCCAGTTGCGCCCGGCCGTGGCGCCCAGGTACACGATCATCCCGTACCACAGCCCCGACGCCAGCGCAATCGGCATGGCGGTCCGAACCCATCCCATCCCGCTCGTCCCCGCGAACACCGGCACTACCGCGCGGAAGCCGGGGAGGAAGCGGCTGAAGAAGATCACCTTGGCGCCGTGCTTCGCGTACAGGCCCGAGAGCCGCGTCATCTGGTGCGGCTGCAGGATCATCCGTCCGATGCGGCCCTGGAAGAACGACGCGCCGTAGCGCCGGCCGACCCAGTACGTCAGCAGCGCCGTCCCCACGTTGGCGCCCCAGACCACCAGGAACGCCCCGATCGGCGAGATGGTGCCCCGCCCCGCCAGGAAGCCGCCCGTGAGCGCAATCACGTCCGCCGGCACGGGGGGGAAGATGTTCTCCAGCCCCGCGAACGCGCCGATCACCACGTACACCAGCGGCCCGGGCAGCCCCTGCATCCACTCGATCAGCCGGTCGATCAGCCCCGCCATGCGTCCTCCGCTCTACAGGTGGCTGTCACGCCGGTGGCGCGCGTGGAGCGAGTCGATCCCCTCCAGGTCGTCGATCAGCGCCACGGCAAAGGTGGCGATCCCCTCGCCGCGCCCGATCCACCCCATCCCCTCGTTGGTCTTTCCCTTGATGGAGATGTGGTCCGGCGCGATCCCCAGCACCGACGCCAGCCGCTCCTGCATCGCCGGCACGTGCGGCCCGATCTTCGGCGCCTCGGCGATGACCGTCACGTCCACGTTGACGATCTGGTAGTTGCGCCCCGCAAGCAGCCGCACCGCGTGCGCCAGCAGCCCCAGCGAGTCCGCGTCCTTGTACTGCGGATCGGAGGGCGGAAAGTGCCTCCCGATGTCACCCAGCCCCGCCGCGCCCAGGATGGCGTCGGTGACGGCGTGCGCAACGGCATCCGCGTCGGAGTGCCCGGTCAGCCCGCGCTCGAAGGGGATCTCCACCCCGCCCAGGATCAGCCTGCGCCCCTCCGCGAAGCGGTGCGAGTCGTACCCGTGCCCAATCCTCATCCGCTCTTCCCTGTCTCCGTGAATGCCGCGCGCGAAACGGGGTACAATAGCCGTCCCCGCCGTCCGCCAGCAACCGACCGCGGCGGGGCTGTCACGGAAAATCATCGCGGCGCGTTTTTTCCGGCGAGAGAACGGGACTGGCCCGTGCCTCCGCGAACACGATCCAGGGATATCCCAATGTCTCGCATACTGTCGCTCACGCTGGCCGCGCTGCTCCTGACCGCCTGCGGCAGCTCCGGCCCGCTGGACCCCGACGGCTCGCAGTCGACCAGCCCGTCGGACGAGTCTCTCGGCTTCGCTCGACTGGCGTCCGAACCGTACGCCTACACCTCCTTCAGCGGCCTCCCGGACTCCGCCCGCGTGGTCGTCCGCGACGCCCGTGCCTGGGAGGCGATCTGGGGCGAGATCTGGCGCCACCACATCCGCCTGCCCGAGCTCCCCGCGATCGACTTCGAGCGGGAGATGGTCATCGTCGCGGCGCTGGGCACGCGCAACTCCGGCGGCTACGACATCCTCGTGAACGGCGCCACCCGTACCGCGGACGGCGTGGAAGTGTCGATCCTGAGAGCGTACCCGGGTGTCCAGTGCGGCACCACCGGCGCGATCACGAGGCCCGTCGACATCGCGCGGCTTCGTCGCGTGGATGGCGTCGTGCGTTTCCGCGAGCGGGCGGAGCTGCGGGGGTGCAGGTAAAGGCGAAGGGTAGGAGCGGGTAAGCCGGGGCACGGCGGGGCGCGAGGGGCTAAAGCCCCCGCTGGAACAACGGGAAGCCCACTGAAGGGGCTCGTGCGGGGCGGATCTCGACCGTCGGCAGAGGACGGCGCATAACCGGAGCACGGGCAGCCACGCGGGGCCGCCCCTACGAGGATCTCGTTCGTAGAGAGAGAGATTGGGGCGGCGGCAAGGGTGCGCAGACATGCAGGTCTGCCCCTACCACGGACGGGTGACCGTGCGGTGTCGTTGGCGGCAGATCGGCGGCGGGTACGGGCGCGAAACACCGGCACACGCAAACCCCCTCTCCCAGGCAGTTTTGGGAGAGGGGGATGCGTCGCGGAGCGACGCTGGGGGTGAGGGTCAGGCGTACCGCCGCACCGCCAGGCAGACGTTGTGGCCGCCGAAGCCGAACGAGTTGCTCAGCGCCAGGCCGACCGGCCGCTCCGTCACACCGCCGGTCCCGTAGTTCAGGTCGCAGTCGGGGTCGGGGGTGGTGTAGTTGATGGTGGGCGGGATCTTCCCCTCCCGGCACGCCAGCGCGCAGATCACGCCTTCGATGGCACCGGCGGCGCCCAGCGTGTGGCCCGTCATGCTCTTGGTGGAGCCGACGATGACCTCGTTCGCGCGCTCGCCCAGCAGCGTGCGGATGGCGGCCGACTCGTTCTTGTCGTTCGCCGGGGTGGAGGTGCCGTGCGCGTTGACGTAGTCCACCTGGGACGCGTCGGCGCCGGCTTCCTTGAGCGCGAGCTTCATCGCCCGCACCGCGCCCTCGCCGCCTTCCGATGGCGCGGTGATGTGGTACGCGTCCGCCGTCTGGCCGAAGCCCACGATCTCGGCGATGATGGTGGCGCCGCGGGCACGGGCGTGCTCCAGCTCCTCCAGCACCACCATCCCCGAGCCCTCACCCAGCACGAAGCCGTCGCGCGTGGCGTCGAAGGGGCGGCTGGCGGTCTCCGGGGAGTCGTTACGCTCCGAGAGCGCCTTCATCGCCGCGAAGCCGGCCACCGTCTGCGCGGAAACGGTCGCCTCCGTCCCGCCGGCGATCATGATGTCCGCCTCGTCCCACTTGATGCTGCGGAAGGCGTTCCCCAGCGCGTGCGCGCTCGATGCGCAGGCGGAGACGGTGCAGTAGTTGGGGCCCTTGGCGCCGTAGCGGATCGACACCAGCCCCGCCGCGATGTCCGAGATGAACATGGGGACGAAGAAGGGCGACACGCGGTCCGGCCCGCGCTGGATCAGCTTGGAGTGCTGCTCCTCGAAGGTGTGGATGCCGCCGATGCCGCTGCCGATCACCACGCCGAAGCGCTCGTGGTCGATCCCGTCGCGCTCCTCGTCCAGCCCCGCCTGCCGCATGGCCTGCACGGCGGAGGCGATCGCGAAGTGGGAGAAGCGGTCGGTGCGCTTCACCTCCTTGCGGTCGATGTACAGCGTGGGGTCGAACCCCTTCACCTCGCAGGCAAAGCGCACGGCGTGGCTGGAGGCGTCGAACTGGGTGATGGGGCCGGCGCCGCTGCGCCCCGCGAGCAGGCCCGCCCAGCTCTCCTGCAGGTCCAGCCCCACGGGCGTGACGAGCCCCGCCCCCGTGATCACGACTCGGCGATTCATCACCGCTCCGGTCATACTGGGATAGTGGAAGGGCGGACACCCGCGGGGCGCCCGCCGCTCGGAAAGTCAGCTCCGCCGCGCGGGCGGAAAGGGAGCGCCGCAGGCCCGGCGAGGGGCCCGCGGCGCTCCGGAACAGCGG
>DASWNZ010000041.1:0-22126 GCA_036398975.1 Longimicrobium sp.
TCGTAGGGGCAGACCTGCGTGTCTGCCCACCCTTTCCGTACCCCGACCCATGGGTTCAACGTTGAACTGTCCCCTGTGCTCATCGTTGGAGGTGCGGCCGTTCGCCGACATCCGGGCGGCGCGCTACTTCCGGTGCGGGGCGTGCCTGCTCACGTTCCTCGCGCCGGAGCAGCGGCCGGATGAGGAGGCGGAGCGCGCGCACTACGGGACGCACGAGAACGACGCCGCCGACCCGCGCTACCGTGCCTTCCTGGACCGGCTCGCGGCGCCGCTTGCGGAGCGGCTGGCGCCCGGCGCGGAGGGGCTGGACTACGGCGCCGGCCCGGCGCCCGCGCTGGCGGAGATGCTGCGCGAGCGCGGGTTCAGGGTGCGCACGTACGACCCCTTCTTCGCGCCGGACGACGACGCCCTCCGCCACACGTACGATTTCATCGCGTGCACGGAGACGGCGGAGCACTTCTTCGAGCCCGCCGCCGAATGGACGCGGCTCGACGCGATGCTGCGCCCCGGCGGCTGGCTCGGCGTGATGACCGAGATCCTGGAGGATGACGGCATGTTCACCGGGTGGCGCTACGCACGCGATCCTACGCACGTCTGCTTCTACCGCGCGGAAACGATGCGGTGGATCGCGGAGCACTTCGGATGGCGTCTGCACTCGCCGGCCCGGAACGTCACCCTCTTCCAGAAGTCATAGCGGCGAGGAGGCGCGGAGGAATCCCCCTCCGCGCCTCCTCCTGCGTCTCTGCGCCTCTGCGTGAGACCCGCCGTTCAGGAGCGCCTCTTGTTCAGCGCCGTCCCGATCGCCAGCCCCGCGAGCGCGACCAGCCCCAGTCCCAGGATCATCGTCACGGGATCGAGCACCGGCGGCGGCACCGAGACGACGCCCTGCTCGTCGAAGACGGCCGGCGTGCGGACGTAGCGGCCGTCCTCGGGGAGTGCGATCAGGTCGAAGTCGCGAGCGAGGGTACGCAGCGCGTCGCGCATCTCGTCGCCGCGGAGGGGTGGGCCGTGGCCGGTGCCCACCGCGTCCGGCTCCAGCGCGGCGAGCGCTTCCACGGAGCGGCGCGCGGCGGTCCAGTCCTGCGTGAAGTACGCGGGCGGGCCGTTCACCTCGGCGCGCCACTGGAGCACGGCCGTCATCGACTCCTGCTTCGTGGTCACGAACGCGTCGCCCGCCAGCAGCGTGCGGTCCGAGTCGCGAAAGAGCGCCACGTGGCCTGGCGAGTGGCCCGGGGACAGGATCCACCGCCACCCCGGCATCCCCGGCACCGAGCCGTCCGCCGGCAGCGGCCGCAGCCGGCGCGAGAAGTCGTACGGGCCGCGCGGGTACAGCGGCGACATGCGCGCCATCGCCCCGCCGCCGACGGTGGGATCGGGCGGCGGATAGGCCTCGCGCCCGTCGAGGTACGGAAGCTCCAGCGGGTGCGCGTAGATCGGCACGTCCCAGTGGTCGGCGAGGGTGTGCAGCGCCCCCACGTGGTCGAAGTGGCCGTGCGTGAGGATGACGCACGCTGGCCGCGACCGCCTCCCGAACCGCAACCTCGCCGCCGACTCGATCCACGCCGCGGAGCCCGGGATCCCCGCGTCGATCAGCACCCACTTGCGATCGCCGGCGCCGGGAGGCCCGTAGAAGAAGAGGTTCGCGATCGCGGTCCGCAGCGCGGCCACGTCCTCGGTGACGGGCCAGGTGCCATCCTCGTGCTCGGCCACCGCGGCTTCCACCGGGGCGTCGGGGAGTGCGTAGGTATCCATCAGGGCTCCTGAAGTGCGGTATCGGGAAAACGGACGTGCCACGGCTCTGTCAAAGGTCGTGCCCGGCGGGCGTCAGGGCCCCCTCCCCCCGACCCCCTCCCCCGCCTGCGGGGGCGCAGGGCGGGTGAGGGGGAGAACTCCGCGAACGAGACCGCTTCAGCGGTCTTCGCGTCGTCGCAGCCGGGGGCTTCAGCCCCCGGAATCGCGGCCCTAGTGCCCGCGCCGCGCACCAACCCCCCGCCGCCCCGAACCTGCGAAGGCAGGTTTCCCGCGGTTGTTGCAGCGGTTTCAACCGCCGGGTGTCCCCCTCACATCTGCTCCGCAAACCTCTCCCAGAAGCTTTCGCGAAGCCTCGGAAACGGCCCGCGGTTGCGCCAGTACTCGCGGGTGATCTCGCGGGCGCCGCGCAGGTCGTCCTCGTACGTGGCTTCGAGCTGCGCGCCGAACTCGGGGTCCAGGATGCCGATCACGCTCTCCTGGTTCAGCTCCTTGGAGCGGATGTCCATGTTCGCCGAGCCGACGATCGACCACTTTCCATCCACCACCAGCGTCTTGGAGTGGATCATGGTACGCTGGAACTCGAAGATGCGCACCCCCGACTCCAGCATCTCGCGGTAGTAGGCGTGCCCCGCCCAGCGCACGACCGGCGCGTCGGTCAGGCGGCTGGGGAGGAGGAGGCGCACGTCGACGCCGGCGCGGGCGCGGTCGCAGAGGATGCGGCGCGTCGCCGGGTCGGGGGCAAAGTAGGGGGAGGTGATCCAGATCCTACGCCGCGCGCAGGCGAAGGTGATGCTGAAGAGAAGGCGCAGCGGGTGCGACGCCTCGGCGGGGGAGGAGATGACGTTGATGTGGCGCGACAGCTCCTCGCCCTCGTCCGGCTCGGGGTCTACGTCGCGGGGATAGTAGTCGTCGCCCAGCAGGATCTCGCCACAGGAGTCGGCCCAGAGCTGGGTGAAGGCGGACTGGAGGTTGTTGGCGAGGCAGCCGCGCACCTCCACCATCACGTCGCGCCAGTGCTCCTCGTCCTCCGCGTCGCCCAGCCACTTGTCCGCCACCGCGGCGCCGCCGGTGAAGCCGATGCGGCCGTCGACGATGATGGCGCGGCGGTGGTTGCGCTTGTAGAAGGAGGTCAGCTTCCCGAACTCCATCGCGTGGAACCACTGGAAGCTCCCGCCCGCCGCCTCCAGCTCCTCGACCCGGTCGCGCGGCACCTCCACGGCGCCGAACGCGTCCAGCATCAGCCGCACCTTGACGCCCGCGCGCTGCCGCTCGATCAGCGCGTCGAACATGCGGTCCGAGACGCGCCCCGGCTCCCAGATGTAGCACATGAAGTTGATGCTGCGGCGCGCCTCGCGGATCGCCTCCAGCATCGCCGGAAAGATCTCCACCCCGTTGTTCAGGAGGCGCGCCGTGCCGCCGGTCTGGAGCGGCGCGTTCATGGTGCCGGAGAGGCCCAGGAGGAAGTCCTCGGAGCCGACTTCAGGGGTCTCGGTGATCTGGAACGCGGTGGGGCGGCGGCCCCAGGCGGCGAAGAGCTTGGAGACGGCCGTGGCGGTGGCGGCGCCGCCCACGACGGCGAGCGCCGCGACCCAGGCCGGAGTGCCACGCGGCTCGGGCGAGCTCACGCGGCACCGGGCCGGTCAGGCGGCGGGAGGCGCCGGCGCGGGGCTGGGGCGCGCCGGGAACTGCCCGGGGCGCAGGGATGAAGGCGGGGGCGCTGCTTCGGGGGCTGGCTTCCTTTCACGTACGACGACCGTCTCGGAGATCTTGTCGTGGATGGCCTGGCGGTTCCGGTCCCAGAACACCTGCGCGAAGCCCAGGAGCCCGGTCACCAGCCCCGCCGCGTAGCCGCCGAAGCGCTCGAACGAGCCCCACATGGTCAGCGGCTTGCCGTCCAGACGCAGGACCCGGACCCCCAGGAGCCGCTTCCCCGGCGTCTGCCCCCGCCAGAGCGCGGTGAAGGCGGTGAAGTAGAGGCCGGTCCACCCGAAGCCCAGCCCCAGGTCGTCCAGCAGGTCCTTGAGGCTCCCGAGCAGCCCCTTCTTCTCGTCGCGCTCCTCCTCCGCCGCCTCCGCCCGCTGCTCCATCTTCACCTTTTCCGCGCGCGCTTCCTTGAGCTTCGCGTCGAGAGCGGTGAGGGTGTCGCCCGCCAGCGCCGCGCCCACGCGGGGGCGCAGCGAGTCCGCCGCGGCCGAGTCGCCCGCGGTGAGCGCCGCGGCGTAGCGCACCGCCAGCGTCTCCGGCGGCAGCGGCGGGGGCGCCGCCTGCGCCGGCTCGACGAGTCCCTGCAGCGCCTCCTCCATCCACGGCTTCCCCGAGTCGTTCTCGAGCTCCGCGAGCGCTTCGCGGATGGCGTCGTCGTCCATCCCCGATTCGCGGAAGCTCGCGACCATCTTCTCGGCGATCGGGCGCGCCTCCTCGGCGTTTTTCGCGTTGTTGAGCGCCACGAGGCTGCTGGTGAAGCGCACGGCCGTGCCCAGCCCCACCTCCGTTTTGGCGGGCTTCGCGGCCGTCTTCCGCCCGCCCCCCGCCGCCGACGCCGTCGCCATGCGGGGCGCCTCGGCCGGGCGCATCATGCTGCTCCCGAACTCCTGCGCCGCGTTGACTCCGCGCTTCACCATGAGGAAGAGGATCAGCGCGCCCGCCGCCCGCACCAGGAAGCGCGTGGTGCTCCCCGCCGCGGGGCGCGCCGCGAAGCGGAAGAAGGCGTACGCCGCCGCGAGCGCGAACAGCCAGGGCCCGGCCGTCTGCACCAGGATCGTGACCAGCAAGAGGTCGAGCAGGATGGCCGCCAGGCGCCGCGCCGGCCGCGCCAGCTCCATCCCCAGGAGCTGCGGCGCCAGGGCGAAGTGCTCCGGGCGGATGATGTGGCGGGCGTCGCTGTTGCTGGACATCGTGGTCGCTGATGCGGGGGCGGAACGAAGGCGGGAGGTACGGCGGAGAGGCGGCGTGGGATTCGCCCCCAAATCTAATCATCCCAAGGGATTGATATCAACCTCCTTCGCTTCCGCCACCCAGAGCCCCCACAGCGGCCCGATCTTTTTCTTCCGCGAGCGCACCACCCGCAGCCCCGCCTCCTCCAGCAACGCGCGGATCTCGCGCTCGGCGTAGGTGCGCACGATGGCGTGCCCCTTCAGCCGAGTCACCGCGTCCATCAGCCGCATCGTGGCGAAGTCGCGCGCCCAGTCCGCCACGATGATCCGCCCCCCCGGCCGCAGCACGCGCCGCATCTCCCGGAGCCCGGCTTGCGGGTCCGCCCAGTAGTGGAGCGACGACACCGAGACCACCGTGTCGAACGCGCCGTCCTCGAACGGGAGCGCCTCCGCAGGCGCACACACCACCGCCGCGCGTCCGCCGTCCCCGATCCTCGCCGCCGCCACGCGCAGCATCTCCGGCGATGGGTCCGCGCCCACGTACCACCCGGGCGTCATCCTCCATCCGCGCAGCGCATCGAGCAGCAGCGCCGTCCCGCATCCCACGTCGAGCAACGCGCCGGTCGCCTCCTCCGCCAGCCAGGGCCGCACCAGCTCCATGCTCGCGCGCAGATACGCGGCCCAGCGCCGGTCGTAGCGCGCCGCCTGCTCCGCGTACTCCCGCCGCACGCGCGCGGCGATGGTGTCATCCACGCGGCGACACAGGGGAGACGGGATCGGGCTCGTCCGGGCGAAGAGCCAGGATGCGAGCCCGAAGGTCGTCCGCCGCGGGGGCGGGGCAACGAAATCGCAAGGGCTTCAGCTGCCCAGCGTCCGGTTCAGCAGGTCGGCCAGGCGATAGCCCGCGATCGCCACCCGCGGCTCGGCGGCATCCCACGCGACGAAGCGGTAGCGCATCGGCGCGCGCTCGCCCCTCTCCAGCCACACCGGGTACCCCACGCGCTGCGCGATGCGCATCCCCTCGCGCGACCACTCCTCGAAGGCGCCCGGACGCAGCCGCCCCGCGAGGCTCCGCTGCGGGTAGTTCATGGCAACGCGGCGGGCGACGCTTCCCACGTAGTCCTCTTCGGTGCGATCCGTCGCGCCCCACGGCACGGAGAAGCCGACCAGCCCGTCCCAGTAGGCGTGCAGGTTGTTGAACGGGTACAGCCCCGCGAGCGTGAACGAGTTGGCGCCGCGGTCGCCGGCGGTGTCCTGCGGGGTGATGCGGGCGCTGTTGTGCATCGGCTGGTGCCCGTCGCCCACCAGGTGCAGCGCCCACGCCAGGTCCACCGCGCGCTCCGCCTGCGGGAGCGACGCGTTCCCCAGCGAGGTGCCGTAGACCGCCATCCGGTTCAGCAGCTCGCCCGCGCGCGGCACGTCCGGCCGGTCGATGACGCGCCCGCCGGGCGTGCGCTGCTCCCAGAAGAAGTTGACGTAGTGCCAGTCGCTGTGCGCGTAGCGGCTCCCCGGGTGCGTGCGGCTGCGGATGAGGTCCGCCCACACGCTCGTGTTGACGAAGAGGTCGCGCTGGCGGTCGGCCAGCGGGCGGGCGTCGGCGGGCATCAGCGCGCGGATCCCCGCGTCCTCGGGCGCCGCCATCAGCAGCGCAACCGCCTGCTCGCGCGCACGCGGCGTCATGTGGTCCCACGCGATGCGCGCCACCACCTTGTGCCCCACCTCGTCCCACGCGCGGGCGGGGGTCGCGGAAAGGAGCGCACCCGCCAGGGCGAGCGCAGTCGCGAAGATTCGTTTCATCTGAGATCGCACGGTAGGGGTTGATTGCGGCTACGGCTGCAATCTTATCACGCGGAGACGCGGAGGCACAGAGACGACCTCATCTCCGTGCCTCCGCGTGAGCCCACCGCCGTTCACACCGCGGCGAGCTCGGCGGGGTGCGGCTGAACGATGGGGATGCCGGCGGTCTGGAAGCGCGAGAACTCGCGATCGAGCCCGGAGGCGATCTCCGCCAGCTCCTCGGCGTAGCTTCCCACCTGCTTCATGGAGGCGTTGATCTGCTCTACGGAGCTGGCGGCGTGCTCGGCGGCGGCGGCGTTGGCCTGCGATGCGCCCATGAATGCCGCGCGGTCGCTGAGGCCGGCCGACACCAGGGCGGCGCGGCTCGCGTCGGAGATGTCGCGCGCCTGCTCGCTGATGGAGCCCAGGTCGCGCGCCGTGCTCCGCACCACGTCCAGGATCTCGCCCAGCGCGCTCCCCGCGTCGGCGGCGCGCGCGGCGCCCTCGCGCGCCTGGGTGGCGCCGCGCTCCACCGTTGCAACCGTGCGGGCGGTGACCCTCTGCGCGCCGGCCACCAGCTGCGCGGCCTCCTGGGCGCTGGCGCCGCTCTGCGTGGCCAGCTTCCTCACCTCGTCCGCCACCACGGCGAAGCCCCGCCCGTGCTCGCCGGCGCGCGCGGCCTCGATGGCGGCGTTGAGCGCCAGCAGGTTGGTCTGCTCCGCCATCGCGGTGATCACGGCGGTGATGCGCCCGATCCGCTCGCCGTAGCCGCGCACCTCGGCGATCTGCTCCGCCGCCTCCAGCACCGAGGCGCGGATCTGTTCCATGCTCTCCATCGCCTGCGTCACCACGGCGGATGCGCTCTGCGCGACGGCCATGGCGTGGGCGCTCTTGGCCGAGGCCTCCGCCACCTGCGCCGTCACCCCGTCGATGGAGCCGCCCAGCACGTCCAGCGCGGCCGCCACCGCCTCCGTGTCGCGCACCTGCTGCTGCGCCCCGCTCGCCACCTGCGCGAGCGCCCCCGCCACGCCATCGGTGGCCTGGGTGGTGTGGCTGGCGGCGGTGCTGAGCTGTCCCGCCACGCCGCTCACCTCCCGCGCCCGGGCCCGCACGGTCGAGATCGAGTCCGAAAGTCGCCCGGCGCCCTGGTTGAGCGCGGCCACGGCGTCGCCCATCGCCCCCTTCCCTCCTTCCGCCCGCGCGGCGAGGTCGCCCTCGCCCATGCGCTCGGCCATGGCCATCAGCGCGGCGGCCTGGCGCGTCTCCGCGGCCAGGATGATCGACATATACACCAGGATCGCCGTCTCGAACACCACCCAGGCCGCGTGCACCGCCACCACCTCGATGCCGCCGGCGTGGTTGAAGACGTGCACCGGGAGCCCGGAGCGCTGCAGCACGTCGATGCCGAAGTGGTGGACCGCCACCACCGCCGCCCCTATCAGCGGCACCCGCCAGTCGCGGTACAGGAGGAGGAACGCGAGCGACGCGAAGATGTGGAAGTGCGTCTCGATCATCCCCGCGGTCTGGTGGATCAGCACGCCGGAGAGCAGCATCAGCGCCACGGCCACCGCGGCGCGCGAGGCGAACCTCCCCGGCAGCAGCCAGGTGGCCAGGCATGCCACCGCCACGATCGGCGTGCCGATCCCCAGTGCCACGCCCCACGTGCCGTGCAGCGGCGCCAGGGCGTACACCAGCGGCAGGTGCGCGGCCAGGAGCCAGAAGAAGAGGCGGTCGGCCGCGCGGTGGGCGGCGTCCTGCAAGGTCCGGCCGTTGTGGCGCGACGCGGTGGCGGGGTTCTGCATGGATTTCCCGGCGGGGGAGGGGGGTGATGCGGAGCTGCTCGAAAAATGGCGGATGGATATACGAGGATACACGAACACTTCACGCCGCGCCAGCGCCTTAGCCCTATCGCGGCCGGTGGCGCGCGGCGTGCCGGAAGGATCGCCGTAATCGCTCCCCAGGAGAAAACGGATGCGGCAACCCGGCAGCCCGCTCTCGCGCATCTCCGAGCGCAACGTGGAGAGCGTTCAGGCGGAGATCGCGCAGGAAAAGGCGGCGTCACTAGGCCGCGTCGCCACGCGCCTACTGGACGCCATCGCGCGCCTGGAGGAGCACGACGCCGCGCCGGAGAGCAACCCCGAGGAGCGCGCCGGGCTCGTGTCGGCGGCCGGCGAGGCGCTGTGGTACTACGTGGTGCAGCGCGAGGCGTGTGGCCTCCGCGGCATGGACGGCGTCCTGCGCGATTTCCGCGTTCCGCGCGAGGTGCACCTGCGCATGGGCCCCAGGTCCGCCCAGCCCCGCGGCGGAGGCTGATGCCAGCCGGTCAGGCCCCGGCGCGGAAAGGGAGGGCAGACACGCAGGTCTGCCCCTACGGGTGTCGGTGTGCGCGCGCGGGTGGCGGAGCGGCGCGGGGCACGGGCGCGATGAATCGCGCCCCTACGGGCTCGGTGTTCTCCCCCTCACCCGCCCTGCGCCCCCGCAGGCGGGGGAGGGGGCCGGGGGGAGGGGGCCCTCTCAGTACCCCGCTCCCGTCGTCAGCCCCTCCATCGTCCCCGTCGGTGCACCCCCGCCACTCTCCGAAAGGCGCGCCTTGAGCTCGAAGTCGCCGGGGTTGGTGGCGGCGGCGCGGGCGACGCCGAACTCCACCAGCCCCGCCCCCACCAGGTCGGCCAGGTGCTGGTCGAAGCTCTGCATCCCGTACACGTCGCGCCCGGCGGCGATGTGGTCGCGGATCTCGGCGGTCCGCTCCGGATCGATCACGCAGTCGCGGATGGTGGAGGTCATCAGCATGATCTCCGCGGCCAGCGCGCGCCCGCGTACGCCCCTACGCGGCAGGAGGCGCTGCGAGATCACCGCGTGCAGCGCGTCGCCGATGCGGTAGCGCACCGTCTCCTGCTCCTCCGGCGGAAAGGCCGAGATCAGGCGCGCCACCGTGTTGGTTGCGTCCTTGGTGTGCACGGTGGAGATCACCAGGTGGCCCGTCTCGGCCGCCTTGAGCGCGATGTCGATCGTCTCCGCGTCGCGCATCTCGCCGATCTGGATGACATCCGGGTCCTGCCGCAGCGCCGCGCGCAGGCCGCGCTGGAAGCTCTCCGTGTCCGCGCCGACTTCGCGCTGGCTGACGGCGCACAGGTTGTCGTGGTGGAGGAACTCGATGGGGTCCTCCAGCGTGACCACGTGCCGGTGCTCGTGGTTGTTGAGGTGCTGGATCATGCCCGCCATCGTGGAGCTCTTCCCCGAGCCCGTGACGCCCGTCACCAGGATCAGCCCGCGCTCGGCCAGGGCGATCTTCGACACGATTTCGGGGAGGCCCAGCTTCTCCAGCGTGGGGATCTCGTAGGGGATGACGCGCAGCACCACCACGAAGCTGCCGCGCTGCCGCATCACGTTTACCCGGAAGCGCCCCACCCCGTGGACGCCCCAGGAGCAGTCGTGGTCCTGGATCAGGTCGATCCGCTCGCGCAACGTGGGGCTGGCGATCACGGTGAGGACGAAGGCGCGGGCCTGTTCGGGCGAGAGCTTCTGCTTGGTGAGCGGGAGGAGCTTCCCCCCGATGCGCGCGCGCACGACGTCGCCGCCGCGAATGTGGATGTCGCTGGCGCCGCGCTCCACGGCGCCGCGGATGATCTGTTCCATCAGTCCTCAGGTGTACGCAGCCCGCGGCCGTGTGTGGGCCGCGGGCGGAGCGGGTCGGTTGGGGCGTGTGAAACGGTCGCCAAAGGTAACGGGAGGGGGGAGGCGGGTACAACCGGGGGTGGGGTCGGGCCGGCGGTTGAAACCGCTGCAACAAACGCGGGAAACCTGCCTGCGCAGGTTCGGGGGCGCGGGCTGGTGGTCGGCGGCTGGCGCCGGCGCGGCACCGGCGCCGCACCACCGGGGGATGTTCATCCCCCGGCTGGAACCACGCGAAGCCCACTGAAGTGGGCTCGACAACCCCGGCATCGGATGGGCTCCCGGGCGGCGCCGGAATCGAGGACGCGCCGGGATCTCGCCCGGTAGTCCGCGAAGGCGGACTTTGTGCTGTTGTTGCCGCGAGTTTACTCGCCCGGGCCGGGGCCCGCCGCCCCCAGCAGCCCCTCCACCGCCTCCATCAGCCCCTCCACCGTGAAAGGTTTGTGGAGGAAGCGGCCCTGTGCGGCGGCGCTGCCGCCGGGGAAGGCGTTCTCGCGCGAGTAGCCGGAGACGTAGAGGACCGGGGTGTCGGGGCGCTCGCGGGCGAGCTGCGCGGCCAGGACGGGGCCGCCCATCTGCGGCATCACCACGTCCGTCACCACCAGCGACAGCGGGCCGGGGTGAGCGCGGGCCGTGCGGAGCGCTTCCTCGCCGTTGGCGGCTTCCAGGACGGTGAATCCGGCGCGCTCGAGGAGGCGGCGGGTGGTGCGGCGCACGGCGGGCTCGTCGTCCACCAGGAGCACCGTGCCGCTCCACGTCCCAGGGACGGTGGGCGGCGGCTCGGGGGTGCGCGGCCGGGGGGGCGCACCGGCGCGCGGAAAGATCACGCGAAAGGTCGTCCCAGCACCCGGGCGGCTGAAGACGCGCAGCGCGCCGCCGCTCTGCTGCACGATGCCGTACACGATGGAAAGCCCCAGCCCCGTCCCCTGCCCCACCTCCTTGGTGGTGAAGAACGGGTCGAAGATGCGCTCCTGCGTCTGCGCGTCGATGCCCGTGCCGGTGTCGTGCACCACGAGCATCACGTACGCGCCCGGCGCTAGCCCCGTCGCCCAGTCGCGCGGCCACGCGTCCACCTCCACGTGCATCGTCTCCACGATCACCGAGCCGCCGTCCGGCATGGCGTCGCGGGCGTTGAGGACGAGGTTCACCAGCACCTGCTCCAGCTGGCCGCCGTCCGCGTTCACGGGTGCGACGTCCTCGGAGAGCACCGTGGTCAGCTCGATGCCGCTGGGGATCAGGCGGCGGAGCATCTTCCCCGTTTCCCGCACGACGCCGTTGAGGTCCACTGTCTCGCGGCGCACCACGTGGCCGCGCCCGAAGGCCAGGAGCTGGCGCGCCAGCCCCGCCGCCCGGTCCACCACCTCGGCGATCGACTCCGCGTCCTCGCGCAGCGGGTCGCCGGGGGCGAGGTCGAGGAGCATGAGCGCGGCGGTGCCCTTGATGGCGGTGAGCAGGTTGTTGAAGTCGTGCGCGATCCCGCCCGCCAGCCGCCCCACCGCGTCCATCTTCTGCGCCTGGCGAAGCTGCTCCTCCAGCGCCTTCTGCCGCGTGGTGTCTGTGATGAAGCCCTCTACCGCCCGCGTCTTCCCGTCCACGTCGCGCACGCCGCGCCCCTGCTCCCACACCCACTTCTCACCCCCGCCGGCGGTGACGATGCGGTAGCTCAGCTCGAAGTGGCGCCCCTGACGGACGGCGGCCTGCACCTCCTCCCACACCCGCTCCCGGTCGGCGGGGTGGATGAGGTCGGCATACGCGACGGCCCCGGGGCCCACCAGCGCGTCGGGCGCGTAGCCGGTCAGCTCCTTGGCGCCCTCGCTCGCGAACTCGATCGTCCAGTCCGGGTCGTTGGCGCAGCGGTACGCCATCCCGGGAAGGTTGCTCAGGAGCCCCGCGGTGAAGCGCTGCGCCTCCTGAAGTGCTTCCTCCGTGCGCCGCCGCTCCGTGGTGTCGCGCAGGTACGCCGTGGTCCCCGCGGGCGAGGGGAAGAGCCTCACCTCCACCCAGCGGCCGATGCCGGGAAGGCACTCCTCCAGCGCGGAGGGCGCGGGCTCCTCCACGTGGCGCAGGAGCGCGTCGAGGGTGCGCGTTCCGGCCAGCGCGGGAATCCCCTCGGCCAGCGGGTGCCCCGCCGCATCGTCGCGCGCCACGCCGAAGAGCCGCTCCGCCGCGCGGTTGGCGTAGGTCAGCCGCCCGCCGCCGTCCACCGCCAGGTACGCGTCGGAGATGCTGTCCAGCACCGCCTCCAGCCGCGCCGCCTCGTCCACCGCCCCCTGCCAGCGCCCGCGCAGCACGGCGAATCGCAGGGCGCGCGAGATCTGCTCCGGCGCCGAGTCCTTGGAGAGGAAGTCCTGCGCCCCCAGCCGCACCGCCTCGGCGCCCAGCTCCTCGTCGCGCAGCGAGGTGAGGACGACTACCGGCACGCTGGGCGCGGCGTTGTGGAGCGCCAGAAAGGTCTCGATCCCCTGCGAGTCGGGGAGCGTCAGGTCCACCAGGACGCAGTCGGCCCGGCGCAGCTCGCGGAGCGCCTCGGCCAGCGACGCCGCGCGCAGCACGTGCGGGGCTCCGCCATCGCGGGTGCCGTGGTGCGCCAGGATGCGGCGGACCCAGTACGCCGTCGCGTCGTCGTCTTCGACGAGCAGGACGGTCGCCGGTTTGATCTGAGAGGAAATCTGGAGCAGGGGGGAGTGACGCGGCTTCGCGCGGGTGAAGACGGAGGGGGGATGTGTACGGGAAGGCGCGCGGGGAGCGCGCCACATCTACTTTGTGTCACAAGCGGGTAACACACAAGATGAACACACCTGATGCGCCCAAATTGCGGGCGCTTGCCGTCCGGAATCCGTACAGGGCCACGCAAGCCGATGCGGCGCATACGCTTGACGCTGGCGCATCCGCCCGGACGTGCGACTTCTCGACACTCCCGCGCTCCGTGCATCCCATCGTAAATCATCAAATCCCAACTACTTGCAGGAATAGCCCCAATGGCGCGCCTCTCGCTAAGGGAGGATGCACGCGCCGGCCCCGGCCCTCCCGCCGCACCCCTGGCGGAATGGATGAGAGCACCGCTTCGATGGGAGCAATCCGAATGATGCTCAACGGCAGGATCATGATCGTGAGCGACCGCAAGCAGGTGGTCGCCGAGCTGGAGCCCATCGTGCGCCGCGGGAGCCACCTGGCGCTCACCGTGCCGGACGCGCGCGAGGCGTTGCGCTCGCTGGAGCAGGGGCTGGTTCCCGACCTGATCATCTCCGACCTGGGCTCGTCGTCGACGGCGCACGAGAGCGCGGAGTACCTGAGCCGCTTCCGCCACATCAACCGCGCCGGGGCGCACCTGGTGATCGTGGACGAAGGGGCCGAAGCGCCGCACGCCGACAGCACCATCCCGCTCCGCCGTCCCTTCCGCGACGGCGAGGTGCAGTGGGCGATCGAGGCGGCGGTGGGGAGGATCGCGGAGGAGGTGGTGGCGCTGCGCGGGCAGGTGTGCCGCGAGATGGAGGAGATGCGCCACGGCATGCGCGAGCTGCGCCGCGACGTGGTCACCGCGCTGGCGGGAACCATCGCCGCGCGCGACCCGTACATGCACGGGCACTCGGTGCGCGTCGCCGCCCTCGCCCGCCGCGTGGCCGAGGCGATGGGGGTCGCGCCCGCGGACGTGGAGCTGCTGGAGTTCGCCTCCCTGCTGCACGAGATCGGCAAGGTGGTGGTGCCGCTGGAGCTGCTGCACAAGACCGGGCCGCTGAGCGCCGATGAGCTGGAGCAGATCCGCGCCCACGCCCGCGCCGGCGCCCGCATCGTGGAGGGAGTCGCGTCGCTGCGCGGAGCGGCGCGCCTCATCGAGCACCACACCGTCCCCTACGACGCGCTGCACCCCGCGCTGGACTCCGGCTCCGCCGAGTTCCTCCTCGCCGGCATCCTGCACGTGGCCGACGCGTACGACGCCATGGCCTCGCCGCGCGCCTACCGCGGCGCGATGGACCACGACTACTGCGCGCGCACCCTGGAGGCGGGGAGCGGCACCCGCTTCCACCCCGCCGTGGTGGAGATGCTGCTGAGGATCACGCGTTAGCCTCCTCGTCGCGCCCCACCCGCTCCAGCCCGTACTGCTTGATCTTGGCGTGCAGCGTGGCGCGGGAAATGGCGAGCCGCTGCGCCGCCAGCGTGCGGTTCCCCTCGCTCAGGTAGAGCGTGCGCTCGATGTGCTGCCGCTCCACCTCCTCCAGCGTCAGGACGGTGCTGTCCAGCCGCGCCGCGCGGGGAGCGCCGGGGGCACGCAGCGCCTCGGGAAGGTGCTCCGGGCCGATCGCGTCGTCGCCCGGCGAGAGGACGAGGGCGCGCTCCAGCACGTTCCGCAGCTCGCGGACGTTGCCCGGCCAGGCGTAGCCCAGCAGCAGGTCCAGCGCGCGGTCGGTCAGCCGGTCCGGCGATGCGGGGTGGCGCAGGTGAAGCTGCCGCAGCGCCTCCAGCACCAGCTCCAGCACGTCCTCGCGCGACCTCTCGCGCAGCGGCGGTATGGTGAGCGGGAAGACGGAGAGCCGGTAGAAGAGGTCTTCGCGGAAGCGCCCCGCACGCACCTCGGCCGCAAGATCCTTGTTGGTGGCCGCGATGAGGCGCACGTCCACCTGTATCTCGCGTGTGCCGCCGAGGCGGCGAAAGGTGCGCGTCTCCAGCACGCGCAGCAGCTTGGGCTGCAGGTCGGACGACAGGTCGCCGATCTCGTCCAGGAAGAGCGTGCCGCGGTCCGCCACCTCGAAGAGGCCGCGCTTCATCTCGCGGGCGTCGGTGAAGGCGCCCTTCTCGTGCCCGAACAGCTCGGAGTCCAGAAAGGTGGCGGAGAGCCCCGCGCAGTTGATCTCCACGAAGGCCGAGCGCGCCCGCGGGCTGAGCCCGTGCGTGAGCTGCGCCACCCAGCTCTTGCCGGTGCCGCTCTCCCCCTGCAGCAGGAGCGTGGTGTCCTGCGACGAGGCGAGGAGCTCCACCTGCCGCGTCAGCTCGCGCATCCGCGGCGAGCTGCCCAACGTGCCAGCGCGCCCCTGCTCCACCACCCTCTCGGCCAGGGCGTGGTTGGCGCGGCGCAGCTCCACCTTTTCCACCGCGCGCTCCGCGGCGGCGCCCAGGTGGTCCAGGTCCACCGGCTTGGTGAGGAATCCTTCGGCGCCGGCGCGCATCGCCTCCACGGCGGTCCCCACCTCGGCCTGGCCGGTGAGCATCACCACCGTGGCGCCGCGCGAGATGAGCACCTCCAGCACGTGGAGGCCGCTGATGCCGGGCAGGTTCACGTCCAGCAGCACGAGGTCGGGGAGGTGCGCCTCGAAGGTGCGCACCCCGTCTTCGCCGCTGAGCGCCTGGAAGGCTTCCCAGCCGCCGCGCTCGAAGTAGCGCCGGAGCACGCGCAGCACCGAGGGATCGTCGTCTACAAGGAGTACGGAACGTGCCATGCGGGTTGTCTTCGAGGGGGGTCATTGAGCGGGAGTTTTGCCGCGTCGCTACCCCAAAGTATGCGAACGCGCCAAATTCTGCACCTTTCATCGTGCGCGATGGGCCGCGTCCCCTTATCATAGGGGCGCCCACCGGGTTTGCGCGTCCCCTTTCCCGTTTCTTTGATGCCTGACAACGAACCCGCACCGGTCGTGCTCGTGGTGGACGACGACGCCTCCGCGCGCCGCACCGCCAGCGAGATCCTGCGCAGGAGCGGCTACACCGTGCTGCAGGCGGCCGCGGGCACGGAGGCGCTCTCCGTGTCGTGGAAGCACGATGGCGGCATCGAGCTCCTCCTCACCGACATCGTGCTCCCCGGGATGAACGGCGTGCAGCTCGCGGCTCGCATCGCGGACCAGCGGCCGGGGATCTCCGTGGTGTTCATGTCCGGCCGACCCGAAGTGGACGCGGTGCGCTACGGCGTGCTGGCGCCCAGCTACCCCTTCCTCGCCAAGCCCTTCGGCGCCGCGGAGCTGCTGGAGATCGTGCGCGCCGTCCTGGCCGTGAGGGCGCCGTGAGCGAAGGGATGCTGCGGATCGTGATAGTGGACAAAGGGGACGACGCGATGCCCCCGCCCCCGAATTCGCGGGCGGTGCGGGTGGCCACGCACGACGAAGCGGTCGCGGCGGCGCTGGCGGGCACGTGCGACGCGGTGGTGCTGCGCGACCGCGGCGACGCGCTCGGCTGCGTCGCCCGGCTGGCGGGGCACGCCGTTCCCGTGATCGTCCTGCTGGAGGAGGGGGACCCCGCCGAGTTCGCGCGCGCCGGCGCCGCCGCGTCGATCCCGTACGCGGCGGTCACCCCCGACCTGCTGGGGTGCGTGCTGCGGCACGCCATGGCCGCGCGCCAGGTGATCGCGCGCGAGGAAGGGTGCCGCCACCTCCTGGAGCTCCTGCGCGAGGCGGTGCTGGTGCAGAGCGGCGAGGTCGTGGCGTACGCCAACGCCGCGGCTGCCGCCATGCTGGGGCTGTCCGGCCCCGACGGCCTGCTGGGCCGTCCCGTGGCCGAGCTCTTCCACCCCGAGTTCCGCGAGCGTGCCGCCGAGTACATCCGTACCGCGGCCACGGGGGAGCGCGCCCTTCCCGCCCACGAGCGCCTCCTGGGCGTGGACGGTGCCGCCATCGACGTGGAGATCACCGCCGGCGCCGTGGAGTACGCCGGCGAGCCGTCCGTGCTCATCGTCGCGCGAGACATCCGCGAGCGCCTGCGGCTGGAGGAGCAGCTCCGTCTGGCGCAGCGGATGGAGGCGGTGGGACGGCTGGCGGGGGGCGTGGCGCACGACTTCAACAACCTCCTCACCACCATCAAGGGCAACGCCGACCTGCTCTCGATGGACATCCCCGCCGACTCGCCCAGCGTGGAGGACGTCGCGGAGATCCAGTCCGCCACCGTGCGCGCCGCCGCCCTCACGCGGCAGCTCCTGGCCTTCGGACGCGGTCAGATCCTCGTCCCCCGCGTGCTGGACCTGAACGCGGCGCTCTCCGCGGCGCTCCCCATGCTGCGCCGCCTGGTGCCGGAGAAGGTGGAGGTCGCCACCGTGCTGGATCCCGGCATCTCGCCGGTGCACGCGGACCCGCAGCAGCTCGACCAGGTGCTGGTGAACCTGGCGCTCAACGCCCGCGACGCCATGCCGCACGGCGGCACGCTGCGCCTGGTGACCACCAACGCCGTCGTCGCCGAGTCCGACCCGCGCCCGGCGTACATGGCCGCGGGCGAGTACGTGCGCCTCAGCGTGAGCGACGACGGACACGGAATGGACGACGCGACGCGCCAGCAGGTCTTCGAGCCGTTCTTCACCACGCACGGCCCCGGCAAAGGCGCGGGGCTGGGTCTGGCGACGGTCTACGGCATCGTGAAGCAGAGCGGCGGCTACATCACCGTCGAGAGCGAGTTGGGGCGCGGCACCACCTTTCACATCCTCCTGCCGCGCGTCACCGACACCGGCCCCGCCGCCGACGCGCCGCCCGAGCTCGCCCCCGCCACCGCGCGCGGCACGGTGCTCCTGGTGGAGGACGAGGACCCGGTGCGCCGCGTGACCGCACGTGCCCTGTACCGCCGCGGCTTCGGCGTGCTGGAGGCGCGCGACGGACGCGAGGCGCTGGCGCTGTGGGAGGAGCACGGCGCCAGCGTCGACATGGTGCTCACCGACCTGGTGATGCCGCACATGGGCGGCGAGGAGCTGGCGCGGCACCTGGGCGCCGTCTCCCCCGCCCTTCCCATCCTCTTCATGACGGGCTACACGCGCGGCGCCGCCCTCAACCGCGAGGCCCTCGGCCCCGGCGCCGAGGTCGTCCACAAGCCCTTCGACGCCGACGAGCTGGCTGAGCGGATCGCGCGGATGCTGGAGCGGTAGGCGCAGTGCCCCCTCCCCCCGGCCCCCTCCCCCGCCTGCGGGGGCGCAGGGCGGGTGAGGGGGAGAACACCCTGCGCGCTGCACAGATGCCCCGTAGGGGCGCGATTCATCGCGCCCGTGCCCGACGTTGCATCGCAACACACCTCGGCGCCACGATCTTCTCGCGGCGCCGCGTTCGTATTGTCATCCCGGCGACCGGCACCGAAATCGTAGGGGCCGCCCCACGTGGCTGCCCGTGCCCGGCCATGCTCCGAATCCCGCCGCCCGGACCCGCCACACCGCGTCCTTCGAGCCGGCTTCAGCCGCCTTCCCGTAGTTCCAGCCGGGGGCTTCAGCCCCCGGCGCCATCGCCGGCGTCCGGCGCCGGCGCCCGTCCGACCCAGCCGCTTCCCGTCAGGTGTTCGGCACGATCAGCACGCGCGCCCATTGCGGCGCACCGGCCGGGTTCGCGGTGCAGCGGAGGTGGGTGCCCCAGCCGGCATCCGTGCGCGCGCCGCCGGTCAGGAGCTCACAGGCAGGGTCGCCCGCGCGCTGCTGGAGGGAGACGACGGGGCGCGCGCGGTGGGTCAGGACCAGGGCGACCGAGAGGCTCGCATCGCCGCCACGCGTGCGCTCCACGCGGACCTGCTCCGCGCCGGCCGGGCCGCCCAGCGCCGATGCAAGCTTCAGCTCTTCCGCGGCCACCACCTGCGCGCTCACACCGATCCCACCACCCACGCTCTGCGCACGCGCGGCGAGCGGAGAGGCGAAGAGGAGGATCGTGGCGGCCAGCAGCGGGATTGAGCGCATATTCGACTCGCGGAAGAGGGTGGCTCCGGCGAGTCGTGGTAAAGCGAGGAGCGGGCCGCGTGTTGCCGTGCGCTAAACACTTGCGGCACCGCTAGTTAGCCATGTAGGCCACGGCCTCTTCCTGTCGAGAAACCGGACGGTGTGGCGGGTACCGCGCACGGAACCTCCCAAGAAGCCGAAGAAACGCGATTCGTCGCATTTCCAGTCAGTGTATGGCGCAACGAAGGAGGCGCGAAGGATGATCTCCTCGCGCCTCAAGTTGCTCCGAACATGCGGACGTGCAGTGCTTGCTAGGTGCCGGAGCGCCCCACGGCTTCGACCGTGTCCGCGACGGTGCCCATGTCAAAGGGCTTGAGGATGACCGGGACCTCGGAGGCGGAGAGGGCGTCGGCGGTCTGGTCGCCGAGGGCGTCGCCGCTCATGAAGACGAGGCGCCGGTCCATCCCGTCGCCGCGCTCGCGCAGGCGGGCGTGCAGGCGGTCGCCGCTCAGCCCAGGCATGCGCACGTCGGAGAGGATCACGTCGAAACCGCCCTCCGACTCCAGCATGCGCAGCGCCTCGCCGCCCTCGGAGGCGACACTCACGCGGTGGCCGCGGCGGGCCAGGTAGCGCGACAGGGTGCGGCGGATGCTGTCCTCGTCGTCCACCACCAGCACGCGCAGCGTTTCGGTGGCGGTGGTGAGCGCTTCGCGGACGGGGGGCGGCTCCGGCCTCCCCTCCTCGGCGGCGGGGAAGTCGATGCGAAAGGTGGTCCCCTCCCCCGGCACGCTCTCCACGTGGATGCGGCCGCCGTGGTCGGCCACCATCCCGTGCACCAGCGCCAGGCCCAGGCCGGTGCCCTCGCCGGGCGCCTTGGTGGTGTAGAACGGGTCGAAGATGCGCTCCAGCGCCTCGGGCGGGATGCCGGACCCATTGTCCACCACGTACACCGAAACGCCCCGCTCGCCCGACTGCGTGCGCACGGTGATGCGCGGGTCGGGGCGGCCGGCGAGCGCCTGCTCGGCGTTGACTACCAGGTTCAGGAGCACCTGCTCCATCTGCCCCCGGTCGGCCAGGATGGGGGGGAGCGCGGCGTCCAGCTCGGTGCCCACCGCGACGTTGTGGGTGCCCAGCGAGTAGCCGCGCACCTGCAGGATGTGGCCGATCACGTTGTTGAGGTCCACCCGCTCGCGCGGCGTGTCCTCCTCCTGCGTGTCGCGCGCCAGGCGGCGCAGGTTGGCCACGATCTGCGCGGCGCGGTCCGCCTCGCGCTTCATCACCTCCAGCGCCTCGCGGTCCTCCACCGTACGCGAGTCCATCAGCATCAGCGCGGTGAAGCCCTTGATGGCGGTCAGTGGGTTGTTGAGCTCGTGCGCCACGCCCCCCACCAGCGTCCCCAGCCCCGCCAGCCGCTCGGCGCGGCGCAGGTGCCGCTCGCGCTCCAGCCGCTCGGTGGCGTCCTGCACGATGGTGAAGTAGCGGCGGCCGCCCCCCTCCGCGCCGTCGACCACGGAGATGAAGAGGTCCAGCGGAACGCGCCGCCCGTCGTCCATCCGCGGCCGCCACACCAGCCCGCTCCACTGCCCCTCGCCCCGCAACGCGCGCCTGATCTCCTCCGGCTGCGCACCCTCGGCGTCGGGAACGAGGCCGTCCAGGTACGCCTGCGCATCGGCCGCCGCCGCGATCCCCAGGATGTCGGTGAAGGCGCGGTTCACGAAGACCACGCGGTTGCCCTCGTCGGTGATGCTCACCCCGTGCGACAGGTTCCCCAGCGCCAGGTGGAGGAGCTTCATCTCGGCCAGCAGCACCTGCTCGTCGGTGATGTCGCGCCCGATGCCGTGGATGCCGGTCACGCGCCCCTCTTCGCGGATGACGGTGGCGTTCACGGAGACGCGGCGCAGCTCCCCCGACGGCCGCGCCAGGTCCATCTCCATCAGCGCGTTGTCGATGGCGCCGGTCAGGAGGTCGATGAAGATGCGCTCGATGGCGGGAAGGTCCTTGGGGGCGACGATGGCGCCGAAGTAGCTACCGAGGACGGCCTGGCTCTCGCGGCCCAGCAGCGCCTCGCCGGCCCGGTTCAGCTCCACGAAGCGCCCCTGCACGTCCAGCGCGTAGATGGCGTACGGAGAGGTGCTCACCAGCCGGCGGTAGTGCGCCTCGCTGCGCGCCTGCTCGGCGAGGTGCACGCGCTGCGCGATCTCCGTGGTCGCCGCGTCGGCCAGGTCGGCCAGCACCTGCTGCTCGTCGTGGCTCCAGACGCGCGGGCGGTAGTCCAGAACGCAGAGGGTGCCCAGGATGTGGCCGTCCGGCGTGCGGATCGGGTAGCCGGCGTAGGCGCGGTACCCCTGCTCGCGCACCGCCAGCGTGTCGCGCACGCGCGGGTCCGCCGCGGCGTCCTCCAGCAGCAGCGCCCCCCCGGCATCGATGGCGTGGCGGCAGAACGACTCCGACACCGGCGTGTAGCTCCCCGCCGCGCCATCCACACCCACGCAGCTCTTGACGTACTGCCGGTCGGCGTCCAGCAGCGTCACCAGCGCGACCGGCGCGTTCAGCAGCCGCGCGGCCAGGCGGGTGAAACGGTCAAAGGACGCCTCGGCCGGCGAGTCCATCAGGCCGAGGAGCTCCAGCGCGGAGAGGCGTTGCGGATCGTCGATCGCGCCCAAAACGGAACCGGTCGGGGGAAGGGTACGGCGCACCCGTCGTGCATGCCTCCCATACAACGAGCCACGGCGCGTGTTCCGGGCCTCGGCGTGCAAGTACCGCCCAGTTTGCGCCATCATCACTCCCGCGCCGCCTCCTCCACCACCGCGCCGGGGAGGAGAACGGTAAAAGTACTACCCTTTCCGGGCAAGCTCTCCGCCCAGATTCGGCCTCCGTGCAGTCCTACGATGTTGCGGCAGATGGGGAGACCCAGCCCCGTTCCGCCCTTCTCGCGGCTGTCCGACGAGTCCACCTGCTGGAAGCGCTCGAAGATCGACTCAAGCTTCGCCGCGGGGATGCCGCGCCCCTGGTCGCGCACCTGCACGCGCAGGTCGGCGCCCACGACCTCGGCGCGCACCCACACGGCGCCGCCGCGGGGCGAGTACTTGGCCGCGTTGGACACCAGGTTGGTGAGCACCTGCGCGATGCGGTCGGGATCGACGTTCACCGCCACGTCGGCCAGGTCGGCCACCAGCAGGAGGTCTGCCTGCTCCAGCAGCGGGCGGATGGTGTCGATGGCGTCGTCGGCGATCTGGCGGATGGAGAAGGGGCGCCGCTCGATCTCCAGCTTGCCCGAGGCCATCTTCTCCAGGTCCAGCATGTTGTCGATCAGCCGCCCCAGCCGCTCGGAATTCGCCAGCGCCAGTGCAACCATTCGCGCGGCGCGCTCCGGGTAGCTCGCCAGCACGCCGCCGTGCAGCAGCCCCAGCGACCCGCGGATGGCGGTGAGCGGGGTGCGCAGCTCGTGGCTCGCGTCGGC
>DASWNZ010000042.1:0-25695 GCA_036398975.1 Longimicrobium sp.
CCTGCACGATGCGCTGCAGCGGCCGGTTGCACGCCGCGCACGGCTGGCCCTCGCGGTCGTACACCCGCAATCGGTCGTAGAACTCGCCGCGGTTGCCGCTGGCGTCGCGGTAATCCAGGAACGTGGTGCCGCGGAACTCGATCGCCTCGCCTAGCACTTCCTGCGTCGCGCGGCGAATGCGCTCCACGTTGTCGAGGGTCAGCTCGTTCGCCGGGCGGCGCGGATCGACTCCCGCACGGAATAGCGCTTCGCTGGCGTAGATGTTCCCGACGCCCACCACGCGCGCCTGGTCCATCAGCCAGGTCTTCACGGCCACGCGGGAGCGGCGCGTCATCTCGAACAGTCGCTCGGTGCTGAAGTCGCCCGAAAGCGGCTCCACGCCGAGTCGGCTGTCGAAGGCGCTCCACCCCGGCTCGTCCGCCCGCCAGAGCCGGCCGAACCGCCGCGTGTCCGCGTAGAGAAGCTCGCGCCCGCGCCCGAGCGTCATCCGCACGCCCAGGTGGGTCGGGAGTGGATCGCCCCTGCGGGGGACCAGGAGGCGCCCCGTCATCCCCAGGTTCACCAGGAGCCGGTCGCCGCGCCCCAGGTCGAAGACGATGTTCTTGGCGCGCCGCGTCACCCCGCCGATTCTCCGCCCCCGCAGCGCCTCCGTGAACTCCGCCGCGCTCTCGCCCTCGATCAGGTCCGCGTGGAAGACCTCGACGTCCTTGATGGTGCGGCCCGGTACCGACGACGCCAGGTCGCGGACGATGGTTTCGACTTCGGGAAGCTCAGGCACGCTCCCCTCCCGCCCGCGCCACCTCGCGCCACCCGATGTCGCGGCGCAGCTGCTTCCCCTCGAACTCGATCCGCTCCGCCGCCTCCCGGCTCCGCCGCGCCGCCTCGGCCACGGTAGGCGCCAGCGCGGTTACGGCCAGCACCCGCCCACCCGCGGTTACCAGCGCGCCATCCTCCTCGCGCGTGCCCGCGTGGAAAACGATCACGTCGCCCCCCGCCTCGATGTCTGCCGGGATCGTCACCGGGAGGCCGGACGGGTAGTCGCCCGGGTAGCCGGCGGACGCGAGGACGGTTGTCGCGGCGGCGCCGGGGTCCCACTCCAGCCGCGCGCCCGCGATGCTCCCGCCGCGCGCGATCTCCAGCACCGGATCCAGCAGCGAGGAGCGGAGCAGAGGGAGGACGACCTGCGTCTCCGGATCGCCGAAGCGGCAGTTGAACTCCACCACGCGCGGGCCGCTGTCAGTCAGCATCAATCCCGCGTACAGCAGGCCGCGGAAGGTGCGTCCCTCGTCCGCCATCGCCGCGACGGTGGGGCGCAGGATGTCGCGCTCGACGCGCTCCATAAGCTCCGGCGTCGCGAGCGAAACCGGCGCGTAGGCGCCCATCCCGCCCGTGTTGGGCCCCGTCTCCCCCTCTCCGATGCGCTTGTGGTCCTGCGCGGGGAGCATGGCGACGACGCCGGTGCCGTCGGTTAGCGCAAAGACGGAGAGCTCCTCCCCGTGCATGAACTCCTCGATCACCACCTCGGCGCCGGCCGTGCCGTACGCGGTGCCGCCGAGCATCTCGCGCGCCGCGGTAAACGCTTGATCCAGCGTTTCGCACACAACCACGCCCTTTCCGGCGGCGAGCCCGGACGCCTTGACCACCACTGGCGCGCCCACTTCGCGCAGGTACGCCTCGGCTTCGGGAAGCCGGTCGAAGGCGCGGAAGTCGGCGGTCGGGATGTCGTGGCGCTTCATCAGCCCCTTGGCGAAGCTCTTGGAGCTCTCGATCGCCGCCGCCGCCTTGCACGGCCCGAACACCGCGAGCCCCCGGTCCGCGAAGTGGTCCGCGATTCCCGCGGCCAGCGGCGCCTCGGGGCCCACGATGGTTAGGTCCACCCCGTTGGCCTGCACCCACGCGGCGAGCGCCTGGATCTCGCCGGGTGCCAGGGGGACGGCGGTGGCCCCGCGCATCCCGCCGTTCGGGTTGGTCACAAAGAACTCGGCGCCCGGCGCGTCGCGCCGCAGCTTCCACAGGAGGGCGTGCTCGCGCCCGCCGTTGCCCACGATCAGGATCTTCACGAATGCCGGTCGTCTGGAGGAGGAGGTACTCCGGTTCGGGGATGATACAGGCGCCTGGGTTGCGGATCAAATCCCCTCTGCGCCACCGCGCGAACCGGTTTGTGGCGGGCGCTTGTAAGTCCTGTTGCTCCTGTATAGTATGGCTCGTCCGGCACGGCGCCACCCCTCGTCCTGGAGCGACTCCGCGGCATGAAAACGCCTATCCTTCTTTACTCGGCGAGCACCTGGCTCGCGTACTCCATCGCGGAGCGCTTCTACGGAGTGCACTACGCCTGGTGCACCGCGTTCTACGATGGCATCACCGCCCCGCGACACTTCAACATTCCGCCGACATCCAGCCCGGCCGAGATCTACCGCAACCTGGAGGAGGAGACCCGCCGGGGGGATCTTCACAGCGACGGCATCAGGCGGAACATCGCCGGCATCATGGACGGCGCAGACGCGAAGCTCGCGGGGGGCGCAATCACCAAGGCTCGACACCGCGAAATCACAAAAATCGTCGCGGAGGCGAAGATCCCGGATTTCCGACCCGTGCTGTACGTCATTCCGTTCGACCGGCTGGAGGGCAGAGTTCCCGAAGTACCGGTTTACCAGCGCGCTCATCCGCTCTCCCTCGAATACCGTATCGAGGACCTGCGGAACGGGTGCTTCGATGTCCTCGAATTACGGAGGTGAGCATGTTCGAGATCCTGAACGAGGTGCCGGAGGGCGACGCCGTGCACGCGGTGTACGAGGCGACACTCCAGCTCTACCAGCACGACCGGCTGGGAACCCTCCGCGACAGGGGGTGCCCGCTCTCCGAGAACAAATTGGCGGTACAGCTGCTCGACGAAATCAGCAAGTTCGAGGGGAAGCACGTCGCTGATCTGCCGACGGAGGAGACGAAGCGCTACATCGTAGAGATCGTCGAGGTGCTGCAGCGCAGGATGCGGGAGGCGTACCCGGACCCCGACGGAGAGGGGGAAGCGATTCTCGAGCAGATGCGGGTGCAGTACGCCTGGCCGCATTATGGCCGGCCGGAGCGCGGGGCACCCGTGCAGCCGGAAAGGCGGGCTGTGGGGTGAGCTCGGGGCGGGAAGTGTCATCTTGCGCACGCGTGGCACGTTGTGGCAGAATGTACTCCCCGCCAGCCAGCCGAAAGCTCCCCACAGGATCCATCGAATGACCGCGTTCTGGACGAACGTGCGGCGCGTGCGCACTCATCCGCTGTTCCTTGTCCTCGCCTGCGCCGTTGCGCTCGCCTGCGACCAGCCGACGGAGCCACGCGCCATCGACGCCACCGCACCCGAGATAGAGGTGTCCCGTGCGCTCGGCCCGGTGGCCCACTCGGTCCAGGAGGCGGAGGTGCAGGCGGTCGTGCGCGACAGCGTGGGCGTCAAGCGGATCGCCTACCGGGTGAACGAAGGGGCGGAGCAGCCGGTGGAGGTGCGCGGCGGGCCAGAAGTGCAGGTCCGCTTCCGAGTGCCGCTGACGGGTATCTGGAACGTGGTGAAGGTGTATGCGTACGACGCCGCCGGGAACGTGGGGGAGGCGACGACCGTCGTCACGCACGACGACGGAGCGGCGCCGACGCTCACCCGCTATGCGCCGCGGGCCGACACGGTCAGCAACCGCGGCATCCGCTTCGTGGTGGAGGCCAAAGACTCGACCGGGGTCGCGGAGATCACGCTCTCGGTGAACGGCGGGGCCGCAACTCCCATGAAATCCGATTGCCTGGGCGAGGCGTGGGAGCCCACGCCGTGCGGAAGGCATGGCGAGCGGCGCGGCTGGTCGTCCACCTTGAGCGCGGCGGTGCCGGGGGCGAACACGCTCCGGGTGACCGCCCGCGACTCGGTGGGGAACGAGGCGACGGCGACGTGGACGCTGAACCTCGTGCCGACGGTGGCGCTGCGCTCCCCCGCGGCGGCCGCCGAGGTGACGGGCGACAGCATGCGCGTCGAGGGGACGGCGACGTTCGTGGAGCCCGTGGTGCGGCTGGGAATCCAGGTCAACGGCGGCCCCGTTCGCAACGTGACGGTGGCGCCGGCGGCGAGCGTCCCCTTTGCGCTCTCGGCACCGCTGGAGGACGCGGGGAACGTGGTCACCATCCACGCGTA
Source organism: Longimicrobium sp. (assembly GCA_036398975.1). GTDB lineage: Bacteria > Gemmatimonadota > Gemmatimonadetes > Longimicrobiales > Longimicrobiaceae > Longimicrobium. The sequence continues at coordinate 4,157 of DASWNZ010000042.1, forward strand.
CGACGCGGCGGGGAACACGGGGCGCATGGCGGTTTCCGTGGTCCGTTCCGCACGCGCGGCGGGTACGGGCCCCTGGGCCTCGGTGGAGGCGGGAGGGGGGCACAGCTGCGCGCTCACGAAGGCCGGGGTGGCCTACTGCTGGGGAGACAACGCGTACGGGCAGCTCGGAACGGGCGACCTGGCCACGCGCGCCGCGCCGTCGCCGGTCGCCGGCGGGCACACCTTCGCCTCGCTTGCGACGGGGTACCAGCACAGCTGCGGGGTCACCACCGCGGGAGCCGCGCTTTGCTGGGGCAAGAACGATATGGGGCAGCTCGGCAACGGCGGCTCGGCGAACGCGTCCGTACCCACCCCGGTGAGCGGCGGAAGGGCGTTTGTCCGGGTCGAGGCCGGCACCTCCTTCACCTGCGGCCTCACGGCGGGCGGGGCGGTCTACTGCTGGGGCATCGGCGAGGGGGTGGGGGCGGAGGCGGCGACGTGCACCATGGGGGCGTTCACCCGGTTCTGCAGCCCCACTCCTGTGCTCGCTTCCGGAACGCTGGCCTTCCGGGCCATGGACGTGGGCTCGTCGCACGTCTGCGCCCTGACGGAGGCCGGCGCCGCGTACTGCTGGGGATACAACTACTTCGGTGTCGTCGGTGACGGCACCAGGACCGACGCTCGCACTCCCGTGGCAGTGAAGGGCGGGCTGGCGTTCCGCTCCATCTCGGCCGGGTCCATCTCGTCGTGCGGGGTCACGGCCGCCGGGAAGGGGTACTGCTGGGGCGTAAACCTGTATGGGGAGCTCGGCACCGGGACGTATCCCGGCAATCCGCCGAACGGTCCGTACACGCCGGACGCGGTGGCGTTCGAACGCCCATGGGCCATCGTGGAAACCGGCGGCGCGTTCACCTGCGGCGTCGCCGCCGGCTCCGGTGCGGGATACTGCTGGGGCGAGGATTACCCGAACCAGCAGCTCGGGCGGGGGAAGATCGACTACGCACTGCGCATCTCTCCCGGGCCCGTGCTGGGCGGCATCTCGTTCGCCCGCATCGCACCCGGAGGCGGGTATGCCTGTGGCCTGTCTACCGGCGGCGCTGTGTACTGCTGGGGCGCGGGCCAGCAAGGGCAGCTCGGCTACGGACAGAGGAGCAATTCCGCGTTCCCGGTGCGAGTGGTCGATCCCTGAGAACTGCGACTGCAAGGCTCACACGGAGACACAGAGCCACAGAGAGAACCCCACAAGGTTTTCTCTGTGGCTTTTCAGTTCCCTCTGTGGCGTCTGCGTGAGGCGTTCCTCAGTTGTTCTCTCCCTGCGTCTCTGCGCCTCTGCGTGAGACAGGATCAGGCCTTCGCCAGCGCCTGGTCGATGTCGGCGATCAGGTCGTCCGCGTCCTCGACGCCGCAGGAGAGGCGGACGAGGGCGTCGGAGAGGCCCATGGCGATGCGGCGCTCGGCAGGGACGGAGGCGTGCGTCATGAGGGCGGGGTGGCCGATCAGGCTCTCCACGCCGCCCAGCGACTCCGCCAGGGCGAAGATGCGCACGTTGTTCACGAAGGCGCGCGCGCGGTCCATCGTCCCCAGCTCCACCGAGATCATCCCCGTGAAGCCGCGCATCTGCGACTTCGCCAGATCGTGCTGCGGGTGCGACGGTAGGCCGGGGTAGAACGCCTTCACCACCTTGGGGTGCCCCTCGAGGTACTCCGCGATGCGCTGGCCGTTGGCGTTGTGCGCCTGCATGCGCAGGTGCAGCGTCTTGGTGCCGCGCAACGCCAGCCACGAGTCCCACGGCCCCGGCACGCCGCCGGCCGCGTTCTGCAGGAAGCGGAGGCGCTCGTGGAGGTCGTCGCTGGAGGTGACGAGCATGCCGCCCACCATGTCCGAGTGGCCGTTGATGTACTTCGTCGTGGAGTGCAGCACCACGTCCGCGCCCAGCGCCAGTGGGTTCTGGTTGTAGGGCGAGGCAAAGGTGTTGTCCACGCTCAGCACCGCGCCCCCCGCATGCGCGATCTCCGCCGCCCCGGCGATGTCGGAGATGCGCATCATCGGGTTGGTGGGCGTCTCCACGTGCACCAGGCGCGTGTTGGGGCGCATGGCGGCGCGGATCTCGTCCAGGTTGCCGCTGTCCACGAAGGAGAACTCCATCCCCAGCCGCGCGAAGACCTTGGCGAAGAGGCGAAAGGTGCCGCCGTAGACCCCCTCGCCGCAGACCACGTGGTCGCCTGCGTCCCACAGCTTGGCCAGCGTGTCGGTGGCCGCCAGGCCGCTGGCGAAGGCGATGCCGCGCGTGCCCCCTTCCAGCGCCGCCACGTTGCGCTCCAGCGCCTCGCGCGTGGGGTTGTGCGTGCGCGCGTACTCGTAGCCCAGGTGCCGCCCCAGCTCCGGCTGCACGTAGGTGGAGGTCTGGTACACCGGCGTCATGATGGCGCCGGTGGTGGGGTCGGGCGTCTGCCCGGCGTGCACCGCCAGGGTCGCGAAGCGGTGGGCCGCGGCCTCCGCGCTGTCGTCGTGCATCATGCTCGTCTCCGGGGACTCAGGATGGCTGGTGGCGGCGGAAGATGCGCGCCGCTCCACCGCGTGGCAAGGTGTCCGCTGCTCGAACGAATATTGTTCGCCGGTGTTGCGCATGCAAGGTGCTGGAACGCAGATTGCTGCTCGATAGGCAGTACAATGTTCGGTGATCATGCTGGTGGAGAGAACGTATGGACGACGTAGACCTGCGCATCGTGGCGCTCCTGCAGGAGAATGCGCGCACCTCCAACGCGGAGATCGCGCGGCAGATGGGGATGGCGCCCTCCGCGATCCTGGAGCGGGTGCGGAAGCTGGAGGAGCGCGGCGTCATCATGGGGTACGCCGCGCGCGTGAACCCCGAGGCCGTGGGGCTGGGGCTGACCGCCTTCGTCTTCGTGCGCGCGAGCGAGCGGGCGGGGGCGGTGAATACCTCGCGCCGCCTGGCGGAGCTCCGCGAGGTGCAGGAGGTGCACCACGTGGCGGGCGAGGACTGTTTCCTGGTGAAGGTCCGCGTCGCCAACGCGCGCGCGCTCAGCGTGCTCCTTTCCGAGCGCTTCGGGGAGATCGACACGATCGTCTCCACGCGCTCCACCATCGTCATGGACACGGTCAAAGAGACGGCCGCGCTTCCCATTCCACAGGAGGCGAGCCGTGGCTGAGTCGCGCGTGGGCGAGCCGAGGGCGGCGGTGCTGGCCGCCTTCGCCGCGGTGTACCTGATCTGGGGATCGACGTACCTGGCGATCCGCTACGCCATCGAGACGCTCCCGCCCTTCATGATGGCGGGGACGCGCTTCATGACGGCAGGGGCGATCCTCTACCTGTTCATGCGCATGCGCGGCGTCGCGCCGCCGATGCGGGTGCACTGGCGCTCGGCGTTCCTGCTGGGCGGGATGCTCCTGCTGTTCGGCAACGGCGCCGTGGTGTGGGCCGAGCACCGCATCGCCAGCGGGATCGCGGCACTGCTGGTGGCGGTGGAGCCGCTCTGGATCGTGCTGCTGGAATGGCTGCGCCCCGGCGGACGCCGGCCTTCCGCGCGCACGGCGGCGGGGGTGGTGCTCGGCTTCGGCGGACTGGTGATCCTGGTGGGGCCGCAGGAGCTGGGCGGCGGGCGGGTGGACGTGCTGGGGGCGTTGGTGGTGGTCGTCGCGGCGCTGAGCTGGGCGGCGGGATCGCTCTACTCGCGCGAGGCGCCGTTGCCGGCGTCGCCATTCCTCGCCACCTCCATGCAGATGCTGGCGGGCGGCGCGCTGCTGATGGCCGCGGGGCTGGTGACGGGCGAGGCGGGGCGGGTGGATCCATCCGCCTTTTCGGCGAAGTCGCTGGCGGCGCTGGCGTACCTGACGGTGTTCGGGTCGCTGGTGGCGTTCACCGCGTACATCTGGCTGCTGGGCGTGGTAAGCCCTTCGCGCGCTTCCACTTACGCGTACGTGAACCCGCTGGTGGCGGTGGTGCTGGGATGGGCGCTCGCGGGGGAGGCGCTGGACGCGCGCGTCGCCCTTTCCGCCGTGGTGATCGTGGGCGCGGTCGCGATGATCATCGCGGCGTCCAGGGAAGCGGAGAAGGCGGCACGCCCCGCCGCGGAGAACGCGGAAAAGATCGCGGCGGCTCCGATGCCCGCGCCCGTGCCGGCGGTGCCGGAGACGCGGCGGGTCAGGCGGGTTCGATCGTGATGCGCCCCGGCTGCTTGTAGGCGGCGAGCCCGTCGCGGCAGAGGCGGCGCACGTCCTCCTCGTTCAGCTCCGCGCCGGGGGCGGGGACGACGGTGAGGGCGATCTCGTTCTCCTTGGCCCCGTCCGGCACCGCGGTCACGGAGGCGTCGGCCACCCGCGGGTCTTCCTGGATGACGCGCTCGATCTCGCGCGGGTAGATGTTGAAGCCGCTGCGGGTGAACATCGGCTTCAGGCAGCCGCGGAAGCGGATGGTGCCGTCCGGCCCGCACACGCCGAGGTCGCCGGTGCGCAGGGCGTCGCCCCAGAACTGCTCGGGGTCGCGCCCCTCCTCGCCCACGTAGCCGGCGAAGACGTTGGCGCCCTCCACGCAGATCTCCCCGGTAGTGCCGACGGGGCAGTGCTCGCCACGCGGGCCGCGGATGGTGACCTCCACGCCGGGGAAGGGGTGCCCCATCGAGCCCGGCTGGTTGGGGCGGTCCACGCGGTTGAAGAGGCACACCGGCGACGCCTCAGTCAGCCCGTACCCTTCGCGCAGGGGGATGCCGAACATCTCTTCCCAGCGCCGCGACACCTCCGCCTGCAAGGGCGCGCCGCCGCAGATGGCCGCGCGCAGGGCATGCGTCGGCACTCCGCGCCGCTCCGCCGCGGAGACCAGCGCCAGGTACGCGGCCGGCACGCCGCTGATGACGGTGGCGCGGGACTCCTCCAACTGATCCAGCGTGCGGACGGGGTGGAAGCGCTCCACGGGAACCATGGTCGCGCCGGCCGAGAGCGGCGCCGTCATGGTGACGGTGAGCCCGAAGGCGTGGATCAGCGGGAGGAGGGCGAAGACGCGGTCGTCGGGCGTCAGCGCCATCGCCTCGATGGTGGAGGCGAGGTTGGCGCCCAGGCCGCGGTGCGTGAGCCGGGCTCCGCGCGCCCACCCGTGGACGGCCGAGGTGTAGATGACGGCCGCCTCGTCGTCCGGACCGGGGCGGGGAAGGGGAACGTCGGCGGAGAGCCCGGTGGAGGGCTCGGTCATGCACCCCTCGGCGGGCTCCAGCAGCAGCGGCGTGGCGTCGGCCGGAAGCAGGTGCTCCAGCGCCTCCATGGTGACCACCGTCCGCGCGCCGGCGTCGGCGGTGTACTCGGCGATCTCGCGCCGGGAGTACTGCGGGTTCAGCAGCAGCGCGCTCGCCCCCGCGCGCAGCACGCCGTAGAACGCCACCGGGAACGCAGCCACGTTGGGGAGCAGAATCCCCACCCGCTCCCCCGCCACCCCGAACGCGTGCAGCTCCGCCGCGAAGGCGTTGATGCGCTGGTCCAGCTCCGCGTACGTGATCGGCGGGCAGTCCGCCGCGGCGACGGCGAGGTGCTCCGGGAAGCGGCGTGCGGCGTCGGCGAAACGGTCGTACAGCGATGCGCTCATTGACGGTCCGGATAACGGAATCGGGTTAGGCTTTGCGCAAGGTAGCGAGGACCCGTACCAAAGAACAACAGGGCCTCACACAGAGACACAGAGGGTACGGAAAGAACGACAGAAGGAGTTCTCTGCGTCTTGCGGTCCCTCCGTGTTCTCTGTGTGAGGCATTATTTGAGAACCGATCTTGCAAAGCGTCCCCGCGGCCACGGCAAGTCAACCAGCGAATACGGCGCACGTGATCGATACTTCGAAGCTGATGGTGAGCGTCTCCGGGCTGCGGGGACGCGTGGGGGAAGGGCTCACGCCGGAGGTCATCGCGCACTTCGCCGCCGCGTTCGGGGCGTACGTGCGGAGCCGCGGGCCGGGGAAGACGGTGGTGCTGGGACGGGACAGCCGCGTCAGCGGGCCGATGTTCGCGCGGGCCGCCACGGCGGGGCTCCAGTCCGTGGGGTGCGACGTGGTGGACGTGGGGGTCGCGCCCACGCCAAGCGTGCAGCTCGCGGTGGAGGATCTCGGCGCGGCCGGCGGGCTCGCGGTGACGGCGAGCCACAACCCCATCGAGTGGAACGCGCTGAAGTTCATCGGCCCCACCGGGATGTTCCTCGACGCGGAGGAGAGCGCCGGGATGCGCGCCATCGCCGACGTGGAGGTGCCGCGCGTGACCTGGCAGGACCTCGGTGGCTGGAAGGAGGACCCGGAGGCCGTCGAGCGGCACCTGCAGCGCATCCTGGCCATCCCGTTCCTGGACGTGGAGCGCATCCGGCAGCGGCGCTTCCGCGTGGCGCTGGACTGCGTGCGCGGAGCGGGCGGCGCCATCTTCACCCGCCTCCTCGAGGAGCTCGGCTGCGAGGTGACGGCCATCAACATGGAGCCGGACGGCCTCTTTCCGCGCGAGCCGGAGCCGGTCGCCGAGAACCTGGGCGAGCTGGAAGCGCTTGTACGCAGCAGCGGCGCCGAGGTGGGGCTCGCCACCGACCCCGACGTCGACCGCCTCTCGCTCGTATCGGATGAAGGGAAGGCGATCGGCGAGGACTACACGCTGGCGCTGGCGGCATCGCTCGTCCTGCGCCACCGGCCGGGCGCGCTGGTCACGAACCTCTCCACCAGCCGCCTGCTGGACGACGTGGCGGAGGCCGCCGGGCGCACGCTGGTGCGCGCACCCGTGGGCGAGATCAACGTGGCGCGGCGGATGCAAGCGGAGCGCGCCACCATCGGCGGCGAGGGGAACGGCGGAGTCATCCTGCCCGACGTGCACCTGACACGCGACGCACCCGTGGCCGCCGCGCTCATCCTGCAACTCCTTGCCGAGAGCGACCAGCCGCTGAGCGCGCTGGCCGCGGCGATCGGCAGGTACGAGATCGTCAAGGAGAAGCTCCCCCGCCCGTCGCAGCCGCTGGACGCGGTGTACGACGCGCTGGTGGCGCGCTTCCCCGAGGCGGACGCGGACCGGCAGGACGGGCTGCGCCTCTCGTGGGCCGCCGAGCGGAAGTGGGCGCACCTGCGCCCCTCCGGCACCGAGCCGATTGTCCGCATCATCTGCGAGGCCCCCACGCGCGAGGAGGCGCTCGCGCTGGTGGACGCGCTGCGCGCCGCACTTCCGGCGTGACGGCACAACGACCCGACCCATCATCACACGAATCGAGAAACCCCCATGTGCGGAATCGTCGGCTACATCGGTGAGCAGCAGGTCGCTCCGCTCCTCATCCAGGGGCTGAAGCGGCTGGAGTATCGCGGGTACGACTCCGCGGGGGTCGCGGTGGTGCGCGACGGCACCATCCAGGTGCGCAAGGAAGCCGGCAAGATCGTCGAGCTGGAGAAGGCGATCGAGGCGAATCCGGTGGAGGGGGTGTATGGGATCGGGCACACGCGCTGGGCCACCCACGGGCCGCCCACCACGCGCAACGCCCACCCGCACATGAGCGAAAAGGGCGACTTCGCCGTGGTCCACAACGGCATCATCGAGAACGCGGGAACGCTGCGGAAGCTCCTCCAGGAGCGCGGCCACATCTTCACCTCCGAGACGGACACCGAGGTGCTGGTGCACCTGATCGAGGAGATGTTCGAAAAGGGCGAGGGGCGCGCCCAGGGGTCGCTGGAGCGCGCCGTGGAGGCCGCTCTGCAGCAGATCGAGGGGACGTACGGGATCGCCGTGGTCTCCACGCGCGACCCCAACAAGATCGTCGCGGCGCGCCTGGGGAGCCCGCTCCTGATCGGCGTGGGCGAGAACGGCGAAACGTTCGTGGGGTCGGACGCGGCGGCCGTCATCGCGTACACCCGCGAGGTGGTGTACCTGGACGACGGCGACATGGTCACCATCACCCCCGGCGGCTACACGGTGCACCGCCCCGCGCAGGGGCCGGTGAGCCGCCCGGTGAGCCACGTGGACTGGGACCTGAGCGAGGTGGAGCGCGGCGGCTACCCGCACTTCATGCTCAAGGAGATCATGGAGCAGCCCAACACCCTGCGCGAGACGATGCGCGGGCGCCTCCTTCCGGAGGAGGGCGGGGTGAAGCTGGGCGGCCTCACGGGGATGGACGAGGAGCTGCGCGCGGTCGAGCGCATCATCATCCTGGGATGCGGCACCTCGTGGCACAGCGGCCTGATCGGCGAGTACATGCTGGAGGACATCGCCCGCATCCCCACCGACGTGGAGTACGCCAGCGAGTTCCGCTACCGGCGCCCGGTGGTGGAGCCCAACACGCTAACCATCTCGATCTCGCAGTCCGGCGAGACGGCGGACACGCTGTGGGCGATGCGCGAGGCGAAGCAGCAGGGCGCCACCACGCTGGGCGTGGTCAACGCCGTGGGCTCCACCATCGCGCGCGAGACGGACGCGGGGATCTACCTGCACGCCGGGCCGGAGATCGGTGTGGCCTCCACCAAGGCGTTCACCAGCCAGGTGCTGGTGCTGGCGATGCTCACCGTGCACCTGGGCCGGCTGCGCGGCACCCTGTCGCCGGCGCGCGGCCGCGAGATCGTGCGCGCCATGCAGCAGATCCCCGAGCAGGTGTCGCACCTGCTGGAGATGGACTCCGCGATCCAGAAGCTGGCCGAGGAGTACGTCGATTCCAGGAACTTCCTGTACCTGGGCCGCGGCTACAACTTCCCGGCGGCGCTGGAGGGTGCGCTCAAGCTCAAGGAGATCAGCTACATCCACGCCGAGGGCTACCCCGCGGCCGAGATGAAGCACGGCCCCATTGCCCTGATCGACGAGGACATGCCGGTGGTGGTGATCGCGCCCAAGGACGCCGTGTACGACAAGGTGCGCTCCAACATCGACGAGGTGAAGGCGCGCGGCGGGTGCATTATCGGCGTGATCAGCGAGGACGACCACGAGTTGATCGACGTGGTGGACCACGCCATCTGCATCCCCCGCACCCACGACGCGCTCACCCCCATCCTGGCGAGCGTGCCGCTGCAGCTGCTGGCCTACTACATCGCCGTGCTGCGCGGGACGAACGTGGACCAGCCGCGGAATCTGGCGAAGAGCGTGACCGTGGAGTAGGCGCCCGGCGGCACAATGCGAGGAGTGTGTCCTAGTAATAAAGTCGGCTAGTCGACAATAAAGTCGGCTAGTCGATAATAAACTCGGCTAGTCACTAGACTCTACCAATTGAACCTGGGCGCGGCGCTTGGCCGCGCCCAGGTGCGGGTCCTCGACAGCGGGGCCGGGTCCATGGCGGCATGGTTTCCCATCTTGCGTCCTGAGGAGCCATTTTTCAGCGCCGTCGCTCGGTACGCCGATGCGATGGCTTTCCCGCATCCCCACGATCTCGCAGGGAACCTCTACGGCACGCACACGGATCACCCAGCGCCGGCGTTCCCGGGCCTGCTTGAAGCGTTCGTCGCGCGCCTGCCCCCTGGTCACGGACATACTGCCAACCGGTTGATCCTTCGGCATACCCCTTTTCCCTATTTCGCTCCGTTTTATCCCCGTCGTCAGGTGGCGCGGGCCGCGGGCCAAATGCGCGTCCGCCGAGCGGAAGCTGACGTTCACCCCCTCTTCTCGGATGTGTACGAGCACGACAACCCCGCGCCGTTGCGCTTTTGTCCCGAGTGCGTCGCGTCGGATACATCAGCTCTAGGTGCCCCGTGCTGGAGGCGGGTGCACCTACTGCCTGGGGTGCTCGCATGCCCGGAACACCGCATTCGGCTATGGGTTTCGCGCGTCGAGCGGAGTGTGCGGAGCCAGGCAGAGAGTGACGCTTTCCCGAAGCTTCGAAGCCTAGCCAGGGCGGTGGAGGACCGCACCGCCGAGTGCGCGCTCGGTGACCAATCCCTCCAGCTCGAACTCGATGTTGCGGACGACAGCCTGTGGCTGCTCCGGCACCCCCAGCTCGCCGACAGCCTGCCGACCGTCATGGAGCGGCACCGAGCACTGCTCGGCGCCACAGGGTGGGTGGATGAGCACGGAAGGCCACGGTACGAGGAGCTGCAGCGCATGCTCGCTGGCTACTCGACGGGGCTGGTCACGGCGGCGTTCGGCCACTCTCGCCACTGCACGCTGCTCCACTTGGGGTGGACACGTCGGATGTTCAGTGGCGACGAGCGGCCCCTGGTCCCGCTGTTTCACATCCTGCAGTGGCGCTCTTTCGGGCTCACCGCCGAGGAGTTCTTCTCCGGTGCCCCACCGCCCGTCGTCCGGCGCGTGCCGCGGACTCGGGCGCAACAAGGTCCCTGCCGTAACCCCACGTGCGAACGGGTCGGTATGCCGCCGGATGTGCCTGCGGGTCCGGCCGAGATCGTGGTGGTTGGCTGTCCGAAGTGCAGCAGTCTGTACGCCCAGAGAACTGACCAACGGCGGCGTCAATGGAAACTGCTGCGCGTTGGGGATGGGTGGATGAAGCGCTTCAAGGAGCTGGCCGCCGAGGGCGCCCAGTTGCCCGAAGTCGCGCGTGCACTGGGTGCCAGCAAGCGGCGCGTTCTACAGGAGGCGCTGACGCGACGCGCATGGCCACGGTGCTGGTCGCGGGAGCTCCACCGCGCCGCCGTGGCGGCTCAGAGGGAGGGTGACTGCCAGAGATGGGGTGCTCACTATGGGGAGCAGTGGGCGAGCGCCTCCTCCCGCGGCTGGGGTCTAGATTGGGCACTTGCAGAGGCGGGCGCTGCATTCCGGCGGCTGTTGCGGATGGATCCGATTTACCTTGGTGACAACACAGACGAGCCGTATTTCGTGGAAGTGCGAGGTGTCGCGCCCCAGCTCGATATGGCCTACGACGGGGCTGAGGACCCAGACTACGGCGCTCACCGATACGAGTTCCACCCCGTCGGCCAGGCAGCCGCGTTCCTCCGTTCCCACTACGGACCGCCCATCGCGATCACGGAGCAGGCGCTCCGTCTCCTCCTTACCGGCGTTGGCAGATACCCGAACTGGACCATCGCCAAGCTCGACGAGAGGGATTTTGCCCCGTATGTCGACACTCCCGCCACGTTCGTCCGGCGCCGCATCCGGTGGGCTTCGTTCGGCTACACGTTTCTGAATCAGACCCCCAGTCCGTCCCGCATCGCTGCCGCCGCCCATCTAACCCCTAACGAATCTGAAACACACCGCGGAGACCTGGAGCTAGCGGCGGAGCAGCTGCGCCAGGTCGCTGCTGGCACGCTGGAAATCCCTCGTAGGTGGGTGCCACCGCATTTCTCGTGGACCCGGACATCGTTCGAGGAGAACCTCCGCGAACTGCTGGACAGACGCGAAGATTTTCGGTATTGTTTCGGTATCACAAACATCGAAGAGGAGGAGCTGATGACGCGACGCGGCGGCGGACCAACCAACATCGAGCGCAGGCGCAGGGCCGGCTTCGGCGAGGGCGAGGGCGCGAACTACAAGCCGTGGGAGACGCCCCGCAGCGCCCCGTCACACGGCAAGACCCACCGCATTTATGGCGAGAAAGTAGGGCGGATGCACCTGCTCCTCAGCGACCGCGAGCTATGGTGCTGGTACCTACTGGAGTGGAACCCGGAAGTACGGGACATTCGCGAGCAGTACCCGCTGCACGAACTCGCCGAGACCCAGGAAATCGCGGCCGAGCTTGGGTACACGCACCCGGTGCAAACCCGAAAGGTGAAGGGGATCACCGTCCGGGAGGACAAGATCATCACCGTGGACTTCCTCGTCACGCTCGCTGAAGCGACCGGTCAGGCGCGGACCGTGGCGCTCTCGGTCAAGACGGCAGATCAGCTGCGCGACCCCACGGAGCAGATGCGAGTGTTCGAGAAGGAGGAAATCACGAGGCGGTTCTGGGAGCGACGCGGCATCCCCTTCCGCATCGTGACGGAAGCGCAGCTTCCGAGTGTTCTCGTGGAGAACCTGTCGCTCGTCCTGAGCTACCGTGACCTGGCGGGCCACGGCATTCCCGAGGGGCAGGTCGACGCGCTTCTCGCGCACCTGTACGACCGGTTCGCCGACGCCGAGGGGGTTCCCGTGAATCGGGTCTGCGCGATGGTGGACGAGCGGCTGGGGCTGCGGCGCGGCTCCGCGGTGCGGCTCGTCTGGCACGCGATCGCGACACGCGCGTGGTCCGTGGACCTGACGGCGCGGCTTGGGCCCGAGCGGGCGCTGCGCGGGCTGGAGCGGGGCGAGCGCGCTCGGAGGGTCGCATGAGCACCGCTGTCGCGCTCAACGCCCTCTACGAAGCCGATGAGGGCGACGGTGTGCCGGTCGTGTACCGGGTACTGCACCATGACGCCGGTACGGCCGAGGTGGCGGTGATCGCCGTCGAGAACGATCGCGCGCTACCCGCATGGCGCACCCGCGTGGAGCTTGAGGAAGGGCTTGCCGACGGCAGCGTGCGGCTCCGGACCGACGATCCGTACTTGGGGGACACGCGTGCCGACGAGTTCCTGAGCGCAGCCGCACGACGCGTGCGGGACGCGCGGTGGTGCGTCATCGCGCCGCTGGTGGACCCCGCGTGCGTTCCCCCTGGGGAAGACCCAGCCGCCATCCTCCGTGAGGACTGTCGCGGTCCGCTGGTGAAGGCGGCCCACCGCGAGACCGGGTGCGCGTGGGACAAGATCTACCGCTGGCTGCGCCTCTACTGGCGGCGTGGCCAGACCCCCAACGCGCTCCTCCCTGGGTATGAGCGCAGCGGCGGCCGCGGCAAGATCCGGGTTCCGGGGGAGAAGAAACGCGGCCGCCCCCGCAAGACGTTCGGGGCTGGCGACGGAAGCGTGGGACTGAACGTTACGGCGGAGGTCCTGGACGGCATCCTCAAGGGCGCGCGGCGCTATCTCTACCGCAAACACAAGGGGCGCGCGTACGACTATACCGAGGCGCACCAGGCCACCAAGGAGGACTTCTTCCGCGAAGGGATGGTGTTCAGGGACGGCACGCTGGTGCCGCTGCTCCTCGCCCCGGACCGCTGTCCGACCTATGACCAGTTCCGCTACTGGGCCGAGCGATACCGGGACGCAGAGGCGTCGATGAAGGCGCGCTACGGCGAGCGCCGGTTCAACCTTCGCCACCGGTCGGTGCTGGGGTCCTCCGAGCACCTGTCCCGCGGCCCCGGAGACCTGTACCTGATCGACAGCACCGTCGGTGACATTTACCTCGTGTCCAGCATCGACCGGCGGCGGATCGTCGGCCGCCCGGTGATCTACTTCGTCGTGGACCACTGGAGCCGGATGATCGTGGGACTCTACGTGGCGCTGGAGGGCCCGAACTACGTCGGTGCCGCGATGGCGCTGGAGAACGCGTTCACGGACAAGGTGGCGTACTGCCGCCGCTTCGGCCGCCAGATTGAGCCAGATGATTGGCCCTGCGGACACGTGTGCGCTGCAGTGACGGCGGATCGCGCGGAGCTGCTCTCGAATGCGTCGAACGACTTAGTGCCGGGCTTCCGCATGCGGGTGAGCAACACGCCGCCGTTCCGCGCGGACATGAAGTCGTATGTGGAGGCGCAGTTCCGCCTGACGAACGAAACCGCGATCCGCCGTGAGCCTGGGTGGGTGGAGAAGGCGCGGGACCGGGGGGAGCCGGACTACCGGCTGGACGCGGTGCTCACGCTTGAGGAGTTCACCCAGATGCTCATCGACCTGGTGCTCCTGAACAACCGCACGCGTGCGCTCCGCGATCAGGTGCCGCAGGATTTCCCCCTTCCTCGGGAGGGCGCGCCCGTGCCGCTGGACCTGTGGGAGTGGGGGACCGAGCAGGGCCGGAACATGGGGCGGGTCATGGACGCGGAGCAGATCCGCATCAACCTCCTGCCCAGCATTCCCGTGACGGCGAGCCGCTTCGGGCTCGGGATCTACGGCCGGGCGCTGTGCTACGAGAGCGCCATCGCGAAGAAGGAGGGCTGGTTGCTGGAGGGCACGGGCCGGAAGCGCGTCCACGCGAGCTTCAAGCTCGATCCCAGGGACGTGTCCACCGCTTACCTGTGGCTCGACGGAGGGCGGCGGATCGAGCGATGCGGGCTGACGCAGAAGTACAAGCGGTTCCAGGGGCTCATGCTTGACGAAGTGCTGGACGATAAAGACAGGAATGAGCACGCGGCGCGAGCCGCCGCCCCGCGCCGGGCCCAGGCGCTGGCCGAGTTCCACCACCACCAGGCGAAACGCGACGAGGAGGCCGCCGCGGCCAGGGAAGCCGCCCATGGTGGTGCGAAGGTGATCCCCATCGTGGACGGAATGCGCGAGGCACGCCGCGCCGAGCGGGACCGAGTGCGACGCGGCGAGGCGGCGGCACGCCGCACGGCACCGGCGTCGGCGCCCGCGCGGCTGATCGAAGACGACGAAGAGTACATCCCCTTCCCCTCGTAGGCCCCGCCACGGGCCCTAACCACGGAGATCGTACGATGATCGCAAATCCCCTCGCCCCCGGGCTGGTGCGCTACGCCGAGTACAGCGAGCAGTTCGTCCCCGAGTTCCGCGGCAACCCGTTCCTGGAAACGCTCCCGGACGTGATGGAGCCGCACGAGATGAAGTCGGCCATGCTCGAATTGCCCGAGTACGATCCGGAGTACGTCCGCAGCCTGCCACCGGCGAAGCGGCGCGTGCTCGCGGGCGGGCTGATGTACTACCGCGACGTGGTCGGCGTTCACCTGGAGCTCGCCGCGCGGCTCACCAACCTGCTGCGGTGGGGCTACGTCGCGCGCAATCCCCTTCACCCCGCATTCCAGGCCGCGATCACGGCGCGCGAGAGCGCGATACTCGTCACCGGGAAGGGCGACAAGCTGGAGGTGGGCTCGCGCGTTCTCCCGCAGCAGTTCTGGCCGACCGCCACCGGGCTCACCCTGCTGGGGGTCACCGGGATCGGGAAGACGGTGATGGCGGAAGCTTGGATGAAGCTGCACCCGCAGCTCTACGTGCACCGGGAGTATAAGGGGAAGCCGTTCACGCACACCCAGGTGACATACCTGCGCCTGCAGTGCCCCAAGGACGGAAGCATTCACGCGCTGATCGACACCTTCTTCCAGTCGATGGACGCGCTGCACAAGTCTGCCGAGGTCGACACCCGCTACCGCGACGCGTTCAACCGCAGCGGGCGCTCAATCCAGGAGCTGATTCCGGCCATGGCACGCCTGGCCGCGCAGCACGGGCTCGGCGTCCTGATCCTGGACGAGGTGCAGGACCTGAAGCCGCGGGGCGCCGGACCAATCCTTTCCTTCCTAGTACAGCTGGTAAACGTCATCGGAGTCCCCGTGGTGCTGGTGGGCGGGCTGGAGGCGCTTCCGATCCTTACCGAGCAGTTCCGGCAGGCGCGGCGCGGGCAGACCGAGGGCGACATGGTGGTGGGTCGCGCCGAAACCGGCCGGGAGTTCCGGGCCTTCTGCGAGCGTATGTGGCGCTTCCAGTACACGACCGAGCACACGCCCCTTACAGACGAGATCGTCGCGGAGCTGCACGCCGGCTCCCAGGGCATCACGTTCTACGTCGTCCAGCTGCACAAGCTCGCGCAGGAGCGGGCGATCTCACTCGGCCGGCCGCAGGTCACGCCGGGGTTGATCCGCTCGGTAGCGCAGGACAGCTTCACGCTGGCGAAGCCCACCCTGAACGCGATCAAGTTCGGCAACCGTGCGTTCCTCCAGAGCCTGCAGGACGTGGAGACGCCCGACGGATTCGAGGCGATCCCGTTCCTGCGCGGCGACCCCGTGCCCCCGGCCGAGCGCGCGTCCGGCCGCACGGCGGCGCGTGGAGCCTCGGCGGCGCGTCCAGCCCAGATCCAGGCGGTGCCCCGCGGGGCGCAAGGCGCCCGCGAGGCGACACCGGCCGCCGCTGCGAAGGCAAACGCGGCTCCAGCGATCCCGCACGGCGCCCCCCTCCCGGAGCTGATGCGGGCGGCGGTCGGACGGGGCGAGGATCCGGTGGAGGTGCTCGTGGACATCAACCTCGCCGGCGATCCGCTGTGGGAGCGCATCGCCGGCCCGGAAGCGGCGGCGGCGCTGGCTGGGCAGTCCTGAGCCGCGTGGCCAGAGGATGGACTGCCGGTCAGGCGCGCGCGAGCGTGAGCCTGGACAGGAACGTCAGGTCGAAACGGTGGAAGGTGGCGGTCGTCGCCTCCATCAACGGCTCCGTGTTCTCAGACCACAACCCGTCCGCGATCGCGGCCTCGAAGAAGGCCCGGTCCGTTTCCCCGAGTGGCGCCACAAACGCGCGGTAGGCGGCATTGCTCTCCGCATTTCGGTCACGTTCGCCGAGCAGGGGCGCGAGCGTGGCGCGCGCGAGAGTGACGAGCGGCGCAAGCCGGAAGCACCGATCCAACAGCTTCGGCTGTGTCAGGAGGCGAGCACGTATGCGGGCGAGCCGGGCCGTCTCACGCGCCACCTGCGAGGGGATCGAGTCCGTCTGCCGCCACGCGGGATACAGGAACGAGCTCGTCCTGTCCAGCGTTGGTTCCGGGAGAGAAAGCGCGCCGTGCAGATCAAGGAATAACTCCTGGTGCGCGACCCCCGCGGCGTGGTGCTGCTCGCCGGGCCGCAGGGTCGCCGCCAAGTGCTCGGGGACAAACAACCCTTCCGATAGCGCAGACGGAAGGTCGTACTCGGTCGACTCACCGAAAAACCGCCGGTCCTCCTGTGAGAGGACGGACCACGCTACGTCCGCGAGGTCCTCCCACCCTGGCTCGTCGAACAATCCTGCGGTGGATTCCGGGTGCTCATCTCCGAGGATCTCCACATGACCCAACGTATCGCGGGCGGCGTACAGCTCAAGCAGCTTCGAGTCGGCAACGATCACGTCCCGTAGCCGCGCGGACCGCGCCTCCGTAGCGCGTAGCGCAAGGTCCGCGTTGCCACTGGCAATGGGAGCAACCTGCACTGTCAGGTGCAGCGAAAGATGGAACGGGCGCGTGATCTGGGGAGCGTTAGGCATTTTTCGCTGGCTTGTACGGTTGATTTTCGTAAGACCGGATGATGGCGGCTAGGTCAGAGCACGCGGACGACCCCGGTGACCACCCCGTGGATCAGTACCGAGCCGGACGCGAACTCGGGCGCGCCGTCGTCGCCCAGCCGGATGCGTCCGGTCGTGCCCCTGCCGAGTCGTACGATAGTGGCACCGGCCCCCTCTGCACTCGCCACCACCACCTGCCCGTCCTCGGCGGTGTGCTGGGTCCGCACGACCAGGTAGTCGCCGTCGCGGAGCTGGAGGGACAGCAGCGAATTACCGCGAACCCGGAGAACGTGGTCGCCGCGAGCGAGCACTTCAACGCCGAAGTCAAACGAATCGCGATCCGCGGCCGCCTCGATTGGGGCGCCCGCGGCCACGTACCCGAGCAGCGGTAGCGCGCGGCCCTCGCTTTGTGAGCGAATCACCTCCAGCGCGCGGGCCTTGTTCGGGTCGCGCCGAAGGAAACCGCGGGCAATCAGCGCCTCCACGTGTTGATGTGCGTTGGAGACGGAGGACAGCCCGAGGTGAGCGGCGATCTCCTCCAGGCTTGGTGCGAAGCCGTGCTCCCGGTCGTGGGCTTCAACGAAGTCGAGTACCTGCTTCTGCCTGCGTGTGAGTGCGGCCATCCGGCTTCGGGTGAAAAGCTTCGAGTGGGACTGCGGGGGCGCTATACATTACTACGTTCGAGCGGCCACGCGCGAGCTTCGCAGCGACTACCCCCGCCCGCTGGAATGCTTGAATGGCGACTCGCCGCCCGGGCCACGTCCAGGGATCGGGAGGGACCAGAACGCCAGCGCGCGACCGCCTGGCTAGGGTGGGCGGGCCTTGGTGGCCCTCAGACTGGCATCGCTGCATAGTCGAACGGCTCGCGCTCAAGTTTGGACCGTGCTGTGGTCGATCCCAAAGCGGTCGTGCAGCAGACGTCTCACCTCCCGCAGCGTTTCCTCGCTCCAGCAGTCCTCGTCCACTACCACGCGGCCGCTCATGGCAACCATCCCGCTCGTGATGGTCCACACGTGCAGGTCGTGCACCGCACGTACCCCGGAGAGCGCCACCACGCTCTCCCGCACCTCGTCGACGTCAATGGCTCCGGGGGCGCCCTCCATCAGGACCGACACCGTCTCCTTGAGCAACCCCCAGGAGGAGTAGAGCACGAGGACGGCGATCAGCACCGACGCTGCTGGACCGGCCCAGTTCGAGCCGAAGGCCCACACCAGCCCGCTGGCGGCCGTTGCGCCGACGCTGCCCAGCGCGTCCGCGGCGACGTGGAGCCACTCCCCGCGACGTTCAGGCACTCGCTCCGGCCGGCGTTCAGGATCAAGAGCCGGATCAGCTTCACGCGAGGGCCGCCCGGGCCGGTAGCTCGCCGGGAGCTTGATCTGGCCGCTCTCGAACAGCCGCTGCACCCTACGGGTGGCGGCTCGCGCGTGTTTGCGCTATTTGTCCGCTTACCGATGGGGGTGATGAAACGTGCCCCGCGCCAGCCGTCAGGTGCCTCGAACCGCCATCCTGCGATGCCCGATCTGATCAGCAGACAAACGCGAACCGGCTTCCGCGAGATCATGGTCAGCCACTCCGCGGTTCGTGAAATCAGGGAGGAGTTCGATGCGGCGCATATCCGGTGGGACGCCGAGCACTCCACCACCGGAATCGACGGGGCCAGGCGGAGCCTGGTCGAGCAGTTCTACGCTACGGTCGATTGGACGCGGTGGAGCGAGACGCGCCGCGTGCTGCCGGTGTACGAGCACTTCCTGGATCGCCTGGAGGAACGGATTTCCCGCGGAGACCTGCCCGAGGAGAACGCGAGGTCCCGCGACAAGCTGCTCCGAGCCCTCGCACGCGATGGTTTCGACTATGTCGACGGTCGAATCGTCCGGCGGGCCGGAGCACTGCACCTCGACGAACTCACGGGAACGGTGCACCAGATGGATGCGCCGGAGCTGCAGCGTCAGATCGAGCGCATGCGCCTCTCCGTGGAGGATGATCCGGGTCTCGCGATCGGTACCGCGAAGGAGCTCCTCGAGAGCGTCGCACGCACGATCCTCGCGGAGCGTGGCGTTGAGGCTGCCGAGTCCTGGGACGTCGCCCGCCTCGTGGGGGCGGCGCGCGAATCGCTCTCGCTCCTGCCGGAAGACATCGACTCGGATCACAAGGGAGCCGCGGCGATCAAGCGCCTGCTCGGCCAGCTCGGTGCCACTGTCCAGTCGCTGGCCGAGCTGCGCAACCTCTACGGCACGGGCCATGGGAAGGTGGGCTCACGGTCGAGCGTGCACCCGCGGCATGCGCGGCTCGCGGTCGGCGCGGCGGCCACGCTCGCCACTTTCCTCCTGGAGACGCACCAGTCTCGCGGCCTGACGTGACGCTGGGTCTAGGAGACAAACCTCCTGATGCCTGCACCTATGTTGGCTTCATGGATAAACGCCCGTTCACGGATAGAACCGCTCCTCTCCCACGGGAAAGCCGATGAAGGTGACCGCCTCCAAACTGCTCAGGGAGTTGGATAGGGCACCCCTGTCGCAGTCGATGCATCGCGCGCTCGAGGTGGCCCGGCGGTACTCGGATGCCGCGTTCCTGCACTGGCTGGAACTCGAGCTATTTGGCTACTTCAGTTCGAATCCGGCTTTAAGTGACCGGGACACGGTACCGGTATACCGGACCGTCGCCGGCGAGCATGGCGATGAGGCAGGCCGTCCCCTCGTCCTCTCGAATCCCGACCTGGGGTTCGTCTACGAGACACGCGTGCGGTGGGGTGTAGCGGAATTGGAGGAGTACCAGCGCCGCGGTGGGCACATCACGGTGCGCGAACCGGTGTCGGCGAACCTGATTCTCCAGCACCTTGGGGTGGAGGTCACGCGCTACAAGTTCGACAGCCGGCAGCTGGTCGGCGTCCTCTCCGCGATCCGGGCGCGACTCGCCGAGAACCTGCACCGGTACGAGCATATGCCGGCGACGGCTACGGCTCGCAGGCGCACGACGAGATTTTCGAGATGAAGCCCGGCTTCGCGGGGTTCGCGATCAATCTGCGTGCGCTCTACCGGCGGCTGTCTGCTTGGGTGAAAGCGCGGCGCAGGTAGGCTGGGATTACCCCGACGAGCTTCAATCCACTACATGCCTACTCTCTATTCCGGAAGCGGTTCTGGATCATACTCGCTGGGACCGCTCGCGCTCGCCGATGCAGACTGGGAGCGTCGACAGAAGCAACTCGACCATATCCTCACTACTCGGGCTCAGGACGCCGCAGTCCGGCTCTTAAACCGGCTGCCATGGAGGGTCTTCGAAGGTGAGAATGACTTCGGTGACGAGTTCCAGGTCCTCTTCGCCCATTTAGACACCGACACGTACTTGGCTGCAGGGAGCCTGCCCACGAACAGGGATGCTCGTGCAGCGGCGCGGATCATCGCCGACACATACAGCGAACTAAGCTTCGGCTACCTCCGTTTCATCGGTTTCGGGCTCCAGGCAGACGATGTCGAGCAGCTCCCGACCCCGACGGAGCCGGCGGTGACGTCGGCATCCGTGCGCCGCGCGCTCGAAGACGCCGACCTGATGCTGCGGCAGGGCCGCCCCACCAGCGCGGTGGACCGCGCACACACAGCCCTCCACGGCTTCCTGAGCGAACATGCCCGCCGGATGGGCATTCCGATCCTGGGCGCGGACGGGCAGCGCCTGACGAGCGCGGCGCTGTACAAGAAGATCCGGAGCGCACACCCGGCGTTCCAGACGGGCCCGCATGCCGAGCACACGGCCATGGTAGGACAGACGCTCGCCACGGTCGTGGACAAGATGGACACCCTGCGGAACAACGCGAGCATCGCGCATCCGAACGACGAGCTCCTCGACGAACCCGAAGCGCAGCTGGTCAACCACGCGGTTTGGGCGATCCTCCGCTTCCTGGATGCCCGGTTGTCCCCGCTGACCTGACCATCGCAATCGACCGTGTCCCGCAACCGCCACGGTGAACGGCGTCCCCGCCGCAAACGGCGCCAGCCCGCCCTACCCACCCGATCAGGGCCGAGCCGCGCGTGTGCATCCAGGGCAGCCCGAGGAAGTGGAAGCCGGGCACGTCTGGTACGCCGCGTTGCTGGCGGGGCGCTCCGCGCTCGTTGAGGACGGGAATGTCCAGCCACGGATAGTCAGGACGGAACCCGGTGGCCCAGATCACAGTTTGTTCATGGACGGTCTGGCCGTCCGCGAAATACGCGGTACCGCCGCTCGCCGCGCCGGTGCTGCTCTTCGTGGACGCTAAACCAGCCAGTACCTTGCCACGCCCAGCGCGAGCAGGATGGCGATGAGGCCGACGAACGCCGGGACGAGCGACGCACGTCGCGCGATTCGAGGTTCGCGAGGAACGCGGTGAGCGGCGCGTGCTCGCAGAGGAGTATGCTGACGCCGTTGCCGGAAACCGTTGACCGATCGCTTGCAAACTGCTAACTTACAAGGAGTTAGCAGGCTTCACCCCCGCACCAGAGGTGTCCGATGCACTACGAATGCGACTGCCCGGATTGCGACTGCAGCGAATGCTGCGGTGAAGGCTGCTGCTGCAAAGGAGAAGTGCTGCGGCTGAAGAGCCATCCGATCGGATGATAGCGAAAGGCGGCCCCGGACCAGGGGCCCCGTAGGCCTGGGAAGCGCGGCCACCGGCAAGGAGGCCGCGCAT
>DASWNZ010000043.1:0-69216 GCA_036398975.1 Longimicrobium sp.
GTGCCGAGTGCGTGCAGACGAGCCCTCCTAGGGCCAAATCCTGGGCCTGGGCGAGCCCTGCGCCAGGCCGCAAAGCGCCCCGCCAGCGAAAAACTGATGGGGCGGCTCAATCCAAACTCTGGTTTGCAGGATTTGGGTTCATCCCCCGGTGCTCGGGCGCCGGCCTACCGCGCATTTCCAAACCACCACCCCCCACCCTCGCGCCACGCCACGCCCCCGCGTTATCATCCCAACGCAGGCCCGTACCCGATCCCCCGTCATGGAGCGCGCTTGAACGATCCGCGTCCGGCCCGCAACACATGGATCGCTCCGGTGGCACTGGCGGTGGCGGTGCTGTCGCTGTTGATGAACGCGGTGCTCCTGTCGCGGCTGCGGCATCCGGAGCGGCTGGCGGCGCCCGCGGTGGGGAGGATGGTCGAAAGGCTTGGCAAGTCGGATGCGACCATCAAGTACCAGGTCCGCGTGCCGTCTGGGACGCCGCTCCACTTCGACGTCCCGTTCGACCAGACGTACACCATCAAGCTGAACACCACCTTCCCCATCAACACCACCGTGAACGTGCCGCTGCGGGGGCCGCTGGGCACCTACATGGTCCGCCTCCCCATCAACGCCCGCATCCCGATCAGGACCGACATGCCGGTGCGGCTCCGTGACACCTTTCGCGTGCGCACGCAGACGCAGACGGAGTACGTGATTCCGCTGGAAATCCGCGTCCGCGATCTGCCGCTGGACGAGCTTCGCAAGTCGCTGGAGCCATGAACCGCCCCCTCGCCATCGCCGCGCTCCTGGCGCTCGCCGGCTGCGGCACCGAGCCCCGCGCCGAGCCGCCGCGCACCGCCGCCGTCCCCCCGGAGGCGCCGGCCGCACACACGTGGCGCGCCAACCCGTCCTCCGCCCGCATCGCGCGCACCGGCGACACGCTGGTGGTGGAGACGGCCGCGCACGCGATCATGTGGGAGGAGGACGCGCCCGAGCTGGAGCCGCCGTACGAGGTGCGCGCCACCATCCGCAAGCGGAGCGGGCGCCTGCACGAGGGCACGGGGCTCGTGCTGGGCGGCACGGGCCTGGAAGGGCCGGAGGCGGGGCAGGTCTACACCTACTTCCTCACCCGCGGCGACGGCAGCTTCCTGGTGAAGCGCCGCCAGGGCGTGCAGACCCCCATCGTGCGCGACTGGACCCGCCACCCCGCCATCCGCCGCGACGCGGAGGGCGGCGGGCGCCCCAACCAGCTCGCGGTGCAGGCGGGCGCCGACGAGGCCGTCTTCCTCGTCAACGGCAAGGAAGTCGCGCGCGTCCCCACCTCCGAGCTGGCCCTGCGCGGCCGCGCAGGACTCCGCGCCGCGCACGACGTCCAGATCGAGGTGACGGGCTTCCGCGCCGGGCCCACGCATCCATGATGTCTCACGCGGAGACGCGGAGACGCGGAAGAGAGGGCGGAGTTCTCTCTGCGTCTCCGCGCCTCCGCGTGAGGCCGCTGTTGAGGGGCTTGACCACGAGCGGCAATCAGGGTTACGCTTGGAAGGAAGCCACAGAGAACCTGAAGGAAGAACGATGACGCACGCCCTTCGCACTCGCCGAGTTACCGGCCCCCGGATCCGTTCCGGGGCGCGGAGGGCCTGCGCGCGCGTCTGAAACGACGCGCTGCCGCCTGCGCGCGGCGTGGCACCCGTGCCCGCCCCCCGGACCGTTCCGGGGGGCGGTTTCGTTTCCCGGAGCCGGGCACCCCGCCCGCCCCACCGAAAATCGAGCACACAGGTGCCATCATGCGCGAAACAGCAGGGAGTCCCGAAGCCGGCGGTCGCTTGACCCATCCCGGCGCGGCGGGTAAGATTGGCCCTTCTTATCGAGAGACCCATACGGGGTCCGAAGCCCCGTTTTTCCTATCGGAGACGAGGGGAATGGCCGAGCCGCTCCCGCCGCAGTACAACCCGCAGGAAACCGAGGCCGAGCTCTACCGCTGGTGGGAAGAGCAGGGCTTCTTCCGCGCGGATGCCGGGAGCGGGGACGAGCCGTACGTCATCCCCATCCCGCCGCCCAACGTGACGGCCGTGCTCCACATGGGGCACGGGCTCAACAACACCATCCAGGACCTCCTCACCCGCTGGCGGCGGATGCAGGGGAGGAACGCGCTCTGGATCCCCGGCACCGACCACGCCGGCATCGCCACGCAGAACGTGGTGGAGCGCATCCTGGCCAAGGAGGGGAAGACGCGCTACGACCTGGGGCGCGACCTCTTCGTGGACCGGGTGTGGGCGTTCGTGCGCGAGACGGGCGGCACCATCCTCCAGCAGCTTCGCGCCATCGGCTCCTCGGCGGACTGGGAGCGCACGCGCTTCACCCTCGACCCCTCGCTGTCGAAGGCGGTGCGCGAGGTGTTCGTGCGGCTGCACGAGAAGGGGCTGGTGTACCGCGGCCACCGCATCATCCACTGGTGCCCGCGCTGCCTCACCGCGCTCTCGGACGAGGAGGCGGAGCCGGAGGAGAAGCAGGGGAAGATCTGGCACCTGCGCTACCCCGTGGCCGAGGGGGTGGACGGCGGATCGCTGCCGCGCCTTCCCGACGGGCGCGCGTACCTGGTGGTGGCCACCACGCGCCCTGAGACGATGTTGGGCGACACCGGCGTGGCCGTGAACCCGTCGGACGAGCGCTACGCCGCCATCGTGGGGAAGGAGCTGGACCTCCCCCTCACCGGCCGCCGCATCCCCGTGGTGGCGGACGATTACGCGGACCCGGAGTTCGGATCGGGGGCGGTGAAGATCACGCCGGCCCACGACGCCAACGACTTCGACGTGTCGCAGCGCACCGGCCTTCCGGCGATGGACGTGATGACCCCGGAGGCGTCCATGAGCGACGCCGTGCCGGAGCCGTTCCGCGGGCTGGACCGCTACGATGCGCGCCGCGCCGTGGTGGCGGCGTTCGAGGAGCTGGGGCTGCTCGAAAAGGTGGAGGACCACACCCTCTCCGTGCCGCACTGCTACCGGTGTGACACGGTGGTGGAGCCGCGCCTTTCCGACCAGTGGTGGGTGCGGATGAAGCCGCTCGCCGACCCCGCGCTCCAGGCGTGGCGCGACGGGCGCGTGCGCTTTACGCCGGAGCGCTACGGGCGCACCTACGAGTACTGGCTGGAGAACATCCGCGACTGGTGCATCAGCCGCCAGCTCTGGTGGGGGCACCGCATTCCCGTGTGGTACTGCGGCTGCGGCGAGATGATCGTGGCCCGCGAGGACCCCACTGCGTGTCCGAAGTGCGGAAGCGCGGAGCTGGAGCAGGACACCGACGTGCTGGACACCTGGTTCTCCAGCTGGCTGTGGCCCTTTTCGACGCTGGGCTGGCCGGAGGATACGGCGGACCTGCGCACGTTCTACCCGAACCACACGCTGGTGTCCGGGCACGACATCCTGTTCTTCTGGATCGCCCGGATGATCATGGCGGGGCTGGAGTTCATGGGCGAGGTGCCGTTCCGCGACGTGTACCTCACCGGGATGGTGCGGGACCACCTGGGGCGGAAGATGAGCAAGTCGCTCGGCAACGGCGTGGACCCGCTGGACGTGGTGGCGCGCTTCGGGGCCGATGCGCTGCGCTACACCATGATCACCGGCGCCGCGGCGGGGATGGACCAGGGGGTGAATCCCGACAACCTGGAAGAGTCGTTCGGGCCGGCGCGCAATTTCGCCAACAAGCTGTGGAACGCGGGCCGCTTCGCCCTGATGAACCTGGGCGAGGGAGAGCGCGTGCCCCTGGCCGAGGTGCAGGACGACCTGGAGCTGGCCGACCGCTGGATCCTGTCGCGCCTGTCGAAGGCGGTGCGCGAGACGACGGATTCGCTGGAGAAGTTCCGGCTTCAGGACGCGGCGCTGCGCGGCTACCAGTTCTTCTGGGGCGAGCTGGCGGACTGGTACCTGGAAGCAGCCAAGGCCCGCCTGCGCGGCGACCTGGGCGAGGCCAGCCAGCGCGCTTCCCGCGCCGTGCTCGCCGAGGCCCTGGACGGCGCGCTCCGCCTCCTCCACCCGGTGATGCCGTACATCACCGAGGCGGTGTGGCAGAAGCTGCCGCGCGCGGCGGGCGACGGCCCGGCGCTGATCGTGGCGCCCTGGCCCACCCCGGGCGCCGAGGACGCGGCGGCCGAGGCCGGCTTCGCGGAGGTGCAGGAGGCGATCGGCGCCATCCGCAACATCCGCGCGGAGTACGGGATCGCGCCGGGCACCCGCATCCCGCTGCGCATCCCCGCCGCGGGCGACGCGGCCCGCGCGGCGCTCGAAGCGAGCGCGCGCGCCCTGCTGGACCTGGCTCGCGTGGAGACGGTGGAGTGGGGCGCGACAGACGGCGAGGTGGGCGCGAACGCCGTCCTCCGCTCCGGCACCGAGCTCTTCGTGCCGCTGGCCGGCGTGATCGACCTGGACAAGGAGCGCGCCCGCCTGCGCACCGAGTGCGGCCGGCTGGACGGGCTGATCTCGGGCACCGAGAAGAAGCTGGGGAACGAGAGCTTCGTGGCCCGCGCCCCCGCCGAGGTGGTGGAGAAGGAGCGCGAAAAGGTGGCGGCGTTCCGCGAGCAGCGGGCGAAGCTGGCCGACAAGCTCGCCGCGCTGGAGGGGGGCTCGTGAAGCGCCTGTGGATGTGCGCCGCGCTGCTGGTGGCGGCGTGCGCGCACATCGAGGCGCCCACCGGCGGCGATGAGGACAAGGTGGGGCCGCAGCTCCTCACCACGCGGCCGGACACCTTTGCCCGCTCTCCCAACCTGCGCACGCCCGCCATCTTCGTCTTCGACGAGGGGCTTTCCGAGGAGCGGCTGGAGGAGGCGATCTCCGTGTCGCCCCGCACCAGCGCCGTCGCGGTGGACAAGAACGGCGGCGAGCTGCGCGTCTCGCTGCGCCGCGGGTGGGAGCCGAACCGCATCTACCAGGTGGTGATCGACTCCACGGTGCAGGACCGCTTCAACAACCGCATCCAGGAGCCGATCCGGCTCGTCTTCTCCACCGGACCTGAGATCCCGGAGACGTTCCTCTCCGGGACCGTGCTCGAGCGGCAGACGGCGCAGCCCGCCAAGGGTGTGCGCGTGGAGGCGATCCTGCGCCCCGATTCGCTCGTCTACGCAACGCGGACGGACGATGCGGGGACCTTTGCCTTCGCGCAGATCCCGGTGGGCGAGTACCAGGTGCGCGCCTTCAGCGATCCCAACGCGAACCGGTCGCTGGAGCCGTTCGAGTCGCGCGACACCACCGTCGCGCGGGTAGCGGTGGGCGCGCAGCCCTCGGTGGCGCTCAGCATCGTAGCGCCCGATACCTCCGCTCCAAAGGCGCTCGAGGCCACGGGCGCCGACTCGGCCATCGCGGTGCGCTTCGACGACTTCCTCGATCCGGCGCAGCGCATCGCGATCACGCAGATCCGGCTCCTGGCGCCGGACAGCACGCCGGTGCGCATCGCGTCGGTGACGATCGGCGCGCCGACGGACGTCCCCTCGGCCGCACCGGACACGGCTGCCGCCCCCGTCGCGGGCGACACGACGCGGCGGGGGGCGCCGGCCGCCGCGCGCGCCCCTGCACCCTCGCGCACCATCACCGTGCGCGTGGCGGGTGCGCTGCGGCCGGACGCGCAGTACACCATCCGCGTGGAGGGTGTGCGCAACCTGGTGGGGCTGGCGGGCGGGGGCGAGCTTCGCCTGCGCACGCCGCGCGCGGCTTCTGCTCCGCAACCGGCGCCTTCGGCCGGAACGACGCCGCCGGCCACACCACCGGCTCCGCCCGCGAATCCGGCTCCGGCTCGTCCCTGAGCCGCCGTCTCTCATCTCCCCAACGGGAACATCGCCATGACCGAATCGTCGCCCCTCTCGGGGCTGCTCGCAGGGAAGAAGGGGCTGATCGTAGGGGTCGCCAACCAGAACTCCATCGCCTGGGGGTGCGCGCGCGCGCTGGCCGGGGCGGGGATGGAGCTGGCCTTCACCTACCAGGGCGAGATCATGCGCGACCGCGTCACCCGCACGGTGGCCGAGCTGGGCGACGTCCCGCTGATGGACCTGGACGTGCGCGACGAGGCGCAGGTGGCCGCCGTCTTCGGGGCGCTCCAGGAGCGGTGGGGGCAGCTCGACTTCCTCCTCCACTCCGTCGCCTTCGCCCCCAAGGCCGCGATGGCGAACCCGTTCATCGAGACGCAGCGCGACGACTTCCTCGCCGCGCAGGAGATCTCCGCCTACTCGCTCGTCGCTCTCTCGCGCGCGGCCGCGGCGATGATGCCGGATGGCGGGAGCATCGTCACCATGACGTACTACGGGTCGCAGAAGGCGGTGCCGGGTTACAACGTGATGGGCGTGGCGAAGGCGGCGCTGGAGGCGTGCGTGCGCTACCTGGCGATTGACCTGGGGCAGCGGGGCATCCGCATCAACGCCGTCTCGGCCGGCGCCATCAACACGCTCGCGGCGCGCGGCGTGGCCCACTTCCGCGACCTGATGCGCATCACCGCCGAGCGCTCGCCGCTCAAGCGCACCGTGGAGCCGGACGAGGTGGGGAACGCCGCCCTCTTCCTGGCCTCGCACCTCTCCTCTGGGATGACGGGCGAGACGATGTACGTGGACGCGGGCTTCAACATCACCGCGGGTTGAAGCCACCGGTCTTCCTGGACCGCGACGGCACGCTGATCGCCGACCGCCACTACCTGTCCGATCCCGCTGGCGTGGAGCTCCTACCCGGCGCGGCGGAGGCGGTGGCGCGGCTGAACGGGGCGGGTCACCCCGTCTTCCTGGTGACCAACCAGTCCGGGATCGGGCGGGGATACTTTACCGAGTCGCAGTACCACGCCGTGCATGCGCGGCTGGTGGAGCTCCTGGCTGGCGCCGGCGCGCGGCTGGACGGCGAGTACCACGCCCCGCACGGCCCCGGCGATTCCGACCCCGAGGCGCTGCGCAAGCCCGGCGCGGGGATGTTCCTGCGCGCCGCACGCGAGCACGGAGTGGAGCTGGCGGGCGCCTTTTTCGTGGGCGACCGCCTGCGCGACGTGGCCCCGGCGGAGCGGTTCGGCGGCACGGCGATCCTCGTCCGCGGCCCGCAAACGGAGGACGGGGAGACGCCGCCGCACGTCCAGATCGTGGACTCGCTCGTGGAAGCGGTTCAGCGGATCCTGGCGCTGTCGCGGGATTGACGTTCCGATTATCTTGGTAGCAGCCCCTCGTGGCGTCGCGGACCGAAACCTGCGACGCGCAAAAGGGTAACAAGTGACCGATGCGGCGGGAGTCGTCTGGCCCGCGACACACCATACACTGCGGGGGCAGCGATGCAGACCGAGAACGCGACCGCGAACGTAAATACAGAGACCGCCACCAGCCCCGTCACGGTGACCCCGACGGCGGTCGCCGAGGTTCGCCGCTACATGGAGGAGCAGGGGGCCACCGAGTCCGCCGGGCTGCGCGTGGGCGTGCTTCCGGGCGGGTGCTCGGGCTTCCAGTACGGCCTCAACATCGAGGACGAGGCGGGCGAGGACGACATGATCCTGGAGTCGAACGGGGTGCGGCTCTTCGTGGACCCGTTCAGCCTCCAGTACCTGGCCGGCGTGGAGATCGACTTCGTCTCCACCTTCCAGGGCTCCGGCTTCACCTTCAACAACCCGAACGCCAGCGGCGGCTGCGGCTGCGGCAGCTCGTTCACGGTGTGAGGGCTTGACCCTCACCCCCAGCGTCGCTCCGCGACGCATCCCCCTCCCCCGAAAGTGCCCGGGGGAGGGGGAGCTTGCATGGAGCTGCGTGGGGCGCACCCAACGCAAAACGCCCGGTCTCCTCGCGAAGGCCGGGCGTTCGTGTATCCTGCGTCGCCGGTTACGGGTTGTGGCGGCCGGGCTTCTTGCGGCGGACCATCTCGACGTAGCCGTTGTTCGGGTTGCCGCCGTTGCGAAGGATCTGGTCCACGCGGTCGGGGCCGCGGTTGTAGGCGAGGAGCGCCAGGTTCACGTTGCCGTTGTACTTGACGATCAGCGTCCTCAGGTAGCGGAACCCGATGCGCAGGTTGGTGTCGCGGTCGTACAGGTTGTGCCGCGTGGTGCCGTTCACCCGGAAATACTTCGCGGTGGACGGCATCAATTGCGTGAGGCCCACGGCGCCCACGCTGCTCGTGGCGCGGTGGTTGAACTCGCTCTCGGCGCGCACTAGGCCGAACGCCAGGTCGGGGTCGATGTCCTCCGCGCGGGCGATCTCCTCGATGCGCGCCGCCATGTCCGCCGGAATGCCGTAGCGCGCTGAGTAGCTGACGGTGCGCCGGAGCTTCTCCAGCTCCACCGTCTGAAGGTCACGCATGCCGCCTGCGCTCGGATCCACGATGCCGCTGAAGACCGAGCCGGTGGCGTCGCTGCTGCTCGCGGTGCGCGCGCCCATCACGAACGCGGCGATCACCACCAGCCCTCCCACAATCGCGCTGCGCAGCACCGGGACCAGCTCCAGGCGGGGCTGCTTGCGGGACTCGATGTCGTTCTGAAGCCTCAACAGGAGAGACTGCATGCCAGCCTCCGGGGGTTCTGGTTCTCAGCGAGCGGGGAAGCGCCGAGCCAGGGCTAAGCCCCGGCCGCCGCCGTCCAGACCCCGCTCTGCCCCCCCTCTTTGTGCAGCAAACGTACCTCCACGATGGCCATTCCCCGGTCCATTCCTTTACACATATCGTAAACGGTGAGGAGCGCGCAGCTTACCGCCGTGAGCGCTTCCATCTCCACGCCGGTCTTGCCATCGGTGCGCGTGGTCGCCGTCGCGCGCAGGCCGGGGAGCTCGTGGTCCACCTCCAGCACCACCGAGACGGAGGTGAGGGGGAGGGGGTGGCAGAGGGGGATCAGGTCGGAGGTGCGCTTCGCCCCCATGATGCCCGCGATCTCCGCGATGGTGAGGACGGCGCCCTTGGCCGCGCGTCCCTCCACCACCGCCGCCAAAGTCGCGGGGGCCATGCGGATGCGCCCCTCGGCCACCGCCGTCCGCCGCGTCACTTCCTTGTCCCCTACGTCCACCATGCGGGGCCGCCCGCTCTCGTCCAGGTGTGTGAATCCGCTCTCGCCGCTCATCCTGTTCTCCTGATCTTGCTGCTGTGGCACCGGTGCCTCTCCCCTGCGTCCCAACGACACGCGGCGCCCCGTCCGATGAGGACCGGAGCGCCGCGCAAGTGTCCCGTGCTCGTACTGGGGCATCCCGGCTGGGGGCCTGGCGAGTGAACTCGCGGCAACAACAGCACAAAGTCCGCCTGCGCGGACTCGGGGTCCGATGCCCGGCACGGATCCAGCCCCCCCCAACCTGCGAAGGCAGGTTTCCCGCGGTTGTTGCAGCGGTTTCAACCGCCGGGCCCGCCCGCCCGCAGCAGATCCGCGCGAATCCCCCGCAGCAGATCGGCGACGATGAGCTGCGGGTTGACGTTGCCGGACGCCAGGTCGCGCGCCTCCTGCACGCGCATCAGCGCCGAGGCCACGCCTTCCGCCTCCACGCGGCCACGGGTGACGATACCGTTGAGGAGCGCGGCGTCGTCCGTGTAGGCGAGCGCGTCGGGAGCGCCGGCGGCGACGGCCATCAGGTCGCGGAGCCAGAGGGAGAGCGCTTCCAGGGTGCCCGTGAACTCGCCGCGCGCGCCGGCCGGGGCGACGGCGTTGGCCGCCGCCAGCCGGTCCGCCGCCGAGGTGGAGGTGGCGGCCTGGAGGAGCGACCGCCCCGCCTCGCGCTGGCGCTGGAGGACGCCGGCGCCGCCCGCGCCGGGAAGGAGCCGCAGCGCCTTGCCGATCGCCCCCGCCGAGATTCCCGCCACGCGCTCCGCATCCGCGCGCGCCATCCCCTTCTCGCGTTCCAGGAAGTCCGCCACCATCTCCGCCGGGAGCGGCACCAGGCGCACCGGCAGGACGCGCGAGCGGATGGTGGGGAGGAGCGCGCCAGGGTTGGAGGAGGTCAGGATCAGCGTGGTGTCCGCCGGGGGCTCCTCCAGGAGCTTCAGGAAGGCGTTGGCCGCCTCCGGCGACGACTCCTGCGGCACCATCGCCTCCGCGTCGCCCACCACGAACACCTTGCGCGACCCCATCGCCGGGCGCACGCTGGCGAAGCGCTGCAGGTTCTGGATCGTCCCCATGAAGTACGCGGGGGCGCGGTCGTACGCTGGAACGTGGAACGGGTCGGCGCGGCGGGAGGCCAGCTCCACCCCGCGCGACTCCTCCAGCTTCTCGCGCAGCTTCTCGGGCGTCGCCGCGTCGGGGCGGGGGAGGGGGAAGAACCAGTGCACGTCCGGGTGCTCCAGCCGCGGCACCATCCGGCAGCTCTGGCAACGCCCGCACGCCAGCCCGTCCGGCGCCGGCGACTCGCACATGATCTGCTGCGCCAGCCAGAGCCCCACGCGCTGCTTTCCGACCCCGCTCGGCCCGTGGAAGAGGAGCGACTGCGCCAGCGTCCCCGCGCGCACGGCCGCCACGAGCACGCCGCGCACGTCCTCGTGGCCGTATACGGGCGTGAGCGCCATCAGCGCGCCTGTCCCCGCAGCCAGGTGAGCGGATCCACCGCCTGCCCGCCCGGCGCGCGGATCTGGAACTCGATGTGCGCCCCCTCCGGCGTGTGCTCGCCGCCGACGGTGCCCACCACCTGCCCCTTGGCGATGGTGGCGCCCTGCTGCACCTGCACCTGCTTCAGGTACAGGTAGAGCGAGTAGTAACCGCCACCGTGGCTCACGACGACGGTGGGGCCGTAGCCCTCGAAGGGCGCGGCCATCTCCACCGTGCCGCCCTCGACCGCGCGCACCGGCGAGCCCGGCGCCGCGCCGATCCCCACGCCGTTGTAGCGGATCGCGGTGCCGTTGGGCTGCGTCACCCGCCCGAAGCGGTAGACCAGGCGCCCGCCCACCGGCCAGGCCAGGTTGCCCACGTCCGCCGTGGTCATGGTGGACGCGGGGGCGCGCACCGGCGCGGTGGGTGCGGGAGCCGGACGGCCGGCTGCGGCGGCGCGGGTGCGCGCGGCGGCCGCGGCGGCAACCCGGTCGCGCTCGCGGCGCTCGGCCTCGCGGCGGCGGGCCTCCAGCGTGGCGATGAGGCCGGTCAGCCGGCGCTCGTCTCGCGCCAGCTCGGCGAGCTGGGCGGTTGTGGAGCGCTCGTGCTTCTGCAGCACGTTGAGCGTCTCGCCCCGCTCGCCCTGGAGGCTGCGGAGCTGCTGGTGCTCGTCGCTGCGCTCGTTCTGCAGGTACTGGATGTCGTTGTAGCTGCGCCGCAGCTCCTGCTCGCGCAGGGTGAGCTGGCGCGACAGCTCCTCCACCTCGTCCACCAGCCCGCGGTCGCGCTGGGCCACGAGGTGCAGGTACTTGTAGCGGTTGAGGAGGTCCGCGAAGGAGCGCGACGAGAGGAGGACCTCCGCCGCGTGCAGCGGGCCCCGCTTGTACAGGTCGCGCAGGCGGCGGTTGAGCAGCGACTTCTTCTCCGCCAGCTGCATCTGCGTGGTGGTCAGCTCGGCGGTGGTGGCGTCGATCTTCTTCTGCGTCTCGCTGAGCTGCAGGTTCAACTCGCTCACCAGGCTGGCCGAGACGGTGGCCTGGCGGCGGATGATGTTGAGCTCCGCGTTGACGTCGTGCACCTGCCCGCGGATGCGCTGAAGCTCGCCGCGCAGCTCCTGGCGCTCGCGGCGGATCTCCTGCAGGCGGCGCTGGCTCTCCGAGATCTCCTGCTGCGGCGCGCGCTGCTGCGCGATCGCAGCGAGAGGGAGGATGGCGGCCAGCAGGAGCGCAGCAAAGGCGCGGGCGGGGCGCACCGTCAGACCGCCTCCAGGTGGCGGCGCACCGCCACGACACTGCTCAGGAAGCCGAACACCGTCCCCGCGACGACCACGCCCACGATCCACTCCGAGGGGAGCCACTTGAGGGCGAACAGGTAGCGGTTCAGCGCCGCGAAGGCGACCCAGGTGAGCGCCGCCGCCGCGATGCCGCCCAGGAGCCCCGTGATGATTCCCTCCAGGACGAACGGCCGCTGCACGAAGCCGTCGGTGGCGCCCACCAGGCGCATGATGGAGATCTCTTCGCGCCGCGCGAAGACCGCGATGCGGATGGCGGTGGCGATGATGATCCCCGCCACCAGCGCGAACGCCCCGCCGATGGCCGTGGCCGCCGCGCCGAAGAGGCGGCGGATGGTGTAGATCTTCTCCACCCACCCGTCGCCGAAGTCCACCTCCTCCACGAAGGCGTACGCCTGCAGCCGCTTCGCCACGCGCTGTACCGCCTCGGGCGAGCTCTGGCCGGGGCGCAGCCGCACCTCCAGCGACGCGGGGAGCGGGTTGCTCTCCAGGTCGGTGAAGACGTCGCGGAACTCCTTCATCTCCTCCATCGCGGTGGCCAGCGCCTCCGTCTTGGTGACGTAGCGCAGCTCCTGGACTTCGGGGAGGCGGCGCAGCTCGTCCTGCGCCAGCTGAAGCTGCATGGCGGTGGCGTCGTCGCGGAGGTAGCCCACCACCTCCACCTTGTTCTCCACCTCGCGCACGGCCTGCGAGATGTTGAAGGCGGTGAGGCCGAAGAGTCCGACGATGAAGAGCGAAAAGGCGATCGCCACCACCGACAGCATCGTCAGCAGCGGCGTGCGGCGGAAGGCGGCGAGCGCCTCGCGTAGCGCGTACGACATGGGGTTCAGGCCTGCTGGGGTTCGCGTGCCGCGGGGGTGGGGGCGCTGTCGTACACCACGGCGCCCTGGCTGAGCTCGATCACCCGGTACTGCGGGTGGGCGCGCACCAGGTCCAGGTCGTGGGTAGCCATCAGGACGGTCATCCCCATCGAGTTGATCTCGCGGAAGATCTCGAAGACGCCCTTGGCCGCCCACTCGTCCAGGTTCCCGGTCGGCTCATCGGCGAGGAGAAGCAGCGGCTCGTTCACCAGCGCGCGCGCGATGGCCACGCGCTGGCGCTCGCCGCCGGAGAGCTCGTCCGGATACGCGCGCGCCTTGTGCGCCAGCCCCACCTGCGTGAGCACGCGGTGCGCGAGCGGCGCGATGGCGGTGCGCTTCTTACCCGTCACCTCCAGCGCGAAGGCGACGTTCTCCTCGGCGGTGCGGTCGCGCAGGAGGCGGAAGTCCTGGAAGACGACGCCCATCTTGCGGCGCAGCATGGGGATGTCGCGCTGGCGGATGAGCTTGGACGAGAAGCCGGACACGCGCACCTCGCCGCTCGTCGGCATCTCGGCCATCTGGATGAGGCGCATGACCGTGCTCTTCCCCGCGCCGGAGTGGCCGGTGAGGAAGACGAGCTCTCCCTTGCGGACGTGGAACGACACGTCCCGGAGCGCGGCGCCCGAGCGCGCGTACTCCTTGGATACGGATGAAAGCCTGATCACGGGAGGACCGGGGCACTGCTGGAGGGAACTGTCGGTGTGGGTCCAACTTAGCCGGGTTTTGCGCCGCTGTCAAACGGTTTGGCACATGCGCACGGCCAGCAGCACGGCCTCGCGCGTGGACGACGAGTCGGCGATCCCCTTTCCCGCGATGTCCAGCGCCGTGCCGTGGTCCGGGGAGGTGCGGGGGAAGGGAAGCCCCAGGGTGACGTTGACCCCGCTGCCGAACGCGGCCGTCTTGAACGCCGCCATCCCCACGTCGTGGTACGGCGCGATCACCGCGTCGAACTCGCCACGAACCGCGCGGGTGAACACCGTGTCCGCCGGAACCGGCCCGAACGCGTTCACGCCCCGCTCCGCCAGCATCCTGAGCGCCGGCGCCACGATGCGCTCCTCCTCGTCGCCGAAGAGCCCGCCGTCCGACGCGTGCGGGTTGACGGCGCAGAGAGCCACGCGCGGCTCGGCGATTCCCCAGTGGTCGCGCAGGGCGCGGTGCGTGAGCTCCGCCTGCCGCACCAGCAGCCCCGCCGAGAGCGCGGCGGGGACGTCGCGCAGCGCCAGGTGCGTCGTGGCGAGGACCACGCGCAGCGGCCCGCCGAGCGCCGTCCGCTCCGCCGCCATCATCATCGCGACATCGGGAACGCCGGCGAGGTCGCGCAGCATCTCGGTGTGCCCCGGGTAGTGCCATCCGCCGGCGTGGAAGGCAGACTTGTCGATGGGCGCGGTGACCACGGCGTCCACTTCTCCCGCCATCGCCATCTCCGTGGCGCGCCTGATCGCCTCCCCCGCGATCCGCCCCGCCGCCGCGACGCCATCTTCAACCACCCATCTCCCCACCGCCACGTCCCCCGCTCCGCCCAGCAGATGCTCCGGTCCCACGCGCACGTACTCCGCCGCCGCGGCCACCTCAGGATCCGCGAGCGCCGCCGCGACCACCTCGGGCCCGATCCCGCGCGGATCTCCCAGCGTGACGGCGATGCGTGGGCGTGTCCTCATGCTTCTGTGCTCCATCAGAGAAACTGCGGCCTCACGCGGAGACGCGGAGACGCGGGAGAACTGCAACTACATGGCTCACACAGAGACACAGAGACACAGAGGAAAGGCACGAAGTTCTCTCTCTGTGCCTCTGTGTCTCTGTGTGAGATTTGCTGTTTCTCTCTGCGGCTCCGCGTCTCCGCGTGAGACAATTTGGATGCCTGGGAGACAGGACGAAACCGCCCCCGCGCGCCGATCTGGCTCGCGGGGGCGTTAGAATCCGAGCTCGTCCTTGGTGCGCTCGTCGCTCAGGACCTTGTAGAGGTCGCGGGCGGCGGCCTTGGAGACGCTCTTGCCGGGGAGGGCCAGCAGCTCCACCTGCAGCGTGCGGCGCGGATAGCGAATGGTGATCCGCCGGCCCGGGAGGACGGTGTCGCTGGGGCGCGCGTCGCGGCCGTCCAGCGACACGGCGCCCGCCTCGCACGCCGTCTTCGCTTCGCTGCGGCTCTTGGTGAGGCAGAGCCGGTGAAGGAGGACGTCTACACGGAGCGCTTCGTCCGCCATCGCCTCAGAGGTTGATGACGACGTGCGTAGTGCGGCGCAGCTCGGCCAGGAGCTGCTCCTCCAGCCGCTGTTCGGCCATGCGCTCCTTTACGCGGTCCGCGACGTCGGCGTACTCGTACTGCCCCTCGGCCTGGCGCTCGGTGATGCGCACGATGGCGAAGGAGGGGGCGCCCTGCGCGCTCGCCACTTCGAAGGGCCCCACCAGCGTGTTCGCCTCGGCGGTGGCCAGCGGGGCGGCGTACGCGGGCGGAAGCTGCGCCACCGGAACGTTGCGGTTCACGCGCTGGTCGGCCGGCGTGTTGGTGGCCGTGGCGAAGGTGCTCAGCGCCGCGCCCCCGCGCACCGCCGTCGCGATGGAGTCGGCGCGGGTGCGGGCGGCGGCGATGTCCTCCGGCGTGATCTCCGGGCGGATCAGGATGTGGCGCGCCTGCCGCTCCGGCCCGCGGATGCGGTCCAGGCGGATGATGTGGAAGCCGAACTCCGTCTCCACGATTCCGGACGTCTGGCCGGGGCGCAGCGAGAAGGCCGCCACCTCGAAGGGACGCACCATCTGCCCCTCGCGGAACCACCCGAGGCTGCCGCCCTGCTCCTTGGACGCGTCGGCGGAGTAGCGGCGGGCCAGCACCTCGAAGTCGCCGCCCTTTCCGAGCTCCCCCAGCACCTCCTCGGCGGTGCGGCGCGCGCGCGCCCTGGCCGAGTCGGAGGGGAGCGGCTTCACCAGCACCTGCTCGAAGGAGACGTTCGCGGGGCGCGTGCCCACCGACGCGCGCACGCCCTCAAAGAACTCGCGGGCGTCCGCCTCGGCGATGGCGGGGCGGGGGCGCTTGGCGATCTCCTGGCGCGCGTAGCGGTCGATCATCGTGCGGTCGGCGATCTGCCGCGTCAGGTCGCGCCGGTACTCCTCCAGCGTGCGGCCGGAGGCCTGCAGCGCGCGCGACAGCTCCACCTCGGAGCCGTTGAAGCGCTGCTTGACCTGCGTGAGCTGCCGCTCAACCGCCTCGGTCACTTCCAGCTCGTTGACCGTCATCCCCGAAGCGCGCGCGGCCTCAAGCAGGATCAGGTCGCTGACGCGCTGCTCCACGATCTGCCGGATGAGCGCGGCGCGCTGCGCCGGGTCGGCGGGGACCTCGCGGCCGGACTCCCGGTACGCTTCCAGCCCCTGCTGGACGTCCGAGAAGAGGAGCGTGGTGTCGCCCACCACGGCCACCACGCGGTCCACCAGCTCCTCGCCCGGCTGTGCGGCGGGGACGGTCTGGGCCACGAGCGGCGAGCCGGCGAAGAGGGCGGCGATGGCGGCGAGCGCCGCGATTCGGTTGCGCATGAGCTGGTCTTGGGACTGCGGGAGTGGGCGGCCCCTGCCACCCGGAAGCGACCGGCCCGGGCGGATGCCCCGCCCGGGCCGGCCCAGTTGTATGCCGGAGCGCCGCAGGGGTTCCCCCGCGGCGCCCCCCACCTGCTACGGCTGCGGCGGCGCCGGCTGTCCGCCCTGCGGAGCACCCTCCGGCTGGCCCTGCGGAGCACCCTCGGGAGCGCCCTGCGGCTGGCCCTGCTGCGGCTGCCCCTGGGGAGGCATGCCCTGCGGCGGCATCCCCTGCTGCGGCATGCCCTGCGGCATCCCCTGCGGGACCTGCGGCTGCGTGGCGCGGATCGCCTTCATCCGCTCCACCACGCGGGCGTAGGCGGCCTCGTTCACCTCGGAGCCGTACGACTCGCGCAGCGCCTGCCCCAGGCGGCCCAGAGGCTGGAGCTGTACCTGCCCGGAGAGGAAGGCCTGGATCAGCTGGCGCACCTGCTCCTCGATCGCCGCGTTGCCGGCCGAGCCCTTGGGGATGCGGCGCGAGCCGAGCCCCGTGCCCTGCAGCAGCCCGCGGATCGCCGCGCGCGCATCGTTGCGGATGGAGTCGCTGGCCGCGCGCGACAGGTTGAAGTTGCGGCGCTTGGCCTCGGCCAGCAGGATCTCGCGGGTAGCCTGCTGCTTCAAAAAGGTTTCCACCTGGTCGTCGGGCGCCGAGGCGGCCTGCTTGCGCTGCCCGGCCGGGATCTGCTCCATCACCGTGGCCACCTCGCCCGAGGTGATCTCGCCGCCGCGGTACTCCAGGAGGGTGCGGTTGGCGGCGCGGCCCTTGAGGGGCAGCTTCTCCATCGTCGCCATCTCCTTGATCTGCTTCACCGCGCCGGTCTGCACCTCGACCTTGGCGGCGGTGGTCAGCGAGTCGACGAACTTCTGCACGGCCTGGCCCTGCGTCTGGCGCGCCAGCATCTGGCGGAACTGCGGGCGCTGCTCGGCCGGAAGCGGCTGCGTCTTGCGCTCTTCCACCTTGATGACGTGGTAGCCGAAGGGGCTCTCCACCACCTTGGACACCTGCCCCGGCTGCAGCGCGAACGCCGCCTGCTCGAAGGTGGGCACCATCTGCCCGCGGCCGAAGAAGCCGAGGTCGCCGCCCTGCTCCTTGGAGGTGTCCTCCGAGTGCTGGCGGGCGAGCGCGGCGAAGTCGGCGCCGCCGGCGGCCTGCGCCTGCAGCTGCTCGGCGCGGGCGCGCACCGCCTGCCGTGCGGCCGGTGCGGCGTCGGCCGCCACCTTGAGCAGGATATGGCGGGCGCGCACCTGCGGGCCGGGGCCCTCGGTGTTCCACTTCTCGTCCAGCTGCGCCTCGGTGAACATGGTGTCCACGCGGACGTTGCTGTTCACGAAGCGCCCCAGGATCACCTCTTCGCGGGTCGGCTCGATCAGCTTGTCGAAGTCGAGCACGGCGAGAGTGGTGTCCTCGGCGGCGGCGGTGGCGAGGAGGGTGTACTCCACCCACATCTTGGCCAGCTCGCCGACGAGCTCCTCGGTGGGCTGGATCTGCGGGTTGGCGGCCAGCAGCGACGCGGCCTCTTCGACCTTGAGCTCTTTGCCGGCGGCCTGGGCCACCACGTCGGTGTGGGAAGACATGGCCTTGCCGAACGAGCCGCACCCTGCAAGCGCGAGGGCGGCGGCGGGCAACGCCCAGCGGGTAAACTTCATCACGATCTCCAAAACCGGGTGAGGGGACTGCGGCGCACTGCGCGCCCTGGGAAACTTCGGGATCAAGGACTGCAACGGAAAAAGTGTCACACAGAGGGCACGGAGGGGAACCGCAAGCCGCGAAGAACCCCCTTTTCGTTTCTTTCCGTGTCCTCTGTGTCTCTGTGTGAGACTGCCGTTCCTACGCGGCCGCGGCCTTGGCGACCTCCGCCACCAGGTCCCGCAGCGAGGCGAGCAGGGTGGGGAGGATCGGCTCCGTGCCGTGGCGGGTCAGGGCGATCGAGAGCGGCATCGGGCGGCGGATCTCCACGGCCAGCTGGTGCGCGGAGAAGGCCGTCTGCAGCGATGCCATGCGCGGCACGATGCCCCGGCGGAAGTTGATGCGCACGTCCCACGGACGCACCAGGATCCGCTCGATCCCCAGCTCGCCGCCCAGCAGCCGGAGCTGCGCCGTGGCGATCAGCGTCTCCACCTCTTCGCGCAGCGGGCCGAAGCGGTCGCGCAGCTCGCCGCGGATGGCCTCCGCCGCCTCCACCGTCTCCACGCGGGAGAGGCGGCGGTAGAAGTTGAGCTTCTGCGCCTCATCCGTCACGTAGTCGTCGGGGATGAGCGCCGCGCCGTCCACCGAGACCTCGGCGAGCTGCACGCGGCTCTCGCCCTTGCCGCCCTTGAGCTGCTTGATGGTGTCGTCCAGCAGCCGCATGTACGTGTCCAGCCCCACCGCGTGCACGAAGCCGCTCTGCTGCGAGCCGAGGATGTTACCCGCGCCCCGCAGCTCGAGGTCCTTGAGCGCGATGCGGTAGCCGCTCCCCAGCTCCGTGTAGTGCTCCAGCACGCGGAGCCGCTTCTCGGCGTCTTCCTGGATCTCGTCCGGGATCAGCAGGTAGCAGAACGCCCGGTGGTGGCTGCGGCCCACCCGCCCGCGGATCTGGTAGAGCTGCGAGAGGCCGAAGTGGTCGGCGCGGTTCACGATCAGCGTGTTGGCGCGGGGCACGTCCAGCCCGCTCTCGATGATGGCGGTCGCCACCAGCACGTCGCGCTCGCCGTCCAGGAAGGCGGTCATCACCGCCTCCAGCTCCTTCTCCCGCATCTGCCCGTGCGCGATGGCGATGCGCGCCTCGGGGATCAGCCGCTGCACCCGCTGCGCTACGACGTCGATCGTCTCCACCCGGTTGTGGACGAAGAACACCTGCCCGCCGCGGTCCAGCTCGCGCCGCATGGCGTCTTCGATGATCGCGTCCGCCCACGGGAGCACGTGCGTGATCACCGGCTGCCGGTCGCGGGGCGGCGTCTGGATCAGCGTCATGTCGCGCAGCCCCAGCATGGAGAAGTGCAGGGTGCGCGGGATGGGCGTCGCCGTCAGCGTCAGCACGTCCACCGTGCGGCGGAGCTGCTTGAGGAGCTCCTTGTGCTTCACCCCGAAGCGCTGCTCCTCGTCGACGACGATGAGGCCCAGGTCCTTGAAGTGCACGTCGTGCGACAGCAGGCGGTGCGTGCCGATCAGGATGTCCACCTCGCCGGCCTGCAGGCGCTTCAGCACCTCCGTCTGCTCCTTCGTCGTGCGGAAGCGCGAGAGCGCCTCGATCCTCACGGGGAAGTCGGCCAGCCGCTCGCTGAAGGTGTGCATGTGCTGCTCGGCGAGGATCGTCGTCGGCACCAGCACCGCCACCTGCTTGCCGTCCTGAACGGACTTGAACGCCGCGCGGATGGCGATCTCCGTCTTGCCGTACCCCACGTCGCCGCAGATCAGGCGGTCCATGGGGCGCGGCGACTCCATGTCCTTTTTGACGTCCTCGGTGGCCTGGCGCTGGTCGGGCGTGTCCTCGAACAGGAAGGCGCTCTCCATCTCGCGCTGCCAGCGGGTGTCGGCGCTGAAGGCGTACCCCTTCTCCGCGGCGCGGGCGGCGTACAGCTCCAGCAGCTCCGAGGTCATCTCCTCGATGGCCTTCTTGGTGCGCTGCTTCTGCCGGCTCCAGTCCTTGCCGCCGATGCGGTGCACCTTGGGCGCGGGCGCGTTCTCGTCCGGATCGCTCACCCACCGCTCGATCAGGTCCACCCGGTGCACGGGCACGCGCAGGAGCTCGCCCCCGGCGTACTCGATCACCAGCGTCTCGAACTGCTCCTCGCCCACCCGCACCAGCTCCATCCGCCGGAACTGCCCCACGCCGTGGTCCATGTGGACGACGTAGTCCCCCGGCTTGAGCGCCGCGATGCTCTCCAGCGCCGCGCCGCCGCGGAACCTCCGGCGCCTGCGCACGCGGCGCGAGCGGCGAAAGATCTCGTGGTCGGTCAGCAGCCGCAGCGGTGGCTCCGCGTCCGCCAGCACGAAGCCGCCGCCGATGGAGCCGATCCCCAGCTCCACGTGCCGCGCGATGCGCAGCTCGTCCAGCAGCTCCTGCAGGCGCTCCAGCTGCCCCTGGTTGTCGCACAGGATCAGCGTCTGCTCGCCGCGCGCCGCGGCACCGCGCAGCACGTCGCCCAGGCGCCCCATGTCGCGGTCGATGGCCTCCGGCGGCAGGGCGCGGAAGCGGGCCGTGGTCTGGGTGGGGAGGGTGCCCGTGTCTTCGATGAAGAGCTGGGCGAACCCTTCCAGCCTGCGCGCCGCCTCCTCCGCGGGAAGGAAGAGCGTCTCCGGCGCGTCGGGGCGGTTGCCGCGCTGCGCCTCGGCGGCGTGCAGGCGGCGGACCTCCTGCCAGGTGCGGTCCAGCTCGCCACGCGTGCCGCCGCCGGC
Organism: Longimicrobium sp.; assembly: GCA_036398975.1. Taxonomy (GTDB): domain Bacteria; phylum Gemmatimonadota; class Gemmatimonadetes; order Longimicrobiales; family Longimicrobiaceae; genus Longimicrobium. Next base: position 20,558 of record DASWNZ010000043.1, read on the forward strand.
CAGGTGCACCACCACCGCGTCCTGCGGCAGGTACTCCAGCAGCGACTTGCGCTCGCTCCCCTCGGTGGCGCGTGCGGAGCGCGCTCCTACGCTGGCCTGCGCGCGCAGGTCCACGGGCAGCAGCTGCAGCTCGTCGACGGCGCGCACGGAGAGCTGCGTCAGGATGTCGAAGAAGCGGATCGACTCGACGGTGTCGCCAAAGAACTCGATGCGGGCCGGCTCGGGCGCGCCGAAGCCGAAGACGTCCACGATGCCGCCGCGCAGCGCGAACTGCCCGACCGCCTCCACTGTGGGGACGCGCTCGAAGCCCATCCCTTCCAGCCGCGACGCCAGCTCGGGGAGGAGCACGTCCTCGCCGGTGCGGATCTCCAGCCGCAGGTCGTCCAGCCCTTCCACGGCGGGTGCAAGCTCCTGCAGCGCGCGCGGCGTGGTGACGAGGAGCGACGCGCGGCCGGAGAGGAGCGCCTCCAGCGCCTCCACGCGCGTGCCGCCGATCTCCAGGTGCGGCTCGCCCTCCTCGTACGGCAGCGATTCGCGCTGCGGGTACAGGAAGACGGCGCCCTCGCCCAGGAGCGCTTCCAGGTCGGCGGTGGCCTGCTCGGCGGCTTCGGGCCCGGGGGCCACCAGCGTCCAGATCCGCTCGGGACGGGCGCGGTGGAGCGCGGACACCAGCACCAGCGGGGCGGAGCCGGCGAGCCCCGAGGCAAGCGCGCTCCCCCCCGCCCGCGGCAGGCTAGCCGCCAGCGCCTGGAAGGCGGGGACGGACCGGAACGAATCGATCAGCAGCGGGTGCGGCACAGCACGGTGGGTCGGGTCTGCTCCAGGGGCGGCACTGGGTTTTTTCGGGACAACCCTGGATTTTAGCCCCTCAAGGCGCTTCAAGTCAACCGGGTGGGGTGACGGATAGGGGACGCCACCCCCTGTCATCCTGAGGGAGCCGCCCTCCAGAAGTCCGCCGTGCTCCGCCCCGCTGTTGCGGCGACCGAAGGATCTGCCGGCGCGGCAGGAGGACGGCGTGCGATCACGGACTTCTTGGCACGCGCAGTAGATCCTTCGCTCCGCGCCGCACTCTGGCGCACGGGCGAGGACGGTGCCGCGCGTCGCTCGGGATGACAGGAGGGGGGGTGTGCCCGCGCCCCTGTCCCTTGTCATCACGCTTGCTACTGGGGCCGCCGGGCCCATATTTGAAGACACACCCTCGACTCCCGACCTCTACCCATCGCGCCAGGCGTACTTGCCCGCACACCCCGTAGCGCCGGACGTCTGGCGCATCACGACGCCGCTGTCGTTCGTGCCGCGCGAGGTGCATGCGTACCTGGTGCGCCTGCAAGCAGACAGGTGGATGCTCGTGGATGGCGGAATCGGGACGGAAGAGGCGTGGGAGGCGCTAGACGCAGGCGTGACCGAGGCGGCGGGGGGGTGGAACGGCGTATGCCTGCACGTCATCACGCACATGCACGTGGATCACGTGGGGCTCGCCGTACGCGCGCTCCGGGCCGCTCCCGCGCCGCTGGCGATGGGCGCGCTGGACGCGGAGAGGATGGCCTTCGCGGCCGCGAATCCGGAAGACGAGGCCGCGTACCGCGCGAGCCTCCTGCGCCGCGCCGGCGCTCCCGAGGAGATGGTGCGCGCTGTGGAGGCCACCATCTCCGGTTCCAAGGCGCTCGCCCCGCCGTTCGCGGCCGACGTGCTCCTCCGCGGTGAGGACGGCGACCTGCCCGGGGCGCCGGGGTGGCGGTGGGTGTGGACGCCGGGGCACACGGCGGGGCACGTCTCGCTCCATCGCCCGGCGGACGGGGTGCTGATCGCGGGCGACGCCGTCCTCCCCCGCATCACCCCCACGCTGGGAGTGAACCGCCAGCGCGCGGACCCGGTAGGCGACTACGTGGCGGCACTGGAGCGGCTGGAGGCGCTCGCGCCCGTCCTCGTCCTGGGCGGCCACGGCGCGCCGACGGGCCCGCAGCGGATCCGCGAGCTGCGGGACGCCGCCGAGGCCGAGACGGAAGCGATCGACGCGTGTCTGGACGGCGGGCCGATGAGCACCTGGGAGGTGGTGAAGGTGCGTTACCCGGGGCGCGAGCTCGCCCCCTCCACGCGGATGCTGGCGATCCGCGAGACGCGCGCCCACCTGGACCGGCTGGCCGCCGCTGGACGCGCCGTCGTACACCCGTCGCCGGACGGGGCGGAGATCTTCACCCGCCCCTCGTAGCACCCGGCCGCGCCGACCGCGCGCGCCACGATTTCCCGTCCGGAGCCATTCGATGTCCAAGCTGCTCGGTATCCTCCTCCTCCTGATCGGCGCCGTGGTGCTCGTGCCGCAGCTGCGCGCGCGGGCCATGCCGCACGTGCAGCCGGCGCTTAACCCGTTCTACGAATGGTCCGCGCGCAACCGCGTCAACGACATCGTGGAGATCCTGCACGAGGAGGAGACGCTGGGGCGCAACATACCGGACCCGGCCAGCTTCGCGGGCTTCGTGGCTCGGCGCGACTTCCAAAAGGATGCCGCGCACGACCCCTGGGGAACGCCGTTCTACCTGCGCCTCACGCGCAAGGCGTACTTCGTGGGCTCCGCGGGAAGGGACCGCCTCCCCAACACGGAGGACGACATCGTCTCCCCTCCGCAGCCCCGCAAGCCGGCGGTGCGCCGGTGAGCGCGATGCTGAAGGTGGGGCTCACCGGCAACATCGCGGCGGGCAAGTCCACGGTGGCGCGCATCTGGCGCTCGCTCGACGCCACCGTGGTGGACGCCGACGTCCTCTCGCGGCAGGCGGTGGAGCCGGGGACGCAGGCGCTGGCCCGCATCGCGGAGGAGTGGGGCGACGAGGTGGTGGAGGCCGGCGGCGGGCTGGACCGCGCCGCGCTGCGCCGCATCGTCTTCGCCGACCCGAGCGCGCGCGAGCGGCTGGAAGCCATCGTGCACCCCGCCGTCGCCGAGCTCCGCGAGGAGGCGTACCGGGCCGCGGAGGCGCGGGGGGAGCGCGTGGTGGTGGCGGACATCCCCCTTCTCTTCGAAGCGGGGCTGGTGGACGACTTCGACGCGGTGGTGCTGGTGGACGCCCCCGAGGAGGTGCGCCTGGCGCGCCTGGTGGGCGACCGCGGGATGGACCCGGAGGAGGCGCGCCGCATGATCGCCGCGCAGATGCCGTCGGAGCTGAAGCGCGCGCGCGCCGACTTCGTGATCTCCAACACCGGCACGCTGATGGAGCTGGACCGCCGCTCGCGCGAAGTGTGGACCGAGCTCCTGCGGCGCGCGCGTGGCTGAGCTGCTGCGCGTGGACATGCACGTCCACACCCGCCACTCGCCGGACTCGCTGAACCCGCTGGAGGGGATCCTCGCCGCCATGGACGAGCGGGGAATCGACCGCGTGGTCATCGCCGACCACAACCGCATCGAGGGCGCCCTCCGCCTTCGCGACCTCGCGCCCGAGCGCGTGCTGGTGGGCGAGGAGGTTAAGACGCGCGAGGGGCCGGACATCATCGGCATCTTCCTCAACGAAGCGATCCCCCGCGGCACGCCGCTGCGCGAGGCGTGCGAGGCGATCCGGGCGCAGGGCGGCATCGTGTACGTGCCGCACCCCTTCGACACGCGCCGCAGCGGGGCGGGGAAGATGCTGGACGAAATCGCCGAGCTGGTGGACGTGGTGGAGGCGCACAACGCGCGCACCTTTCGCCCCGAGCTGAACGAAAGGGGCGAATCGTGGGCACGCGCGGCCGGAAAGCGCCTCGGCGCGGGCTCGGACGCGCACACGTTGGCCGAGATCGGCGCCGCTTACGTGGAGGTGCCCCCGTTCGAGCCCACGCGCGACGGCCTGCTCCGCGCGCTGGACGCGGGGCGGGTGGCGGCGCGGGGGACCTCGTCGCACCTCGTGGTGCTGGGCTCGGCGTATGCAAAGGTGCGCAAGCTGATCATCCCCGACTGAACCGGAGCGAGACCATGCGACTTCTGATCGCCACGCTGCTGCTGTGCTCTGCCTGCTCGCGCCACGAGCCCGGCGCCGACGGTGCCCCCGCGTCTGCCGAGCAGGACCGGCCCACCCCCGCCGCCGTCCAGGCCGACAGCGCCAAGTCCGACGTGACCGGCCCGAACGGACCGCGTACCGGCGGGTGAAAACACAACAGCCTCACACAGAGGGCACAGAGGGGCACCGCAAGGCGCAGAGAAAACCCTTTTCTGTTCTTGCCAATCTTGTCTGTGGCTCTGTGTGAGATTACCAATGGCGAGGAGATGAACGAATACGACAACTACCGACGCGAGGCCCCCGTGGACCTCGCGTCCATCTTTTTGGGGCCCAAGGGCGAGAACGCGGACGTCTTCGAGCGGCTGCTGCTGGAGGCGTTCCGCGACCACGTCTTCTGGAGGCGCAACTTCCACCCGGAGGACGGCTTCCAGGTGCGAGAGATGGACCGGCTCGCGCCCGAGTACCAGGCGTCGCTGTCCACGCTCTCCACCGAGCTGATGGGGCTGCTGGGGGAGCTGAAGGCGGGGGTGCCGTTCTTCAGCCCGCGCTACATAGGGCACATGTCGAGCGACCTGACGATGGCGAGCCTGATCGGCTACTTCGCCACCATGCTCTACAACCCGAACAACGTGGCGGCCGAGGCGTCGCCCGTCACCACGCGGATGGAGCTGGAGGTGGCGGACCAGCTCGCGCGCATGATCGGCTACGATCCCGCGAAGCAGTGGGGGCACCTCACCTCCGGCGGCACCGTCGCGAACTTCGAGGCGCTCTGGGTCGCGCGCAACGTGAAGTACCTTCCCGTGGCGGTGCGCTGGGCGGCGGAGGAGGCGGGGGTCGGCGGGCTGTCGGTGGGCACTCCGGCGGGTGGGCGCGCGTCGCTGGACGACATGGACCTCTGGGGCCTTCTCAACGTCGCACCCGAGGACGCAATGGACCTGGCCGACGCCTTTCGCGCGCGGCTGGGGGACGATGGCGCGGCGGTGGAGGCGCTGGCGCGGCACTCGCTGGCCGGGCTCGGCTACCAGGAGTTCGGGCGGCGCCTGTCGCAGCAGTTCGGCGACGCGCTGCAGGACGGCGCGGTGCTGGTCCCCTCCACCGCGCACTACTCGTGGGAGAAGATCTGTCGCGCGCTTGGGATCGGCGGGCGGCAGCTCATCCACGTCCCGGTGGACCGCCGCTTCCGCATGGACCCCGCCGCCCTCGAGGCGACGGTGCACGCCCTCGCGGACCGCAAGCAGCCCATCATCGCCTGCATCTCGGTGATCGGGACGACGGAGGAGAGCGCGGTGGACCGCCTGGACCTGATCGCCGACGTTCGCGACCGGGTGGCGCGGGAGCGCGGCGTCGCCTTCCACCTGCACGCGGACGCGGCGTATGGCGGCTACGCGGCCTCCATCACACGCGGACCTGACGGGCGCCGCCGCTCCTACGAGGACGCGCTCGCCGACTACGCGCCCGAGGCGTGGCCCGAAGAGGGAGTGTACCGTGGCCTCTGCGCAATGGAGCGCACCGATACGGTCACCATCGATCCGCACAAGCTGGGCTTCATCCCGTACCCGGCGGGTGCGGTCTCCTTTCGCGACCTGCGGGTGCGCGAGCTGGTGGCGGTGGAGGCGCCGTACCTGTTCCACCGCGGCGCGTCGGAGTGGGGGTACATCGGGCGCTTCATCTTCGAGGGATCCAAGCCGGGCGCGGCGGCGGCGGGGGTGTGGATGTCGCACAAGGTGCTCCCGCTGGACTCCAGCGGCTACGGACGGCTGATCGGCGAGACGGCGCGCGGCGCCCTCCTCCTGCACCGCCGCCTGGCGAGCGGCGACTGGGGCCCGTTCACCCTCGTTCCGCTCCCCCTGCCGGACCTGAACATCGTCTGCTTCGCCATCGGCCACCCGTCGCTCACCACGCTGGAGGCGACCAACGACTTCGCCGGTCGCGTGTACGGCGCCATGAGCGTGTCCGAGGAGCGCTCCGCACGGCAGCTCGACTACTTCGTCACCAAGACGGTGCTGCGCGCGCGGGAGTACGGCCACGCCGCCGACCCCATCCTGCAGGCGCTCGGCTTCTCCCGCGAGGACTACGAGCGCGCGGGCGGCGTCAGCGTCATCCGGTGCACGGTGATGGACCCGTTCCTCGCCTCGCGGCGCGGGAAGATGGACTTCGTGGGCGGATTCGCGAAGACGCTGCGGGGGGTGCTGGAGGCGGTGTTGTGAGTGGGACGGGGGTCTGTGTGTGTCGGCGGCGTCGGGGCACGCGGGGTCCCCCTCTCCCCGGCCCTCTCCCCCGCAAGCGGGGGAAAGGGGGAACTCCGCCCGTTGTCCGGCATCCGGCCGGATCCGACGCGATCGAACCACAGCGGTCACAGGTAGGGGCAGCCCCGCGTGGCTGCCCGTGCTCTCCGCCGCGCCGCCGCCTGCCATGCGGCATCCATGCCTGCCAAACGCCCCTCCCCCAGCAGTTTGGGGGAGGGGCAGCGAGGAACGAGCGGGGTGGGGGCCTGCGAGGCCTGCGCCGCCTACTCCTCCTCCTCGACGTTCTGCTCCTCGCGTGCGACGCGCAGGTACTCGCGAAGCGACTCCTCGGGGATCTGGCTGAGCTGGCGGAGGATCGCCTGCGCCTGGTCGCGCAGCGGGGCGGTCTCGTCGCGGGTCAGCTCGTCGTCGAAGTCGAAGGGGAAGGCTTCGCGCTCGTCGTCGCCCTCGTCCGTGGTCGGATCGATCCCGGTGAGCGGGTGGAAGACCATGGTCACGCCGAGCGCGTTGGAATCGTCCACGTACGGGCTGATCTCGGCTTCGGCCAGGTACAGCTCCCCTTCGTCCTCGAAGATGCGGAAACCGACCAGCAGCCCGAGCCCGTCCTCGGCGTGAGGGGTGTGTTCGTGGGTCGGGTGGTCGTGTTCGTGACTCGGCATGTCTCCTCCGGCGTAGGGTCTGGTTCGTGGTCCGCGGGCTGACCGCGGCGCGCGCAAGATACGCACCCGCCCCGCGCGCTGACAGGGCGCACCCCGCGCGAACCTCGCCGCCGCGCCGGTGTACCCGCACCCCTGGACCGGTCCCGCCCCCCGCCCGGGGGCCGGGCCGGATTTTCTTTTTTCGTTCGCCGGAGAGGGTGCCGTCTTGAAGTCGCGGCAGGTGTACTTATCGCTGGTGCTGGTGCAGGTGCTCTTCTCCACACTCCCCATCGCGGTGAAGGTGGCGCTCCGCGAGCTTTCGAGCCCCGCGCTGGCGATGCTGCGCGTTACCTTCGCGGCGATCCTCTTCGTGGTGCTGCAGCGTGTGCTCGTGGGGGAGCGCATCCACTCCCTTCGCGACTACCTGGAACTGGCGCTGTACTCCGTCTTCGGGGTCATCGCCAACCAGCTCCTCTACATCACCGCGCTCACCCTGACCACGGCCACGGCAGCGCAGACCTTCACCGCCGCGGGTCCCGCGATGACGCTGCTCATCGCCATCCTGCTGAGGAAGGAGAGCGCGACGCCCGCCAAGTGGCTGGGGATCGGGCTGGCGGCGTCGGGGGCGCTCTACCTGGTGGGGATGGGCGGGAACACCGGCGCCGCGCTGGGCAATCTGCTGGCGCTGCTCAACGTCGCCTGCTTCTCCGTGTACCTGGTGATCTCGCGGGGGCTGGTGCAGCGCTACCACCCGCTGACGGTCATCACCTGGGTCTTCGTTTTCGGCGTTCCGGGGATGATGCCGTGGGGCGCCGGCCCCCTGCTGGCCGAAGCGGGGCGCGCCACAGCGGTCACCTGGGTGGCGCTGGCGTGGATCGTGGTCGGGCCCACGGTGGGCGCGTACTACCTGAACGTCTACGCGCTCACCCGGGTGGAGAGCAGCGTGGTGAGCGTCTTCGTCTACATCCAGCCGATCCTCACCGCCGTCCTGGCGACCTGGCTCCTCCACGAGCGCCCCTCCGCCCGCCTTCTCCCCGCCGCGCTCCTGATCTTCGCGGGTGTTTCGGTCACCGTCTGGGCCGGCCGCCTCGCCCGCGCCCGCGGTGCCGTGCAGGACTCGGCGGAGCTGGTTGAGGAATGAACCGGGAGAAGAGCATCACACAGAGAGCACAGAGATGACGTCGAGGCACAGAGAACCCTGTGTGAAACCGCCGTTCGTCTTTTCACACCATACACTGCTCCCTACCGGCAAGGACGAAAAACGTTAGCTTACCTCCTTCCGCGGAGACCACTCCGCGCGGCATCCCTCATTCGAGCTCCCATGTACCCGGTTCTGATCCAGATCGGCGGATTCACGGTCACCTCTTTCGGGGTGATGATGGCGCTGGCCTTCCTAGTCGCCGGGTGGGTGGCATCGCGCGAGCTGGCCCGCGTGGGGCTGGACCCGGAGCAGGCGTGGGACATGGTGGGATACGCCGCCGTCTTCGGGATCCTGGGGTCCAAGATCTACTACATGATCCTGAACTGGCAGGACACTGTGGCCGATCCCATGCGCGCCCTCCTGTCGCGCTCGGGCCTCGTGTGGTACGGCGGCCTGATCCTGGCGGCGGCGGTGATCGCGTGGCGCGTGAAGAAGTCGGGGATGCCTTTCGGACGGATGGCGGACGCTTCCGCGCTCGCGCTGGCCATCGGGTACGCCATTGGGCGCATGGGGTGCTTCCTGGTGGGCGACGACTACGGTCGCCCATCCGATCTTCCGTGGGCCGTGGCCTTCCCCAAAGGCGCGCCTCCCTCCACGGCCGCCAACCTGCGCGAGTTCGGGGTGGACATCCCGGCGAACGTGCCGCCCGACACCGTCTATGCCGTGCATCCCACGCAGCTCTACGAAGTGGGGATGTCGCTCATCATCTTCTTCATCCTGAAGCGGATGCAGCCGCGCCTTGCGACGCCCGGGATGCTCTTCATGGTGTGGGTGGCGCTGGCCGGTGTGGAGCGCTTCATCGTCGAGATCTTCCGCGCCAAGGACGACCGCTTCCTGGGCGGCCTGACGGTCGCGCAGCTCATCAGCGTCCTGCTGATGGCGGCGGGGGTCGCGGGAGTGGCGTACCTGGCGCGCCGCGCCGCCGACGGCCCCACGGCCCCGCGTCGCACGGCCGCCGCGTGAACGGCTCCGCGCCCCGGTGAACCGCCGCCGCTTCCTGGGAGCGGCGGCGGCGCTTGGTGCCGCGGCCCTCGGCGCCGATGCGGCGTGGTGGGAGCCGCGCTCGCTCGAGGTCACGCGCCACCGCCTTTCCCTCCCGCCGGGGCACGCGTCCCTCCGCTTCGTCCAGATCACCGACCTGCACCTGCGCGGCATCGGCACCGTCCACCGCCGCGTCGCCGCCGAGACCGCCCGCGCCCGCCCCGACTTCGCCCTGCTGACCGGCGACTCGGTGGACCAGGAGGACGCCCTCCCCACGCTGGACGCCTTCCTCGCCCTGCTCGACCCGCGCCTTCCCAAGTACGCCATCCTCGGCAACTGGGAGCACTGGAGCGGCGTGGACCTGCTCGCGCTCGCGGCCGTCTACGAGCGCCACAACGCGCGGCTGCTGGTGAACGAGTCCGCCGTGCACCCCCACCCGGCCGGCCCCGTCGCGATCACGGGTCTGGACGACCTCGTGGGCGCCCCCGACCTCCGCGCCGCACTGCGTGGCACCGAGTCGGCACCGGTGCGCATCCTCCTGGCCCACTCTCCCGCCTACCGCGACACCATCGCCGCGCACGCGCACACGACAGGCGCCATCCCGAGCGAGCCCGTAGACGTCGCTGGCATCACGCTCATGCTCTCTGGCCACACGCACGGCGGGCAGGTCACCGTCGGTGGCTGGGCGCCGCTCGTTCCGCCGGGGAGCGGCCGCTACGTGCGCGGCTGGTTCCGCGGCGACGGCGCGCCGCCACTGTACGTCTCCCGCGGCATCGGCACCTCCGTCCTCCCTATACGCTTTGGGGCCACACCGGAACTCACTGTGTTCACCGGGTGACGGATGTGTGGCGCAGTATTGGAGCGCTGGCGGTTATCGGGTAGATTGACCGTGTGAACTCCAGCCGGAGGAGCCAAATGCCGCAAACAGTCGAAGCCGTCATCACTCCCAGCGGTCACGTGCGACTCCTCGAGCCGCTGTCACTCTGCGAGAGCCGCCGCGCGCTCGTGACGGTGCTCGACGAGAAGGCGAATGTCGCGGTGCCAGATCCATCGTTGTTGCTCAGCGAAGGTGCACTGTCCGATTGGAACCGCGAGGAGGAGGACGCCGCATGGGCGTATTTGCAGCAGGAGCCGTAGTCCTGATCCCGTTTCCGTTCTCTGACTTGTCGCGGGCCAAGTTGCGCCCGGCCGTCGTGCTCGCAGATGCGGGGCGGGGTGATGACGTGCTCTGCCAACTCACGAGCAACGCATACGCTGATCCGAGTGCTGTCGAGCTCACCCGAACTGACTTCACCGCAGGCGCGTTGCTGCACACCAGCTATGCGCGTCCGACGAAGCTCTTTACTATGAGCGCATCGCTCGCGGTGCGCCGGGTCGGTTTGCTGGGCTCCGCATCCAGGGATCGTATCGTCGATGCCGTCATAGATCTACTGCGGCCCGAGAGCCCGAATTAGGTGTCCTCGCCGTGGGATGTCGCGCGCGCTGCCGCATTGACGGTGTCAGCTCCACCCGCCCAACCAACCAGCGTTTCCTCTTTCTTCCCGAGTCCTCCGTGCCCACTCGTTCGCGAAAGCTCCTCAGACTCGCTGCCGCCGCGCTTATCGCCGTCGTGGCCGCCGCGTGCGCCGACGACGCGCCGGATTCGCTGCTCCCGGAGCTTCCGAGCCCCGGCCGGCCCAATCCGCACCCGGACCAGGCCTTTCTGCTGGAGGCGGCACGCGGCGCGTGGACGTACGTCGACCGCGAGTACCAGCCGCAGACGGGGCTGGTCAACTCGGTGAGGAGCTACACGTACGCCACGGTCTGGGACATGGCGAGCGGGCTGGCGGCGTTCCACTGCGCACGCGAGCTGGGGATCATCACGCCCCAGGACTTCGACGCGCGCATGACGCGGGCGCTCCAGACGATCGAGGGGCTGCGCTTCTTCGATGATGTGGCGCCGAACAAGAACTACTCCACCCTCACCGGCGCCGTGGCCGGGCGCGACGACCGCGACCAGACGGTGGGGGAGCGCGGCTTCGGATGGTCCACGACGGACGTGGGCCGGTTCCTGGTGTGGCTCAAGATCATCGAAACACGCCACCCGCAGCACGCTCCGGCGGTGCGGCGGATCGTGGCGCGGATGAACCTCGCGGAGATGGTGCGCGACGGGTACCTGTCCGGCGCGGAGCTCACCCCCGCGGGGCAGCTGATGCGATACCAGGAGGGGCGGCTGGGATACGAGCAGTACGCGGCGTACGGCTACGCGCTCTGGGGCCAGCGCGCCGAGCGGGCGCTGAGCCTGCGCGAGAACTCCCTTCCCATCCAGGTCTACGGCGTCCCGCTCCTCGCCGACCGGCGCGGCGACGACTTCCTCACCAGCGAGCCATTCATCCTGATGGGGATGGAGCTGGGGTGGAACCGCGAGATGAAGCAGCTCGCGACCGGTTCGCTGGAGGCGCAGGAGGAGCGGTACCGGCGCACCGGCGAGGTCACCTTTGTGAGCGAGGACCACGTCCCCATCGCGCCGTACTACTTCTACTACTACGCCATCAGCTACCGCGGAAACCCCTTCTCCGTGGGCGTCCAGGGGAGCGAAACCGTGCTCGACGGCCCGCGCTGGATCAGCGCCAAGGCCGCATTAGCCTGGCACGCGCTCCTTCCGAGCCCCTACACCCGCCTGGGCGCCGACGCCGTCGCGCCCGCGCTCAGCCCGGTCCGCGGGTGGAGCTCGGGCGTCTTTGAAGGGAGTCGCGCCCCCACGGGAAGCGAGAACGTCAACACCGCCGCCGCCATCCTCGAGGCCGCCCTGTACAGTGTGGATCGGCTTCCGCTGGTGCACTAACGAGGCGGGATTGATCCCATTCTGGCGCGCACGGGCCGGTGTGCCGCGATGGCGGTACTTCCGATCCGTTTTGGCCACACTCGGCTTTACCCTGTTCAACGGGTGACGGAGGTGTGGCGGAGTGTTGGAAGGACGATACGCAGTGGGTAGATTCGAGGCATGGACATTCGCTTCGAGTGGGATCTGGAGAAGGCGGAGGCGAACGCACGCAAGCACGGCGTCTCCTTCGTGGAGGCTCTAACCGCCTTCGGTGATTCGCTCTCGCTGACCGTGATGGATCCCGATCATTCGGAGCGTGAGGAACGTTTACTGCTCCTTGGACGATCTGTGTCCGACCGCCTCCTGGTGGTCTCACATGAGGAACGAGGCGGCGTGGTTCGCGTCATCAGCGCCCGGTTGGCAACCCGCCGCGAACGGAGGAAGTATGAGGAAGAGCCCAGCTAGCAGCGTCACGCAGCCCGACGACGAAATGCTTCCGGAGTACGATTTTAGCGGTGGTGTGCGGGGAAAGTACGCGGAACGATACGCGCGCTCCGTCAACATCGTGCTTCTCGATCCTGACGTAGCAGAAGTCTTTCCCGATTCGGATGCAGTGAACCGGGCGCTGCGCGCGCTCGCTGGAACCATGCGCGAGCAGAAGCCCGGCACACCCGCCTCTTGAACTGAACGAGAAAACGCCGCCAGACCACATGTCCGGCGGCGTTTTTAGTTTGGACTTACCGGGGCCGCAGGGTGAGGCGCGCTACCGTCCGCGCCTCGGCCTTGCGGCGGTCGAGGGGGATGCGCCAGAGGCGGCCCTCGCGCCAGAGCGGCGTCTGGTCCTGGTAGTGGCGCGAGGTGGGGATGCCGGACTGGCCCGTGGGGATGATGAAGCCGCCCTCGTCGTCCACGCGCGCCATGTCGACGACGTGGCGCTGGCTGGGACCGTAACCGTTGACGTACGGCGCCTGCCGACGCCCCAGCCCGAGCGCGTTCACCGTGTTCCCGGAGCCCGGGGAGGGGAAGGGGCCGATGTTGAGACCGAACGCGCGATCGAGCGCGCTGACGACGCCGAGCGGGTGGTCCATGCGCGTGCTGTGCATCTCGCCCCAGCTGCGGCCAGCCACCGTGCGAACGGCCTGGCGCATGGCCTCGGCGGAGAGCTCGTCCAGCGTCTCACGCCTGGGTGTGCGCACGTCGTCCACCCAGGCGCCGCCGCCGCGGGCCAGGAGGCGGTCCAGGGTGCCGCGGCCGAAGTACGGAGTCTTGCCGCGGAACTCGTCGTCGCCGATGAGCTTGCGGAGGGCGTCGAACCAGGTGTAAAAGAGCGGCGCCGCGCGCGAGTCGAGCGTGGCGTTGCCATCCCACGTGCGCAGCGTGCGCGCCGCGGCGGTGTCGCCCGCGAGGCCGGCGGCACGGATGGCGAGCGGGAGATGGCGGAGGGCGAAGAGGTCGCGCACGTCCATCTGCTGGCGCGCGACGTCGGCGGCGGTCAGGCGGCTGCCGGCCCGCACCATCTGCGTGATGCGCTCCGCGCGCGCGGGGTCCGCGTACTCGGTGCCGATGCGGGCGTAGAGGGCGCGCGACTGCAGGTTGTTCGCGGTGACGACGTACCCCCGCGGCGGGTTGAGCAGGCGTGGGTGCTCGGGTAGCTCCAGGTAGCGCCCCCACTCCCCCTCGCCCGTCCAGCCGGGGACGGGGAGGATGGTTCCGGCGTTGCGACGCACGGGGACGCGGCCGCCCATCTGGTATCCAAAGGCGCCATCCACGTCCGCAAAAACGACGTTCTGGTGCGGCGTGCGGAAGTCGCGCATGGCGGCCACGAAATCGGCGGCGTTGCGCGCGCGGTTCATCCCAAAGAACGCGGACACCTCGCGCGACGGGTCGAGCGCCGTCCACTTCATCGCCAGCACGCGTCCGCCGGACCGCTTTTCCACGTCGGAGAGCACGGGGCCGTGGCGCGTGGCGCGGACGCGGTGGACGACCGGGGCCTCGCCTTTGACGCGGATGGTGTCGTGGCGGACGACGAACGGCTCCGATCCCCGCTCCGTGCGGTAGCGCGTGCTGTCGGTGGGATCGGTTTCTTCGATGAAGAAGTCCACGTCGTCCACCATGGCGTTGGTGAAGCCCCACGCCACGCGGTCGCTGTGCCCGGCGATCACCACAGGGACGCCGGGGAGGGTCATCCCCGCCACGTTGAAGCCGCCGCCGTGCAGCGCGGCCAGGTACCAGAGCGCCGGCGCCCGCAGCGCCAGGTGCATGTCGTTGGCGAGGATGGGCTTCCCCGACCTCGTCCGCGACCCGCCGATCACCCACGCGTTCGACGCCCTCGCCGCCGACACGCCGTCCACCATCGCGGCGGCGAGCGGTGGGATCGACGGGATCGACATCCCCGAGACGCGAGGGGCGGCGGGCGCGGCGGCGGGGGCGACGACCACGTCCTCCATGATGGTGATGCCGGAGGCGGGATAGGCGGGCATGAGGTGGCGGCCGAGCTCCGGGCCCACGGCGTCGACGGCGCGCTGGAGCTCAAGGTCGAGCTCCCATCCTGCCAGGTCCCACGCCATGATCTTGGCGATGGAGAGCGTGTTGCGGACCTTCCACGGCTCCGGCTGGAATCGGAGGACCATGAACTCGGGTGGGAGCGGCCCGGGGTTCCCGCGGATCCACGCATTCACGCCGTCCGCGTACGCCTGGAGGAGCGCGCGGGCGCGAGGGTCCAACATCCGCTCGTCCTCGGCTGCGGCGCGGCCCATCCCCACGGTGCGCAGGAACCGGTCGGTGTCCACCAGGTCGGGGCCCAGGATCTCGGCCATGCGCCCGTCCGCCACACGCCGGAAGAGCTCCATCTGCCAGAGCCGGTCCTGCGCGTGGACGTAGCCCATGGCGCGGAAGAGGTCCGCCTCGCTACGCGCCCACACGTGCGGCACCGCCAGAGAGTCGCGCCACACCTCCACCGGCGCGTCGAGCCCCGCGAGCGCAGCGTCGCGCCCCGGGTCCGGCTCCGCGCGGCCCATGTACCATCGTGTGCCCGCCAATCCCGCAACGACGAGCAGCAGCAGCGCCAGCACGGCGTAACCAAGCTTCTTCATGGACTAGACGTCAGGAGGGATCAGCACCTTGGGCCTGGCAATCATGGGCGCCGGGCGCCGAAACTGCAATCTCACGGGAGACGCGGAGGCGCGGAGGCGCATTGCGATTGCGTCTCTGCTTGGAAGCATGGTGCGGAGAGGGCAAATCTTGACCAGTTCGCAGGAACCGCCTACGATGAGCCGGGGTATCTCGAAGCAGGTAAACACGCCAGAGTGGAGGTGCGCACCACCGTGACGAAGAACGTGATCGACACCCCCGGGAGCAGGGAGGAAGCCCTGGCATCCACCGCGAGGCGAGCCGTTCGGCACCTCCGTCTGGGGAGCCGTTTCGGCGCGCGCGCGCGCACCTCCAGCCGCAATGATACTGAGCACCTGCTCGCTTCGCCTGCGAACGCGGAGCGGCTGCGTGCCGCGGTGCGAAGCTCGCTTGCGGGTGAGGGGACGATCATGACTATGGAAGAACTTCGCAGGCGGACGGGCCTTGGCTAAACGGAAGAGGCCTAAGACAGAGTTGAATCCAGGTGCCGCTGTGGGACAATCCCAGCGGCACCTGATCGTTCAACCCCAGTTTTGGGAAGATCTCTACTGCTGGGTGCAGCAGGACCCGAGAGTCGCCGCCCGCCTGATACGGCTGGTGGAGGAGACCCGCCGCAGCCCGTTTCTGGGAATCGGAAAGCCGGAGCCGCTGCAAGGCGAGTTCGCGGGTTTCTGGTCCCGCCGTCTTACTGCCGAGCATCGCTTCGTCTACAGGGTTGTTGAAGGTGCGCTCGACTGCGTGAAGGCGCGCTACCACTACGAATAGGGCGGTGGTCTTCAAGCCGCACCTGCTCACCCGGTCACAACTCTTCCGCCTCGGGCGCGAGCGCTTCGCCCAGCACGGCCATGATGGCTTCGCTGGCGAATCCGCGGCGGGCGAGGAAGCCGTAGAGGCGGCGGCGGGAGGCTTGCGGGTCTTCACCCGGGCGGGGGCGCCAGCGGGCGGCGGCCTGGCGGGCGAGGTCCACGTCGGTGGTGTTCTCTCGCTCCATGACGTCCTCGATGGCGGCCTGCGCCATCTCGCCGTCGACGCCCCGGGCGCGCAGCTCCTGGGCGAGGATGCGCTTCCCCTTGGGGCGCAGGCGCACGCGGTCGCGCACGAACATCTCGGCGAAGGAGGAGTCGTCCACCACTCCCGTCTCCCCTAGCCGCTCGACGACGCCGTCGGTGACCTCGGGGGCGTAGCCTTTTTCGTGCAGGCGGCGGCGCAGCTCGGCGGCGGTGCGCGGGCGGAAGGCGAGGAGGTGCAGGGCCGCCTCGCGCGCCTTCCACGTCTGGTCGCGCGCCTCCAGCTCCAGGATGCGCGCTTCCGGCATCTCGTCGCCCACGCGCAGCCCCTCGGCCAGCACGATCTCCGCGGCGAGCGCCAGGCGAAAGGCGCCGTCCACGTGCACGTTGAGGCGCTCGGCGTGGTTCTTTTGAGGCTGGATCGCGGTGATCTTCACGAGGTCGTGGATGGGTGAGCGTGGCCGGTCGCGCGACCCGTCTTCGGGCATTGAACGCTGGATTTTCCCTGCATCAGGTACCCCGGCCAGCCGCGTGCGTGCCCGGCGGCAACCTTGTTGCGCAAGAAGGGGAGGGTTATCGTTTCGCCTCACCCAGAGGAGATCGACCTGTTGGCCGCATCCGCGCAGACCGCCGCACCGGCGCTGGACGTACGCGCCCTTCGCGAGAGGGAGTTCCCCACCGCCACGCGCGCGCCGTACCTCAACGCCGCGGCGGTGGCGCCCCTCCCGGAGCGCGCCGTCCGCGCCATCGACGCGTTCAACCGCCGCCGTGCCTCCGCGCACGACCTGACCGGCGACGACTTCGAGCCGACGCTCACCCGCGCCCGCGAGGCCGCCGCGCGCCTCGTCGGCGCCGATGCGGACGAGATCGCGCTCCTCCCCAACACCAGCTACGGGATCAACCTGGCCGCGCACGTGCTGCCGCTGCGCCTGGGGCAGCGTGTGGTGGTGAGCGACCGCGAGTTCCCGGCCAACGTGTACCCGTGGATGCAGCTCGCGCGCAACGCGGGCGTCGCGCTCGACCTCGTCCCCGCCGACGAGTTCGGGCGGCCGGACGAGGCCCGCATCCTGTCGGAACTGGAGCGCGGCGACGTCGGCATCTTTGCGCTCTCTTCCGTGCAGTTCGCGTCCGGGTACAATGCCGTGCTGGAGCGCTTCGGAAGCGTGTGCCGCGAGCAGGGGATCTTCTTCGTGGTGGACGCGATCCAGTCGCTGGGCCAGGTGCCTGTGGACGTGCGCGCCGCCAACGTGGACGTCCTGGCGACCGGCGGGCACAAGTGGCTGTGCAGCCCCTTCGGCACCGGCTTCGCCTACGTGCGCCGCGAGCTGGTCACACAGCTCGAGCCGCGCGTGGTGGGGTGGACGGCGATGGCGGGGACGCTCGATTACAGCCGCCTCCTCGACTACCGCTACGAGTTCTGGGACACGGCGCGCCGCTTCGAAGTCGCCACGCTCCCGTTCCAGGACATCGCGGGGATGACGGAGTCGCTCACGCTTCTCCACGAGGTCGGGCCGGGCAACATCCGGCGGCACGTGCTGGAGCTGCTCGACCCGCTGGTGGAGTGGCTCCGCACGACGGGCGCGGCGGAGATCGTCAGCGACCTCCGCCCCGAGCACCGCAGCGGGATCTTCTGCTTCCGTCCGCCGGATGCCGAGCGCGCGTTCCGGGCGCTGGGGCGCGCGGGCGTGAACTGCGTCCTGCGCGAGGGCGCCATCCGCATCTCGCCGCACCTCTACAACACCGATGACGACGTCGCCGTGGTGATGGACGTCCTTTCCCGTCCGGAGACCTGGTGAGGAGCGCCGTGGACGAGACGACCGCGCTGGTGGAGGCGGTGCGCGAGGAGTTCGCGCCCGACCCCCGTACCGCCGTCTTCGAGGTGTCGGTGGAGGTGGATGGCGACGCCGTCGCGCTGGTGGGCGTCACCTCCGAGGCGAACGCCGCGGACGAGCTGCGGCTGCGCATCGCGGGGCTCACCGGGTGGCGCGAGGTGCGCGACGAGGTGCAGCGCCTTCCAGACACGGGTCCAGAGGAGATGGTGCACGCGCTCGTCACCTCCGCCGTGGCGCCGATGCTCTCCGGCCCCGCCGTCCGCGAGACGCAGATCTCGCAGACGGTGCTGGGGAACCGGCTGGTGGTGCTGCGCAGCATCGGCCGCTGGCTCCAGTGCCGCGCGTACGACGGCTACATCGGCTGGATCCACGCGGGCTACCTGGCGCTCCAGCACGAGCACGAGGCCCGCGCCTGGGAGGTCGGCGGCGCGGGTGAGCCGTGGATCTCGCTCGGCGCCGAGGTGATCGGCCACGATGGGGAGCGCATCATCTTCCTCCCCTGGGGCGCGCGCGTGATGCGCGAGCCGGACGGCCTGGTGCGCCTCCCCGACGGCCGCATCGGCACGCCCCACGGCGATCTCTTTCCCGCCGCGCTGCGCCCCATGTCCTTCCCCTCGGTGGGCGAGGCGATGTGCGAGACGGCGTCGCGCTGGCTCGGCGCGCCATACCTGTGGGGCGGGGTGACGATGGGCGGCGTGGACTGCTCCGGCTTCGTGCAGGCGGTCCATCGCCTCCACGGCACCACCATCCCGCGCGACTCCGACCAGCAGTCGCGCAGTGGCATCGAGATCGATCCCGGCGAGGACTTCTCGCAGCTCAAGGCCGGCGACCTCCTCTTCTTCGCGGAGGACTCCGGCGGGCGCGTGACGCACGTCACCATGTCCACGGGCGGCTCGCGCATCATCCACTCGTCGCTGGGCAACGGCGGCGTCGCGCGCAACGACATGATGGGCCGCCGCAACTACGAGCGCGAGCTTCGCCGCATCTTCGTCTGCGCGCGGCGGATGATCTGACCGTGCCGTAGCTCGGTGAGTTGAAAGGCGGTGCAGGCCCCCCGCGGTTCGCAAGGAGTCAGGAGCCGAACGGACAGGAATGGCGGCCCGTTCCTGGCGCGGGATTGCGCGCGAGCCGTGCCTGCCGACCGATTGCCGGCCGCCGGATGCGAGAAGTATCCACGCGGACGTGCACCTGCCGTGGCAGCGGCTCACCAATGGAGTAACGGGCGACACCGGGTGTGTAGCCCTCGTCCCATACCGTCACTCTCGCGAACGTCAGATCACAGTACTCGCGGAGCCGGGCGAAGCGCCACGCCCGTTCGGCGGTGCTGGCCCACGCCCAGCGGCTCGGAAAACGCACCTTGCCGTCTGGTCCGGTGATCTTCGTTCGGTCCAGCAGGTCGTTCATCGCCGAGGCGTCCCGCCAGCTCTGCCGCGCAAGGAGGTAGGGGACGGGCTCTCCGTCGGGACCAAGCACCTGCAGCTCCCACTCCGGCGCGACTCGCGTAGGCCAGGGGCACAGGAGCGCCAGGAAGAGGAGAGCCCACTTACGATTGACGGAGAGCATCGGCCGGCAACTGTTGCAAGGTCCGCAAGGATCACCGCACGTCATCGGCCGGTCGTGAGCGGACGAGCCCGGAGGCTGATCCGCAGCTCGCCCACGCGGGTGCCGACGTAGAAGGTGCTCTGCACGGAAAGGGTGTGGTTTCCGCGTTCCAGAGCGTGCATGCTCCCGAATTGCTCGCGGTAGTGCCAGCCCGCCCGCGGCAGCGTGGAGCGAAGGTACTCCCGCAGCTCGAGGGTCGTGGCAAAGGTGATGAACCGCTGCGACTGGCCGTGCGCGGACTCCACGCGCACGGTGCGGGGAGGCAGAGGGATGGTGTACGTCCTGCTAGCGACGGAGAATACTGTCGCGTTGGTTGGCGACCCGAAGGCGGCGCCGCCGAGACGCAGCGTCTCAACCGGGTTGCTGCCCCCGAGGTGCGCCGGAGTGGCCCGGAGCACGGCCGCGCCAAAAGTCCAGAACTCGGAGGGATTCAGCGGGCGCCGCGCGAATCCGGAGAGGATCACGTAGATAAGGAGGGGTGCGCCGACGGCCACAAACAGCAGGCGGCGTATCGTGCGTTGGCTCATGCGAGGGGCTTGAGGATCAGGACGCCTGGTCTCAGCAAGGCAGATGTCGGGATGACCTTTCGGTCGGTAGCTGCCGCCAGCATCGTTCGCCACAGCGTGTGTTGCCTGGGTGCCAATGAGTTGCGGTCAAACCCAAGTCTACGAACGCAGAATCCCGGCCCACAAAATAGCGGTGCCGGGATTCCGTCACCTCAGGGTCGTGCCGCCGTCAACCGCGGCGGTATAGGACTACCCGAGGAATCGTGATGAAGCACTCTACTTGGTTCCCTCCAGACATGCAACCCCGCCGTCGATGGGTACTTCTGTGGGAACTCGTGAGTCCCAGCGGCCATCTTTGACCCTGGCGCTCACGAGCCCGTGCGCACCGCACCGCCCGCGCCTGGCCCCTTCACCTCCACCATCGCGCCCGCGTCGAGGCCGATGAGCTTGCGGTAGGGGTCGATGCCGACGCGGGTGGGCGCGCGGGGCACGGTGACGGTGACCGTCTGCGCGCCGCTGCGGATGCGGTGGCGGCGGAGGTAGAGTGGCTCGCCTGGGGCGCCATCCTTCTCCGTGCCCGCAAAGACGCCGATCTCCACCAGGTCGTTCATCGGGATCTCCGTTTCGCGGCCGATGCTGTCGGCGCGGACCTTGGTGGCGGCGACGTTGAGGGTGACGCGGTACTGGCCGGTGCCCGTGGGCTCCACGCGCGCCCCGTCCGCGCGCACGCCGGTCAGCACGACGTCTTCGAAGAGGTCGTGGAGCAGGGGGCGCAGCGAGTCCGGGGTGACGGCGCGCAGCTCCGCGTACAGGTCGCGCGAGGTGGGGTAGGGCGGCACGCCGGCGCGGTGCTTGTCGAGGAAGCTGCGCAGGGCGGCGTTGACGCGCGCCTCGCCGATGTGGTCGCGCAGGGTGTACATGGCGACGGCGCCCTTGTGGTAGTACAGGTAGCTCTGCTCCTCCACGTCCAGCAGGGGGACTTCGCGGTTGGTGTAGACGCGCCGGCTCTGGAGGTAGCGCTCCAGCTCGTACGTGTAGAAGCGGCGCACCTGCTCCGGGCCGAGCTCCTTCTCCATCACCATCATGGCGCTGTACTGCGCCAGCGTCTCGCTTACGAAGGAGGCGCCGCGGACACGCGCGCCGATCACCTGGCCGCCCCACCACTGGTGCGCCGTCTCGTGCGCGGTCACGAAGAAGGGGCGGTCCACGTCGCCCTCGTAGACGCGGGTTAGGAAGGCGCTCCCCTCCGAGAAGGCGATGGTGTGCGGGTGCGCGCGGGCGAAGCTGGCGTAGCGCGGAAACTCCACCACGCGCAGCTCCCTGAACTGGTACGGGCCGAAGTGGGTGCTGTTGTACTCCAGCGCCGCCTTCATGCCGCGGAGCATCTGCTGCACGTTGAAGGTGTGCGTCGGGTGATGGTACACGCGCAGCCGGACGTCCCTCCAGCGGTCCTCCGCCACCGCGTACTCGGCGGAGAGGACGGCTGCGCCGAAGGGGAGCGGCCCGTCCATGCGGTAGTGGAAGTAGCGCCGGCCGTTCTCCGTCCACTCGCGCCGCAGGGTGCCCGGAGTGATGGCGATCTGGCTGCGGGCGGTGCCGATGACGGCGTCGATGTGCACCAGGTCCACGTTGCGGATCCCGGAGCGGATCTGACGCGCGTTCGGGTCGTCTGCCGCGGGCGTGGGACGGGTCGCGGAGAGGCCGTGCTCGCGGCGCGCCTTCTCGCCGCTCAGCTCGCCGGCGGGCTGGTAGCCGATCAGCGGCAGCCAACGGGCGTCGAAGTAGGCGCCGTTCCGCGCCACGGCGGTGGGGATGCCGCTGTTGGGAAAGCCGCGCGGCCGGAATCCTACGTCGAACTTCAGGTGCAGCGTGTCGCCCGGCTGCAGGGGGCGCGCGAGGGCGTAGATGTGGAATTGCGTCCGATCGTCCCGCAGCACGCGCCGGGCGGGTCGGTCGAAGCCGATGGAGCGGACGCGGACCTTGGGCGTGATGGCGACGTGCACGGAGTCGATCGCCCGCGCCGTCAGGTTCACGAGGCGGTAGGTGCCGCGCAGGTCGGCGGCGCCCTGGTCCGGGTAGATCTCGACGCGCAGCTTGGCGGCGACCAGGCGGGGCTGCGGAAGCGCGTCGAAGCGCCGGTAGCGGCGCTCGTACTCCGCCTGCACCTCGTCCTGCTCAAAGGGCGTGCGGTAGTCGTTGAGGATGTTGGTGTTGTAGAAGATGAAGCCGCCCAGCGCCAGCACCAGCATCGCCGCGAGGGCGGCCGCGCGCACGACGGTGCCGGTGAGCCGCGAGCGCGCCTCGGCCACGCGCGTGCGAACGCTCCACTCCCGTCCGCGCACCCACGCGAGGTTCGCGGCCAGGGCGAAGAGGAGCGCCCACGCCGCCCAGTACAGCTTGAACCAGACGAACGGCGCGATGAACGGCCCGAATCCGTTCATGTCCGAGTACACCCACCCCGGATCGGAGCCGTAGACCAGCAGGTTGTGCTGCACGCCGAAGCTGCCGGCGAAGACGGTGAAGACATAGTACAGCACCACGACGAGGTGCCCCAGGTACTTCTGGTTCACGATCGCGTGCACCGCCATCGCCAGCGCGGCGATGAGGACGTAGTCGATCAGCTTCATCCCGAAGAGGATGCGCAG
Organism: Longimicrobium sp.; assembly: GCA_036398975.1. Classification (GTDB taxonomy): domain Bacteria; phylum Gemmatimonadota; class Gemmatimonadetes; order Longimicrobiales; family Longimicrobiaceae; genus Longimicrobium. Next base: position 43,107 of record DASWNZ010000043.1, read on the forward strand.
GTAGAGCCCGATCTCGTGGCGATGGTAGCCGCGGAGGGCCTGGAGCCCCACGCCCGCCGCCATCAGCACCACCTGCAGGATCACGATCATCGCCACGAGGGCCAGGAAGCGTCCCAGCAGCGCCACCCACCCCGGCACCGGCGCCGCATCGGCGATCTCGCTCACGCGCACGTCGCGCTCGCGCCACACCAGCTCGCCCGCGAATAGCGCGATCAGCACCGCGACGATGGTGGCGGCCGCGCCGGTCAGCACCTCCCGCGCGATGAGGTGGGTGACGGGCCAGGTGGAGGTGCCGAACACGAGGTCGCCCACGTCCCATCCCACCACGAAGACGAAGACCACCGCCCCCGCCGCGATGGCGAGGAAGGCGCGGCTCCGCGCGATCTCCCCCAACGCGCGCCGCGCGACCTCGATCGTCTGCTCCACGCGCATGCGCGGGCCAAATGATCTCTCGACCACGGGCACCACGATCGGACCGGTCCGGAGCACGTCGGCGTCCGCCACCTTGCGCCGCGTCTTGCGGCCGGGTGCGCCCCCGGGGTGACCAAAGCGGAAGCTGTGGTGGAGGAGGGCCAGGATCGCCATCGCGACGCCGAGCCAGAGCAGCCGGTTCCACAGCAGGATCGCGGGGAAGCCGATCGCCTGCGAGCTGCGCTGCACCGGCGTCCAGTAGCGCGTGATCCCCTCCACCACACGCACGCCGAACGGGTCCGCCAGCGCCGCCGTCGTGGACGCGCCGAGATCCCCCGCCATCTCCCCCGCGAACGTGTAGGCGATGAAGAGCGCGACGCCGCTGAGGAAGGCGGGGAGGATCTGCCGGCCGAGCGCCGCGATGGTGAAGAGCACCGCCGCGGTGAGGACCAGGTTCGGCAGGAGAAAGAGGAGGTACGCGTGCGCGTAGGCGGCCGGCCGAAAGGGCCCGAACATCTGCGGGTCCATGTACGGCATCAGCGAGCCGATGATCTGCCCGAGCGGCACGCCGAGCAGGAGCACCGCGTTGACCGCCAGCGCGCCCAGGAAGCGCCCGCCCAGGTACTCCGCCTTGCGCATGGGCGTCGTGAAGACGAGCGGGTGCATCCCCGACGAAAAGTCGCGTGTGGCCGCGTCGCCAAAGAGCGCGGCCGTCACCAGCATCCCCAGCATGCCGACGATGCCGGAGGTGATGACGACCCTCTCCGGCGAGTTCATCCAGCTGCTGCTGCCGTTGATGATGTGCAGCATCAGGAACGGGAGCAGCAGCAGGAGCGCCCCGTAGATCCACGTCGAGAGGCTGCGCAGCCGGTACTCGATCTCGAAACGGAAGACCTCGCCCATCCTCACTGTGCGACCTCCGCGCGGCGGCCGTGGTGGCGCCCCATGACGCTGAAGTAGACGTCCTCCAGACCCGGCTCCACCGGCTCGAACCCGGCGCCGGGCGACGCATCGCCGTACACGTGCACCACGGTGCGCCCCGCCAGCAATCGCGTGGAGATCACGGCGTGTTGCCGCTCCACCTCCGGCAGCTCGTCGCGCGAGACGATGCGGCGCCAGATGCGGCCGCGCAGCTCCTCCACGCTGCGCAGCGGCTCGGCCTCCAGCAGGATCTCGCCGCGGTCGATGATGGCCATGCGGCTGCACAGCTCCACCACGTCTTCCACGATGTGGGTGGAGAGGATGACGATGCTGTTCTCGCCCAGCTCGCTGAGCAGGTTGAGGAAGCGCACGCGCTCCGCCGGGTCGAGCCCAGCGGTGGGCTCGTCGACGATGATCAGCTTCGGATTGCCGATCAGCGCCACCGCCACCCCGAAGCGCTGGCGCATCCCGCCGGAAAACCCGCCGAGCTTCTCGCGCCGCACGTCCCACAGGTTGGTCTGGCGGAGGAGCGCTTCCACCACCTGTTTCCGCGCGTGTCTGGGGATCCCTTTGAGCACCGCGAAGTGCTCCAGCAGCCGCTCCGCCCGCACGTTGGGGTACACGCCGAACTCCTGCGGCAGGTAGCCGAGCGTCCTGCGCATCTCGTCCTTGTTGCGCAGCACGTCCAGCACGTCCAGCTCGCCCAGGCGCACCGAGCCCGAGTCCGGCGCCTGAAGCGTCGCCAGCGTCCTCATCAGCGTGGACTTCCCGGCGCCGTTGGGCCCGAGCAGTCCGTACATCCCCAGCGGAATGGTAAGCGAGACGCCGTTCAGGGCATGCACCCCGTTGCCGTACGTCTTGGAAAGGTCGCGGATCTGGAGTTCCATGGAGATGTGAAGCGAGTGATCAGGGAGGGAGTGCTCCTGACCGGACGTAGCAACCAGCTGTTTGGTTTCGCGGGCATCCAAACAGCGGGCCTCACGCGGAGCACGCGGAGCACGCGGAGCACGCGGAGACGCGGAGACGCTCGTGTAGAGAACCATTAATCCCTGCATCGAACCAACATACTCTGCATCGAAGATGCACTGACGAACCGCCAGGTCTGCCTTTGAGCGCAGGTACGCCCTCGGCTGCGCCGTACTCACCACCACACTCGAGGAGTAGCCGTGACGGCCTTGCCGCTCCGTAAATCGTCGAGCAGGTGTAATGAAGAAAGGCACAGAGAACGGACTATGTTCTCTGTGCCTTCAACTTTTCCTCGGGCCCTCTACGTGCCCGTGTGCGCCCTGGCGATCAGTTGGTCACGTTGATCATGGTCGCGTACCCGGCGGCTTGAAGCTGCTCTGTAGTGTACTCCTTGCTGTTGCCTACCTTGTCGCGCAGAATCACCGCGGAAACCGGGTACGTGCCGGACGCGGCGCCCCGCGGAACCGTGATCGTGCAGCTGTAGGTACCGTCGTTGCTCGTCCCACTCTCCGGCGTGGAGGAGGTGCAGAGGCCGGCGAGCCCCCCTCCGGCGAGCGGCGTGGTCACGGCCACGGAATTGATCCCGCTCCCCGCGTCGCTCACAGCGAAGGTGAAGCGCACCGTGGCCGACGCTGTCGTCACGTTGATGGTGGATGGCGTGAACGAGAAGCCCTTCAGCACCGGCGGGGAAGTGTCGCTCGCGGAGTTCTCCACCGAGATCGCGGTCGGGTGTCCGGCGGCGGCCAGCTGCGCGCCCGTGCGCTCGAAGCGGTTCCCCACCTTGTCCTGCATCAACACGGAAGTCACTGTGTAAGTGCCGGCCGGGTGGCCCCGGGGAACCGTGATGGTGCAACCGTAGGTACCGTCGTTGCTCGTCCCACTCTCCGGCGTGGAGGAGGTGCAGAGGCCGGCGAGCCCTCCCCCGGCGAGGGGCGTGGTCACACCCACGTAGTTGATCCCGCTCCCCGCGTCGCTCACAGCGAAGGTGAAGCGGACCGTGGCCGACGCCGCCGCCACGTTGATGGTGGATGGCGTGATTGAGAAGCCCTTCAGCACCGGTACGGCGGTGTCTCCGTTCGGACTGGTCACCGAAATCGACACCGTCCCGCTCTTCCCTTCGATAGTCGCCGTAATCGTAGCGGTCCCCGCCGTAACCGCACTCACTATCCCGCTCGGGCTAACCGTAGCCACGGATCCGTTGTTCGTCGTCCAGGTGACGCTCCTGCCGGACAGGGCAATGCCCGCCGCGTCACGTGCCGTCGCCGTGAGCTGAATCGCCTGCCCGATCTCCGCCGCATCGGCCGGCGCACTGACCTGGACGGACGCGACGGGGGACGGCACCGGCTCCACGGGGCCTCTGCCCCCATCATCGCCGCACGCCGCGAACACGTTCAGGAGGGCAACTGTCGAGGCGCTTCTCCACCTGGCGCGAACACGGCGCGGAATGGTGATTCTGCCGAAGGTAGTCATTACGCGCGCGGGTGGGGACGAGAAATGTGGCACGGCGAACGGCCGCCCCTGTGGCCGAGCCGGAGAAGTGGGGCTACCTCCGGACATCCCAGACACTTGCGTGTGCATGGCGTGCTTAAAATTATGTGATAATTGCGCCACCGTCTACACCGTGGGCGAACGGTGGCTCGACCCACGAAGACACGCGGGCACGGAGAGGGGCTTCCTCTCCGTGCCCTCACTGCCACCTGCCAGATCTGCACAATCTGGTCGTAGCTGCGCTGAAACGGGACCCGCAGCGTGCCCACCTGGAGCTGAACCTGCTGCCGCATAGGGTGATTCGAAGCGACCGGCTCCCGGGAAGAAAAACCACTGTCTTGAGGAAAGTGCACGATAGAGTGGTTCGGATCGATGCACGATAAATGGTTCGCGGCACCGGAACCACAGCAAACGCGTGAGTCGCAGTGCACGGTGGTTCCCTACAACGCGGAGAGAAACTCCTCGGCGCCTCCGCGCCTCCGCGTGAGCCCTGCCGTTCTTTTTGGCGAGTGCCTTGCAGAAGGCCCGGCGAACGTAGCGAACCCCCACGCATGGAGATGCCGTCTTGGACACCGGCACCGCGCGGCGCCCCACGGGGCTGCCCGGACTCGACGAGGTACTGCACGGCGGTCTGATTCCCGAGCGGGCCTACCTGGTACGGGGCGGGCCGGGCACCGGCAAGACGACGCTGGGCATCCACTTTCTCCTCGCCGGCGTGGCGCTGGGGGAGAAGGCGCTGCTCATCACCCTGGAGTCCGCCGAGGCGCAGCTCCGCCAGGACGCGGCGTCGCAGGGGCTGGACCTGTCCGAGGTCGCCATCCTGGACCTGAGCCCCACGCGCGAGTTCTTTGCCCAGAACCAGAGCTACGACATCTTCTCGCTCGCCGACGTGGAGCGCGACCCCACCACCCGGCGGATCATCCAGACGCTGGAGGAGCTGAAGCCGCAGCGCGTCTTCGTGGACGCCGTCACCACGCTGCGCTACATGGCGAGCGACGCCTTCCAGTTCCGCAAGCAGGCGCTCTCCTTCGTGCGCTACCTGGTGGAGCAGGGCGCCACCGTGGTGCTGAGCTCCGAGCCCACCGACACCGTGCCGGACGACGACCTGCGCTTCATGAGCGACGGGATCATCGACCTGGTGATCTCGCCCGCGCACGGCGTGCTGCGGCGGACGCTGTGCGTCACCAAGATGCGCGGGTCGGATTTCGAGGGCGGGCCCCACGCCATGCGCCTCACCGAGCGCGGAATGGAGATCTACCCGCGCCTGGTGCCGGCGTCGCACGAGCGCGAGTTCGTGCACGAGATGATCCCGTCGGGCGTCGCGGAGATCGACGAGATGCTGGGCGGCGGCATCGAGCGCGGCACCATCACCATCCTGACCGGGCCCAGCGGGGTGGGGAAGACGACGCTCGGCATCCAGTTCATGAAGGAGGCAGCCGCGCGCGGAGAGCGCTCGGTGGTCTACGCCTTCGAAGAGCAGCTCGCCACCCTTCTCCACCGCTGCGACGCCATCGGCGTGCCGGTGCGCGGGATGGTGGAAGGCGGGTCGCTGGCGATCGTGGAGGTGGAGCCGCTGCGCTTTTCGCCGGGGGAGTTCGCGCTCATGGTGCGGCGCGAGGTGGAGGAGAACTGCGCGCGCATCGTGATGATCGATGGGATCGCGGGCTACCAGCTGACGCTGGCCGGCGACGAGCTGGTGGTGCAGCTACACTCCCTGGGCCGCTACCTCAAGAACATGGGCGTCACGGTGATCTTCATCAACGAGGTGAGGTCCATCACCGGCGAGTTCCGCGCGACCGAGACGGAGATCAGCTACCTGTGCGACAACCTGGTCTTCATGCGCTACCTGGAGGTGAAGGGCGAGCTGCGCAAGGCGATCGGCGTGCTGAAGAAGCGCCTGGGCGACTTCGCCAAGACGCTGCGCGAGTACGAGATCACCTGCGACGGGGTGCGGGTGGGCCCTCCCATCACCGGGTTGCGCGGCGTCCTTACGGGCACTCCGGACCGGTGGCACGACGACGAGGGCGGCCGGCCGTGAGCACCGCCCCGCACCCCGTCGCCATGGCGGAGATGGAGCCGCCCGCCGCCGAGGTGCGCGCCAACCGCATCCTCCTCCTGCTGGACCAGCGGGAGAACGGCTCGCTGCTGGCCGATGAGCTGTCCCGGGACCACACCGTCGTCGTGGCGGACGAGGAGGATGCGCTGGAGCAGGACTTCGACCTGTGCATCGTGGACGGGCGCGCCCTCGACCGCCTCTGGGAGCGCGTGCAGCGGAGAAAGGAGCGCGAGCAGCCCGCCCTCCTCCCCGTCCTCCTCGTCACCTCGCGGCCGGGGGTGAAGATGGTGACGCGCCAGGTGTGGCGCGGCGTGGACGAGCTGATCATCACCCCCATCGAGAAGCCGGAGCTGCGCGCCCGCGTGGCGATCCTCCTCCGCGCCCGGTCGCTGTCGCTGGAGCTGCGCCGCCAGGGCGAGGAGGCGCGCGCCCTGGCCGCCCGCCTGGCCGACCGCGCACAGGAGATGGAGCGGCAGGCCACCCAGCTGGAGACGCAGACGCGCGAGCTGCGGTGGAGCGCCGAGCAGCTCGCGGAGCGCACGGGCGCCGCCGAGGAGGCGAACCGCGTGAAGAGCGAGTTCCTGGCCACTATGAGCCACGAGCTGCGGACGCCGCTCAACGCCATCGGCGGCTACGCGGAGCTGCTGGAGATGGGGGTGCGCGGTCCCATCAACGACCGCCAGCGCGAGGACCTGCGGCGCATCCAGGCCAGCCAGCGGCACCTGCTGGGGCTGATCAACGAGGTGCTCAACTACGCCAAGCTGGAGACCGGCGCCGTCCACTACGAGGTGAGCGACGTGGGCGTGCGTGGCGTGCTGGCGTCGGCGGAGGCGCTGGTGGCGCCGCAGGCGGGGGCCAAGGGGCTGCGGCTGGAGGTGTCGCCGTGCAGCGAGGCGCTCACCGTGCGCGCGGACGCGGAGAAGCTCCTCCAGATCCTGGCGAACCTCCTCTCCAACGCCGTCAAGTTCACCCCGCCCGGCGGCAGCGTCACCCTCTGGTGCGGCGAGGTGGGGAGCACCGTGGTCTTCCGCGTGACCGACACCGGCATCGGCGTCCCCGCGGACAAGCTGGCGGCCATCTTCGAGCCGTTCGTGCAGGTGCGCTCCGACCTCACGCGCACGGCCGAGGGCACCGGCCTGGGCCTGGCCATCAGCCGCGACCTGGCCCGCGCCATGGACGGCGAGCTCGTCGCCGAGAGCGTCGTGGGCGAGGGGAGCGCGTTCACGCTGACGCTGCCGCTGGGCCCCCTCCCCCGCTCGTGAACTCGCGGTCCCCGCAACTGCATGGCTCACACAGAGACACAGAGCTAAAAGAGAGAACCCCTAAAGGTTTTTCTCTGTAGCTTTCATTACCCTCTGTGGCCTCTGTGTGATGCTTTTCAGGGGCCGGTCTTCGTCCACATCACGACCACACCGCAGGCGGCGCCGGTGATGTTGTACTGGGCGGGGACGGTGGCGGGGCTGGGGTACGCCTCGATCCCCGCGATGCTTTCCGGGTTGATGAAGGAGAGCATGTCCTCGCGCGAGCTGCTGCGCGAGGGGACGAGGATGTTGTCCAGGAAGATCAGCGGTCCGTCGCAGGATCCCCTCATGCTGGACGGGCCGCGGTTGGTCGAGATCTCATAGTACCCGCGCCGCGTCAGGATCACGGAGAACCCGCGCATCCGCCGGAAGAGATCGACCGTCTTGGCCGGGCGGAGCCGGTCGATGGCCTCGCCGGTCATGAAGGCGCCGTGCCCCATCCGCTGCCTTCCGTAGAAGCCGTTCCGCGCCAGTGTCTGGTCGTTTCGCGCGGCGGTCCCCGAAACGCCGGCGAGCGCCACCGGCTCGCTCCTGAGGGTGATGGTGCGCGCCACCGCTTCGCCCGCGCGGAACTCCACGGCCACCCGCGCCGCGGTGTAGCCGATGCGCGACGCGGACACGATCCGGTTCCCGGCCGGCACCCGGTCCATGCGGCCGATCCCTCTCTCGTTCGTGGTCACCGCGTAGTTGACGCCGGCGATCTCCACCCGCGCGTTCGCGACCGGCGCTCCCGCCGAGTCCAGCACCGTTACGTCGAGGCGCGCCTGGCCGTGCAGCGCCGCGGGGAGCGCGAGCAGGGCGAGGAAGAGGAGGAGCGGAGTGCGTGTGTGAGTCATGGCGGGGCGGGGCAGGGGCGGGATGAGCCGGGGGCGGGCGCGCGATGCACCCACCCTCAGCATAACCACGTTCGGCCGGGCCGTCCAGAAGCGCACGATGAGGATCAGCGCCGCGCCCAGTGGTCGTAGACGGTGCGCGCCATGGCCGCCATGTGGGGCGCCACCCTCGCCCGCGGCCCGGACGGGTTGCGAACGAAGATCGCAAGGAGCACGTGTCCGCGGCCGTTTGGAAGGGTGATGATGCCGATGTCGTTGATCGCCCCGAGCACGCCTCCGCCGCCCCAGGTGCCGGTCTTGTGCGCGACCGTGGTACCCGCCGGGACGCCTGCGACGATACGGTCCGCGGGGTTCTGGCTGCGCGTCATCCAGCCGACGAGGCGCTCGCGGCTGGCGGGCGAGAGAAGCCGCCCCGCCCAGGTGGCGCGAAGGAGCGCCACCGCTCCGTCCGGCGTCATGGTGTCGCGCGGATCGTTCGCGCGCAGGCGGTCTTGCAGCTCGCGGTTGAGGCGCGTGTAAGGGCGGTCCACGCGCACGCCGCGGATGCCGCCGCGCGCCAGCTCCGCCGTGACCGCCGCCGGTCCGCCCATCAGGCGCTGGAGCGCGTCGTTGGCGGTGTTGTCGCTGTCCGAGACGGCGCTGCGCAGGAGGGCCTCCACCGTCATGCGCGTGCCGTTCGGATTCGCCTCGCGGACGGGGCTGTGGCCCGGGGTCAGCGCCGATGCGGGGATGTTCACGGTGTCGCCCAGCCGGATCTCGCCGCGGTCCACCCGGCGGAGCACGGCCACCGAGACGGGCAGCTTGGTGACGCTCGACATGAAGAAGCGCTCCGTCGAGCGCAGGCCCACCGTCTGGCCCGTTTCCAGGTGCACGGCGCGCACGCCCACGGCTCCGCCCGTCGCGCGGGCGTGCGCCTCCAGCTGCGCGCGAAGCTGCGCCATGGCGGCTGTGGCGCGGTTGGATGTCTGTGCCAGCACGGGTGCCGCGCAGCCGAGCAGGGCGGCGATGAATAGCGCGAGGCGATGCAAGCTCATGCGGGTTGCTCCGGGTTGGACGATGTACGAATGCATTCGTAGACGCTGCTCTTCGACACTATACGATCTGATTCGTAGATGCAAGGGTGAATGTCTGATCGGGATGACATCTGCTGGACCAAGCCGAAGCCGTTGACTCCACGAACCTCATCGTATTAGAGTACCGGCAGCGGCTCCGCACGGGCCGATGCACCCGCTCCCCGATCGACATGCCACGCCGGGACCTTCCGCTGCCCACCGAAGGCGAGCTCCGCATCCTGCGCGTGCTGTGGGATCGCGGCGCGAGCACCGTGCGCCAGGTGCTCGACGCGCTCCCGGGCGACGACACGGGCTACACGACCGTTCTCAAGCTCCTGCAGATCATGTACACCAAGGGGCTGGTGATACGCGACGAGCGGGAGCGCACGCACGTGTACGCCGCCGCCGTCCCGCCGGAGACGACGCAGCGGCAACTCCTGGCCGACTTCACCGAGAAGGCATTCGGCGGCTCGGCACTGGGGCTGGTGATGCACGCGCTCTCGCCGGAGGTCGCGTCCCCCGCGGAGCTGGAGGAGATACGGCGGATGGTTGCGAAGCTCCCCGCCCCGGAGGGCGAGTGAGCACGGCGGCCTGGGCGCACGTCGTGGGGTGGGCGCTTGTCCACTTCCTATGGCAGGGCGCGCTGATCGCCCTCGTCTTCGCGGGGGTGAACCGCGCAGCGCGCCGCTCCACGCCTGCCCTTCGCTACTGGGTCGCGTGCGCCGCGCTGGGGCTGATGATGGCCGCGCCGCTCGCGACCGGCGCATGGATCGCCGGCGCCGCGCAGGGCGTGCCCGCGGAGGCCGCGAAGCTGACGGGCGAAGGATGGCGGACGATGCCGCTGGCGGAGGCGGAAGTGCGGCCCTCCGATGTCGCGGAGGAGGCGGCGACCCTCGCCCCTGCCCGGCTGGCGCGGCGCACTTCGGTCGCCATCGAGCCGCTGCTGCCGGGGCTGGCGGTGGGGTGGGCGGTGGGCGTGCTCCTCCTCTCGCTGCGCCTGCTGGGCGGATGGCTCTGGGTGCGCCGGCTCGCGCGGCGCGGCCTCCTGCCCGTGCCGGCGGAGTGGAGCACAGCCCTGGCCCGGCTGCGCGCGCAGCTCAGGATCCGCCGCCCCGTCGGCCTCTGGATCTCGCCGCACGTGGGCGGGCCGGCGCTGATCGGCTGGCTGCGCCCGGTGATCCTCCTGCCGCTCAGCGCGTCCAGCGGACTCACTCCGCGCCAGGTGGAGCTCATTCTGCTGCATGAGCTGGCGCACGTGCGGCGCTGGGATTATGCCGTGAACCTGGCGCAGCGGCTCGCAGAGACGCTCCTCTTCTACCATCCCGGCGTGTGGTGGATCTCCGCGCGCATCCGCGAGGAGCGCGAGCACTGTTGCGACGACGCGGTGGTCGAGCGGGCCAGCGTACGCGACTACGTCCTGGCTCTTCTCGCGATGGAGGAGGCGCGCCGCCCCGTGCCCGCGCTCGCGCTGGGCGCCGGGGGCCCGTCGCTGGTGGCGCGGGTGAGGCGCCTGACCAACCCCCCGCGCCGCACCGATGCCGCCGGACGCACGCCCGTCGCGCTCGCAGCGGCGGCGGCTCTGCTCGCGCTGGCGGCGGCGCGGCCCTCTCCCGCCGCGGTCGATGCGCCGCCCCCCGCGCCAGTTCTGTGCGGCGCGGATGCCGCTCCGGCCGGGCTGACGCTGTGCGCGGAGCTTGGACGCGAGGCGGCCGGGCTGCTGCGCGGCACCGGCCACGCGGGCGCCGTCATCGTGCAGGACGTGGCTACCGGCGCCGTCCTCGTCTCCACCCAGTCCGCGGCCGGCGGCGACTCGGTCGATGTCACACAGGCAGCGCTCCCGGCCTCACTGTGGAAGCTTGCCATCGCCGCGGCGTGGTGGGACCGCGGCTGGCCGAGCGAGGATATGGAGTGCCCTGCCTCGGCGACGGTGGCGGGGCGCCGCATCACCAATCCGGGACGGCCTCCAAGCCTGCGCATCCGGGTGCCGGAGGAGATGCTCGTCTACTCGTGCAACACGGCGGCGGTGGAAATGGCGCTGCGGCTGAGCCGCGACGGGGGGACGGCCCGGCTCGCGGCGCAGCTTGGCCGGATGGGCTTTCCCGTGGCGGGGCCGGACGCGCGGGAGGCGGCGGACCCGTCGTTCTGGGCGAGCTCCTCCCCCGGCTTCCGCCGCGCCATGGCCCCGCTGGCGGCGACCGTCCACGTCGGCGGCGCGGCGACGATGGCGGACCTGGCGCTGGGCAGGGAAGCCGCGCGCGTCACCCCCCTCCACTTCTCGCGCTTTCTGCAGGCGGTGGGCAACGCCGGCGTCATGCGCGCGCCGACGATCGAGGCCGCGCTCGCCGGGAGCGGCGACGCGGTGCGCGTGATGCAGCCCTCGACCGCCGCCAAGCTGCAGCGCGCGATGTTGCGCACGGTGGAGGCGGGGACGGCGCGGGCGGCGGCCGGCACGCAACCGGGAGCCTGGCGCCTCGGCGGAAAGACCGGCACGACTGCCTCCCCCCGCGGCGTGCAGGGCGACGGTTGGTTTGCTGGTCTCGTCTTCGACCCGGCGGGGCGGGCGCGCTACACCGTCCTCACCTACCTGCGCCAGGGCGGCCCCGGCGGCGAGCGCCCCACCCGCCTCGCCGCCGAGGTGGCGAAGCACGCGATTCCCGGCGAGTAGAGAACAACAGGTCTTCGCGTGAGGCTTGCTGTCGCGCGAATCCACCGCAAAACTGGGGAAGGACGAGCGTACCAACCGCGACGGGCGACAGATGAGCGAGACGGAGATCAGGATCAGGCGGGCGGAGCCGGGGGACGCGGCGGAGATCCACGAGATCTTTACGAATCCGCGCGCGGTGTGGGGGACGATGCAGATCCCGTTTCCCAGCCTTGAGGAGTGGAAGGGACGGCTGGCGGCGCCTCCGGAGGGGGCGTACAACCTGGTGGCAGTCGTGGATGGAAAGGTGGTCGGGATGCTGGGGCTGCACGGCAACCCGTCGAAGCCGCGCCGGCGGCACGCGGCTTCGCTCGGGATGACGGTGCACGATGCGTGGGCGGGGCGCGGCGTCGGGACCGCGCTCATGGCCGCCGCGGTCGACCTCGCGGACAACTGGCTGAACGTGCGCCGCATGGAGCTCACCGTCTACGTGGACAACGAGCCGGCGATCCGCCTCTACCGCAAGTTCGGCTTCGAGGTAGAGGGCACCGCGGTGGGCTACGGCTTCCGCGGCGGCGAGTACGTGGATGCCCACATGATGGCCCGCCTGCGGCCGTAAGCCGAGAACAACAGGGGCTCACACAGAGACACAGAGCCACAGAGAGAACTTCGTTGTCCTTTCTCCGTGTCTCCGTGTCTCTGTGTGAGATTGCTTTTCTTACCGCTCGCACCGCAGCGCGCCCGCGGGATCGATGCGGCTGGCGCGGCGCGCGGGGAGCCAGGCCGAGGTGATGGCGACCGCGACGAGAAGGGTGGGAACGAGCGCGAAGACGACGGGGTCCTGCGCCTCGGCGCCCACCAGCATCGAGCGCAGAACCCCCGCCAGCGCGAACGCCGCCACCAGCCCCAGCACCGCGCCCGCCGCCGCCACCGCCGCCCCCTCGGCGGCGATCTGGCGGACGACGCGGCCGCGGCTCGCGCCGAGCGCCATCCGCACGCCGATCTCGCCGGTGCGCTGCTCCACGCCGTACGAGAGCACGCCGTAGATCCCCACCGCCGCCAGGCACAGCGCCGCGCAGGCGAAGAGGGCCAGGAGCGCCGCGTTGAAGCGCGGGGCGGCCACGGCGTCGCCGAGCAGCTCGTCCAGCGTCTGCACGCGCTCCACGGGGAGGTCGCGGTCCACGCGCCACACGCGCTCGCGCAGAGTGCGGGCGAGGGCGGCGGGGTCGCCGTCCGCGCGCACGGCCATCCACATGTCGTTCATGGGGAACTGCGCCTGCGGATAGTAGGTCGCAGGGTCGGTGGGGCGGCCCACGCCGCGGAAGGGCTCGTCGGCCACCACGCCCACGATGCGGAAGTGCGTCGGCTGCCCCGGCCACCACATCTGGCCGCGGTTGATGGTCTGGCCCACCGCGTCGCCATCGGGGAAGTGCTCGCGCACGAACGCCTCGTTCACCACCACGGAGCCGGGCGTGCCGAAGCGGTCCGCATCGGAGACGTCGGTGCCGCGCACCAGGGGGAGCCCCACCGTGCGGAAGTAGCCGGGCGACACCGGGCGGATGCGCGACTCCGGCCACATCCCTACCGGCGGCTCCGGACGCCCCACGAGCGAGAAGCTGGAGGTCCACCCTTCGCTCACCGGGTGCTCGAAGGCGAACGACACCGAGCGCACCCCCGGCGCCGCGGCGACCTCGCGCCGCAGGCGGTCGAAGAAGTCGAGCACCTTCGCCGGATCGGAATAGCGGCCCTGCGGAAGCTGGAGCTGCACGAACGTCACGCCGTCCGGCCGCAGCGGGAGTTGCGCGCGCTCGAGCTGCCACAGGTTCTTCACCAGGAGCGCCGCGCCGATGGCCAGCACGGTCGCGAGCGCCACCTCCGCCACCACCAGCCCCTGCCGCATGCGGCGCCGCCGGCGGCCGGCCGTGGCGCCGCGCCCGCTCTCCCGTAGCGCGCCCAGCGATACGGATGCGTCGCGGTACTGCAGCGCCGGGAGAGCGCCGAAGCCGATCGCCGCCACCGCCATAATCCCGATCAGGAAGGCGGCGACGGGCTGGTCGAGCGCGATCTCGCCGGCGCGCGGAATGGCGGTGGGGACGAAGGCGACCAGGGTGCGCATCCCCGCCCATGCCACCGCCAGCGCCGCCGCGCCGCCGCCCAGCGCCAGCAGGAAGCTCTCCGCGACCCATTGGCGTGTGAGCCGCGCGCGACCGGCGCCCAGCGCGGCCCGCACCGCCATCTCACGCTCGCGCGACTGGGCGCGGGCCATGAACAGGCTCGCCAGGTTCGCGCAGCCGATCAGCAGGACCAGCAGCACCGCGCCGAACAGCGTCAGCAGCGCCGGGCGCGCATCGGCGACGATCGCCTCGCGCAGGGGGACGACCGCCGCGCCGCGCTTGGCGTTCTCGGAGGGGTAGCGCTCCTCCAGGCGCTTCGCCACGGCGGACGCTTCCTGCGCCGCGCGTTCGATGGTGACGCCCGGCCGCAGCCGTCCCAGCACGGTGAAGCGGTGCGTGGCGCGCGACTCCTCCGCCGGGCCGGGGATGAGAGGCAGCCAGATCTCCGTCTCGGGGGTGAGCCGCGCCTCGTCCGGCAGCACCCCGACTACGGTGGCTGGCGCGCCGTCGAGCGTGATGCGGCTTCCGAGCACCGAAGGCGATCCGCCGTAGCGGCGCTGCCAGAGGGCGTGGGTGATCATCACCACCGGTTCCGCGCCGGGCCGCTCGTCGCCCGCCAAAAAGGGGCGGCCGAGCACGGGGCGCATCCCCAGGGCGGGGAAGGCGGTCGCGGTCACGAGCTGCGCACCGATCCTCGACGGCCGCGCGCCGGGTGCGGTGAGGGTGACGTCCTCGCCGCGCACCGCCGCCAGCTGCTCGAAGCCGCGCAGCTGCGCGCGCATGTCCTGGTAGTCCGGGTACGACGACGACTGCGAGACCGCCTCCGGGTCCCCGCCGGTGGCGCGGCCCTGGATGGCCACCAGCCGCTCGGGCTGCGAAAAGGGGAGCGGGCGCAGCAGCACGCCGTTGACGAGCGAGAAGACCGCCGCCGCGGCGCCGGCGCCGAGGGCCAGCGTCAGCACCACCACCGCCACGAAGCCGGGGCGGCGGCTCAGCGAGCGGGCGGCGTACCGCAGGTCGAAGCCGATCATGTCGGTCGCTCCATGTCTGCGCCACAGCCAGAGCGCGTCGGACGACGCCCCCAGCGCGCGCCAGTGAAGCCGCGCGCGTGCCGCGGAAAGGTTCTCGCTGCTTCGTTCGGCGCGCTGCCACGCATAGGCCAGCTCGCCTTCCCACTCCGCCAGCCATGCGTCGCGCAGGTGGCGCGGCACCAGCCAGCGGACGGCGCGCACCAGCGCGAACCCCGGGGGCCGGGGCATCAGGCCGGCCTCGGCCGCAGTCCGCCGGGCACCGCCGTGCCGCGCGCCTCCGGATATCTCGCCAGCGCCTCGCGCAGCGTGCCCGCGCCGGTGCCGGTAAGCTCGTAATAGCGCCGCGGCGGGCGCCCTTCTTCGCGCGCGCGCTCCACGTCCTCCCATTCCGACCGCACGCACCCGGCATCCTCCAGCCGGCGCAGGATCGGGTACACGGTGCCGCTCTCCAGCCCCGTGGCGTCCAGGATGTCGAAGCCGTGCCGGAACCCTCGCGAGAGGGCCAGCAGGACGGTGGCGGTGGGGCGGGTTAGGCGTACGGACATGGGAAAGTGCGTGAGTGCGTGAGTGCTTGGCGAAGTGCCCCCTCCCCCCAGCCCCCTCCCCCGCCTGCGGGGGCGCAGGGCGGGTGAGGGGGAGAACTCCGTGTGCGTGCTCGGTGCTTCTCCGCCGCCTGCGATCCGGGGCTGACGTTCGTTTGGCGCCGGATGCGCGGGTGACCCCGCACCACCGCGCGCGATCCGAACCTCATCCGTTCGCGGGTACCTACATTTCGCGCGGAATGCCTGCGGGTGACCCCGCACCACCGCCCGCGAATGACACCGCCTCCGTAGGGGCAGACCTGCGTGTCTGCCCACCCTCACCGCGACGCCGGCCCACGCCCCGCCGCACAGATCTCGTAGGGGCCGCCCCATGTGGCTGCCCGTGCCCGCCGCATCGCCGTAGCCCGCATCCGGGAGCGAAACCTTTTGTCATCCTGAGCGACGCGCTGCTCCGACGTTGCCCGTGCGCCACACTCTGGCGCGGAGCGAAGGATCTACTGCGCGTGGCGAGGGGCTCGTCGTCGGCCACCATTCTCCTGTCTCGCCGGCTAGATCCCTCGGTCGCCGCTGGAGGGTGGAGTGCGGCCGTTGTTGGTGGGGCGGCTCCCTCAGGATGACAAATGAATCTTCTCTACATAGGTAGAGTTTGGTGCGGAAGTCAAGTGCTGTGTATTTGCGGAGGGACGCGTTTACCTGCGGGTGACGCGGGTGAGCCAGGCGGAGAAGCGCCAGGCGGCGTGCAGCGCGGCGCCCAACCAGCGCGTGTCGGGCGCGGCGGGGAGGGGCTGGTCGGAGCCCAGGTGGTCGGGCGAGATGCGGGCGAAGATGAAGTTCTCGGATTCCACCGGGGAGCCGGCCAGGCGGCGCAGGATGGCGATCTGGCCCGCGTGCGTCATCGCGTCGCTGAAGGGACCCTGGAGAAGCTGTTCGATCGAAATGTCGCGCAGCGGGGTGCCGGCGGCGAGGTGCGCGGCCACGTCGGCGACCATCGCGTGGAACTTCTCCACCTCGACGGCGAAGCTTTCCATCTCGTCCGGCCCGTACAGGCCGCCGATGAAGTACGTGCGCGAGTAGCCGATCACCCCGCGCATGTGGCGCACGAGATCGCGCGGCGTGCGCGTACCGGCGCCGGCGGAGAAGTCCCCGAAGCCCTCGGGGGCGCCGCGAACGGCCTTCTGCGTCCGGTACGCGAGGGCGGCGAGGAAGTGGCGCAGCATCTCGCGCTTTACGGCGTCGCTTTCAGTGGGCATGTTGGGGAAGGTCGGTGTGTCGATCGGTTGCCAGCCGCAACATGCGCGCGGCGGGGATGCGCGGGCAACGATCTTCTTCGCGGGTCAGCAAGCCTTCATCCGAGACATCATGTCCGCAGAGAAGCCGGGGCCCCGCATCCTCCACGTGCATAACGGCGACGTCGTGCGCGACAAGCTGGCGCGCTCCGGGGTTCCGGGCGACCACGCCGTGTACGCGGACGCGCTCCACGACGGCCCGCTCTTCCCCATCGGCATACCGGCGGAGCGGCGTCGGGCCGAGCGCGCGGCGTTGTTCGCGGAGTCGGGGTGGGCGAGCGAGCGCGACATCCTCGACATGCTCGCGCGGTGGGACCGTGAGCTGGAGCGGTGGGCGGAGTACGACGAGGTGGTGCTCTGGTTCGAGCACGACCTCTTCGACCAGCTCCTCCTGGTGCGCCACCTGGCGTACTTCGCTGAGCAGCCGCTCGGGAAGACGACGCTCAGCCTGATCTGCATCGGCGAGTACCCGGGGATGCCGGCGTTCAAGGGGCTCGGCCATCTCACGCCCGACCAGCTCGCGCCGCT
The DNA here is from genome assembly GCA_036398975.1 of Longimicrobium sp. Taxonomy (GTDB): domain Bacteria; phylum Gemmatimonadota; class Gemmatimonadetes; order Longimicrobiales; family Longimicrobiaceae; genus Longimicrobium. The sequence goes on from DASWNZ010000043.1 coordinate 60,277, forward strand.
GCTCGGGACCCGCGAACACATCACGGAGCGCCAGCTCGAGCTGGGACGGCGCACCTGGCATGCGCTGGCGGCCGAGCACCCTGCCGCCGTGGAGGCGCTCGTGCACGAGGAGGATCTCACCCCGCTCCCCTTCCTGCGGGCCTCGCTGCGCCGCTTCCTGGAAGAGCTTCCCGACCTGGAAGGCGGGCTCGGGCGGATCGAGCGCGCCGTGCTGGAGGGGGTGCGCGACGGGATCGCGGACCCGGTGCGGCTCTTCCGCGCCGTCCACGACGCGGACGACGTCTTCTTCGTCGGCGACGTCTCGCTCTGGCACTGCATCCGGACGATGGCCGCCGGTCCGCATCCGCTCCTCGCCGTCGCGCCGCGCTCCGGGGACGGCCCCGCGCCCTTTGGTGCGCTCGCGCTCACGGATGCGGGCCGCGACGTGCTCGACGGACGGGCCGACCGGATCCGGCTCGCGGGGATCGACCGCTGGTGGGGCGGGGTGCACCTGCACGGCCACGAGGTCCCCTGGCGCTGGGATCGCCGGGGCCAGCGCGTCGCCCGCATCGCGGATCGCTGATCGGTCGAGTTACGTTAGTATTGACTTTCGATAGAACGAAACTTATTCGTATCGGAACTCGATACTACACACCGAGAGCCAAATGCCACCGCACGCATCCAGCGACATCCTTCGAGGAACGCTCGACCTCCTGATCCTGAAGGCGCTTTCCTTGGAGCCCATGCATGGGTGGTCGATCGCGCAGCGGCTGGAGCAGCTCTCCGGCGACGCGCTGCGCGTGGGAGCGGGATCGCTCTACCCCGCGCTCCAGCGCCTGGAAGAGCGTGGGCTGCTGACGAGCGAATGGGGCGTTACCGATGAGAACCGCCGGGCCAAGTACTACAAGCTGACCGCGGCCGGCCGCGGCGCGCTCGGGGACGAGTCGCGGAACTGGCAGGAGTACGTCCGGATGATGGACGCCATCCTGCGCACCACCTGATCGGGAGAGGACCGCATGGAGTGGATCACGCGATGGCGGAAGCGGCTGAATGTGCTCCTCCGCCGGGAAGAGGTGGAGCGCGAGCTGGAGGACGAGTTCGCCTTCCATATCGAGATGGAGACGCGGGCGAACCTCCGCGCCGGAATGACCCCGGAAGCCGCGCGGCGGCAGGCGGTGCTGACCTTTGGCGCACGCGAGCGCTTCCGCGAAGAGGTGCGCGACGCGCGCTGGTTCGCGCCGGTCATCGGGCTGACGCCGGACGTGAAGCTCGCCCTGCGCATGCTGGCGAAGCACCCGGCGCTCTCCGTGACCGGCGCGCTCGGGATGGCCGTCGGCGTCGCCATCGCGACGGGCTTCTTCAGCTTCATGGCGTTCTACTACTCGGTCCCGCCGCTCGCCGAGGGTGACCGCATCGTCGCGCTCGACTACCTGGAAGCGGACGGCGACGACTGCTTCTGCACGACCCTCTTCGACCTGGAAAGCTGGAGGGGGAGCCAGCGGTCCGTGCTGCAGCTGTCCGGCTTCCGCGACTCCGATCGCTACCTGCACGTTCCGGGCGGCACGGCGCGTGGAGTACGGGCGGCGGAGATGACCGCGTCGGGATTCGAGGTGGCGCGGGTGCACCCCCTCCTTGGACGTCCGATCCTCGCGTCGGACGAGGTTGCGGGAGCTCCGGCGGTGCTGGTGATAGGGCACGACGAGTGGCGGCGGGAGTTCGGCGCGGACCGTGGCGTCGTGGGACGCGAGGTGCGCCTGGACGGCAACCCGTACACCGTCGTCGGCGTGATGCCCGAGGGCTTCCGCTTCCCGTACAACCACGGCTACTGGACGGCGCTGCGGAACGACCCCGCGCTCCGCGGCCCGGGCGAGGGCTCCCGAGTGACCATCTTCGGCCGGCTCGCCGCGGGGGTTCCCATGGCGGCGGCCGAAGCCGAGCTGAGGACGGTGAGCAAGCGGCTCGCGCCCGAGCTCCCCGCCGCGTACGCCACCTACCGCCCCATCGTCAGCCCGTACGCCCGCGCCGTGCTGGACGTGCACCAGTACCCGGCCTGGATCATCTGGACGATGCAGCTCTTCGCGGCCCTGGTCCTGGCCGCGGTCGCGGTCACCGTGGCGGCGCTGGTCTACGCCCGCACGGCATCTCGCCAGGCCGAGATCGCCGTCCGCACGGCGCTGGGCGCGAGCCGCCGGCGCATCGTCACGCAGCTCTTCCTGGAGGCGCTCGCGCTCTCGTCGCTCGCGGCGGTGGCCGGGCTGCTGATCGCGAACGCCGGGTTCCGGCAGATCGTCGCCCTCGATCCGGGAAGCCTTCCGTACTGGATCGAGCCCGGCCTCCCGGCGTCCACGATCGCGTATGCCCTGGGGCTGGCCGTGCTCGCCGCCTTCATCGTCGGCATCGTCCCCGCGCTGGCGGCCACCGGGAAGCGGCTGCAGTCCACGCTCCGCCAGATGGGCGGCGCCACCGGCATGCAGCTCGGGAGCACCTGGACGGCGCTCATCGTGGTGCAGGTGGCGGTCGCGGTGGCCGTGCTCCCGATCGTGATCGCGATCGCCTGGAACGGGTATCGCGCGTCGCGCGCCGAGCCCACCTTCCCGGTCGGTGAGATGCTCGTGCTGGGGCTGGAGCGGGATGCGGCACCGTGCGGGGCGGCGCCCGCCAGTCAGGCGGACGAAAGCTTCGCCGAAGACCAGGCCGAGCTGATCCGCCGGGTCGCCGCGGAGCCGGGCGTGCGCGGCGTGACGTATGCCTCGGCGCCCCCGCGTTCCGGCAAGAGCGTGCGCATCGAGGTCGAGGGCGGGGCGACGACGCCGGACGCGGCACCTGCCGTCGTGCTCTCCTCCGGTGTCGCGCCCAACTATTTCGCCGTGTTCGGCGCCCGGGTGCTAGCGGGGCGGCCGTTCGGGGCCGGCGACGCGCCCGGCGGCGGAGCCGCGGTCGTGAGCCGCTCCTTAGTCCGCCGCTTCCTCGGGGGCGGAGCGGCCCTGGGCCGCCGGGTGCGCAGCACGCCCGTCGCCGCGGCCGACACCGTCCAGCCGGGCCCGTGGCTCGAGATCGTCGGGGTGGTGGACGATCTCTTCGAGAGCAGGGAGCCGGAGGTCCAGGTGCCGGCCATCTATCTCCCGGCGGCGCTGGGGTCGGCGCCGGTGAGCGTCGCCGTACGCACGCGGGGGATCGACCCGGACGCGCTTGTCCCGGGGCTGTGGGAGATCGCCGCGGAGGTGGCACCGGGGCGCCCGATGACCGTCACCGGCCCGGACGAGCTTCGCGGCGGCGACAGCGCTCGCGCGGTTCGGTCCTGGATCGTCCTGGTGAGTCTCGTGGCGCTGAGCGTGATCCTTCTCTCCGCGGCGGGGATCTCGGCGATGATGTCGTTCGCCGTCACACGCCGGTATCGGGAGATCGGCATCCGGTCCGCGCTGGGCGCTTCGCGGCGCCAGGTGCTGCAGACCATCTTCTCGCGCGCCGCGCTTCAGCTCGCGCTCGGGCTGGCCGTGGGGCTCGTCTTCGTCACCTTGCTCGAGCGGCTCTCCGGCGGTGAGCTCATGAGCGGCCAGCAGCACGTGCTCGTGCCCATGGTCGCGGCACTCGTGATAGGGGCCGCGCTCCTCGCCACTGCCGGCCCCGCGCGCCAGGTGCTCCGGGTCCGCCCGATGGAGGCGCTTCGGCAGGAGTGACCAGGCAAGTCTCACACGGGCCGATCGGGACCACGAATGGTCGAGATCCAGAGGCTCAACGCGCTGCCCGGCGATGCACTCGCCCCGCTGGTGGCGGCGAGCGCCGCGGAGGGGTTCCTCTTCTTGGAGCGGCTGCGGCGCGAGTGGCAGGAGGGGAAGAAGCGGTTCGACGCGCCGGGCGAGGTGCTCCTGGGCGCGTACCAGGGTTCCGCGCTCGTGGCGGTCGGCGGCGTGACGCTCGATCCATACGGCGGCGATCCCACCGCCGGACGCCTGCGGCACCTGTACGTTGCGCCCGAGGCGCGGCGGCAGGGCACGGGCGCGTCGCTGGTTCGCGCGCTCGAGGACGCCGCGCGCCCCCACTTCCGCGCCCTGGTGCTCCGGACCGACACCGACGAGGCGGCGCGGTTCTACGAGGCCCTCGGCTACACGCGCCTGGCTCCCGGTGGGACGGCCACGCACCGCCGGGAGCTGGCGCGCTCCAGCGTGCACGGGAACGAAGATTCTTGACGCGCCGCGCCGCCGGTGCTACGATCGTAGCATGATGCTGCAATCGTAGCACCCCCCCCTGGCCGGAGCGCCGCATGACTCTGCCGTCGGAACTGCTCCTCACCGCGCGCGAGCGGCAGATCATGGACGTGGTGTACCGGCGTAAGCGGGCGACCGCCGCCGAGATCCAGGCGGAGCTTCCCGATCCGCCGGGATACTCGGCCGTGCGCGCCATGCTCGCCAAGCTGACGCGAAAGGGCCACCTGCGCAGCGAGTACGACGGTCCGCGCTACGTGTACCTCCCCACCGTGCCGCGCGACGAGGCGCAGCAGGGTGCGCTCGGTCGGCTGGTGAGCACCTTCTTCGGCGGGTCGCCGGTGCGCGCGGCGGCGGCGCTGCTGGAATCCGCGGAGCTGTCCTCGGAGGAGCTGGCGGAGCTGGAGGAGCTGCTCAGGAACGCGCGCGGAGGGAAGGGATGATGCCCGGCGCGGATGCGGTCCTCGCGGTGCTGGCGGGGATGGCGTGGCGGGCGGCGCTCCTGCTGGCCGTCGCGGCGGGCGCTGACCGGGCGCTACGCGGCGCCTCCGCGGCCACGCGCCACCGGCTGTGGACGGGGGCCGTGTGCGGCGTGTTTCTTCTCGTCCCGCTCTCCCTCCTGCCGCCGCTCTGGCGGATTCCGATCCCCACCATCGCGGCGAGCAGCGCGGTGTTTCCGGCGCAGGTGAACGCCGGTGAACCCGCGCCCGGCTTACCCGCAGGCCTGCTTCCGGCTGGCGATGCGCATCCATCCGCGGCGGTGCTGCTGGCGGCGCTGTGGGCGGCGGGGGCGCTGGCGGTGCTGGCGAGGCTGGGAGTGGGCGTGGGCCGGCTCTGGTGGATCGGGGCACGCGCGCCGCGGCTGCTGGACGAGCGCATCACCGACCTCGCCCGCCGCTCGGCCGCGGAGGCGGGGATCGCGCGGGAGGTGCGCCTGCGGATGGGCGCGGCGGGCTCCGTTCCGGTCACCTGGGGAACGTGGCGCCCCACCGTGCTCCTTCCCGGCGACGCGGCGGCGTGGCCGGAGGAGCGGCTCCGCGCCGTGCTGCTGCACGAGCTTGCGCACGCGCGCCGGGGCGACTGCGCGGCGCAGTGGGCGGCGGCGGCCGTCTGCGCGCTGCACTGGTTCAACCCGCTCGCCTGGCACGCCGCGGCACGCATGCGGCTGGAGGCCGAGCACGCCGCCGACGATGCCGCCCTCACCCGCACCCCCGCCGCCGACTACGCGCGGCACCTGCTGCAGGTGGCCGCATCGCTCCACCGCGCCGACACTCGCGCCGCCGCGGCGATGGCGCGCCCCACGCAGCTTCGCCGCCGCATCGAGGCTGTGCTCGATCCGCACCGCCCTCGCGGCGGCGTGCGTGGGTGGGCGGCCGGGGCCGGTGGCGTGCTCGGCGCCGCGCTTCTGCTGGCGCTGGGTTCCGTGGGCACCACGAGCGCGCATCCCACCGACATGTGGGCTGCGGGCGACACCGCCGCGCCGGCCGACTTCGCGCGCCGCTACGGCGTGACGCTGGCGGTCGCGACGGACATCCGGCGGGCGGCGGTGGCGGAGGGGATCGATCCCGAGCTCGCCTTCCGCGTGGTGCGCGCGGAGAGCGGCTTCCGCGAAGCGACGCCCGCGGGCGAGCAGGGCGTCGGCCTGGCGCGCATCCTACCGTCCACCGCGCGCTCGCTGCAGCCGGGCGTGACGCGCGCCGAGCTGCGCGACCGCGGCACCAACCTGCGGCTCGCCTTCCGCTACCTGCGCGCCGCAATCCGCGAGCACCCATCCGATCTGCAGGCGGCGCTGGGGATCTACCTGCGCGGTCCACGCGGGCCCACGCGCTGGGATGCGCAGTACGCCCGCGAGGTGCTCGGCGCGCGGACGGGGGCTCCCGCCTACCGTGGCACGGGAGTGGTGCCGTGAGGGCGGCGTGCGCGGCCGCGGTGCTGGCCCTCGTCGCCGCGCTGGCGACGGTCGCGTCCGCGCAGGGACGCAGCGTGGCGGTGACCTTTGACGATCTCCCCGCCTCCTCAGCCGACATCACCCCGCGGCTCCTGGCCTCCATCCGCGCGCAGGGCGTGCCGGCGATCGGATTCGTGAACGAGGCGAATCTGCAAGCCGACCGCCGCGCCCGCACCGCGCAGCTCCGCATGTGGCTGGACGCGGGGATCGAGCTCGGCAACCACACCTACTCGCACCCGTCGGCGCACCGGACGCCGCTCCCGCGCTACCTGGACGAGATCGCGCGCGGCGACTCGGTGACGCGGCTTCTGATGGCGGCACGCAGCGCCCGTCCGCGCTTCTTCCGCCACCCGTCGCTCCACACGGGGCGCACGCTGGCGTACCGGGACGAGGTGCATCGCTTCCTCGCCCAGCGTGGCTACCGGGTGGCGCCGGTCACCTTCGACAACCAGGAGTGGGTCTTCGCCGACGTGTACGCGCGCGCAACCGCACGCCGCGATTCGGCCGAGATGCGGCGGATCGTGGACGGCTACCTGCGGCACATGACGGAGTCGTTCGACCACTTCGAAGCTCTGTCGCGGACGCTGTTCGGGCGCGAGATCCCGCAGGTGCTCCTGCTGCACGCCAACCGCCTCAACGCCGACCACTTCGATTCGGTCGCGGCGATCCTGCGCCGCCGCGGCTACCGCTTCGTACGCCTGGAGGATGCGCTGCGCGACCCCGCGTATGCGTCGCCCGACACGTACACGGGGCCGATGGGCCTCTCCTGGCTGGAGCGATGGGCCGCCACGCGCGGGTTGACCCTCCGCCAGGCGCCACGCCAGCCGGCGTGGGTGGATTCGCTCGTGAGCGCTGGAGCGCGGTAGCGCTCGCACCGCGCGCATGGCCGACTCGGCTCGTCAACGGTCGGTAGAATCATGCTGGATGTACGAAATTGTTCGTATCGATTGCTGCGAGCGCGGGTTCCTCGTGCGTTCGCCTCTCCTGTGCCGTCATCGGAGGAATCCAATGTCCGCTACCCGACACGTCATCCGGACTACGATCATCTTCGTCGGGCTGGGCGCTCCGGCGATCCCCGGCTTGCACGGCCAGACACCCGCCGCGCCGCCCGCACCCTGCGTGAGCCCCCAGCCTGCCGGGGAGCCGCGCCACTACGTCTTCTTCAACCGCGCCAGGGACCGCATCCGCGATTCCGCTTTCCTGGCGAACCCGGGGATCGAGGGGGCGCAGGTGAAGTACACCTGGGCGGAGCTGGAGCCGGAAAAGGATCGGTACGACTTCAGCGCGATCCGCGAAGACCACGCGTTCCTCGCCGCGCGCGGAAAGCGGCTGTTCGTCCAGTTGCAGGACGTGTCGTTCGACTCGTCCATCGTGAACGTGCCGCGCTACCTGCTGACGGAGCCGGAGTTCAACGGCGGCGCCATCCGCGACTACCACCAGCCGGGCGACGACGAGGCGCAGGCGGTCCCGGCGGGGTGGGTCGCGCGGCGCTGGGACCCGACGGTGCAGGCGCGGATGCACAGGCTGTTCGCCGCGCTCGGCGCCGAGCTCGACGGCAGGATCGCCGGGATCAACCTGCCGGAGACATCCGTGGGTTTCGGCACGAGCGGCCGGCTGTGGCCGCGGGGGTACACGCCGGATCGGTATCGCGACGCCGTCATCGAGAACATGCGCGCCCTGAAGCGGGCGTTCCCGGCATCGGTCGCCATGCAGTACGGCAACTTCATGCCCGCGGAATGGCTGCCGGGGAATGACAGGGGGTATCTCCGCAGTGTCTACGCGGCGGCGCGGGAGAGCGGGGTGGCGATGGGAGGGCCTGACCTCTTTCCGTACCAGCGCGGCCACATGAGCCACAACTATCCGCTCATCCGCGCCCACCACGGCGCCGCCCCCACCGGAATCGCGGTGCAGGAGGGCAACTACGGCGCGATCCACCCGCGCACCGGGAAGCCGCCCACCGTCGCGGAGCTGATCGAGTTCGCGCGGGACTACCTGTGCGTGGACTACGTCTTCTGGTTCGCCGAGGAGCCGTACTACTCGCGCGACGTCCTCCCCGCGCTGCGGGGCAGGATGCGCGCGCAGGATGAGCCGCGCTTCTTTGCGCCGGGCGTGGTGACGATACCCGAGGCTACCACGTACCGTCCCACCTTTTCGCCGGACGGGCGCACCGCGATCTATTCGATGGAGGTCAGCGGCGGGTACGTGCTCGTGGAGACGCGGATGCGCGGCGGGCGCTGGGGTCCACCGGAGGTGCTGCCGCTCTCCGGCCGCCATTCGGACGCGGAGGGGGTGCTTTCGCCGGACGGCTCGCGCTTCGTCTTCGCATCGTAGCGCCCGCGAGAGGGTGCCGCCCCGCGCGCCGACTACGACCTGTGGGAGGTGGCGCGTGACCCCTCCGGCCGCTGGGGGACGCCGCGCCTGATGGAGACTCTCGCCACGACGGCGCACGAGCTGTATCCTTCGCTCACGCGCGACGGCACGCTCTACTTCACCCGCAGCAGCCCCGACGGCTCGGACCTGTGGCGCGCGGCCGCGGGATACGCCGCACCGGAACCGGTCCGCGAGCTGAACACCGACCGGCGCGAGAGCGGCGTGTTCGTGGATGCGGAGGGCACCATGCTCCTCTTCGGATCGAACCGCGAGGGGACGCTCGGCGGGATCGACCTGTTCGTGAGCTGCCGGGAGGGCGGCGCCTGGGGAGCCGCGCGCCCGCTTCCGGCGCCCATCAACTCCGCGGACCAGGAGAACTCCCCCACGCTGTCGCCGGACGGGAAGACGCTGTACTTCACCAGCAACCGCCGCTCGCCGGAT
>DASWNZ010000044.1:0-6284 GCA_036398975.1 Longimicrobium sp.
ATCAGGCGGATTCATCGTCGTTTTGGCCTCGGGGGCGTCCCTCCCACCATAGCGGTGACCGCGTGGGAGACGGACGCCGCCTGCCATCCCTTGACACGGGTGCCCTTCCATATCAGGGGCAGACCTGCGTGTCTGCCCACCCTTGCCCCGGCCGCGATCGTCGCCGTTCGGCACCGACACTCGTAGGGGCCGCCCCACGTGGCTGCCCGTGCCCGCCCGCACGACGGCTCACGCGCGCGCACACGGATATACGCCACCGCCCCTCCCCCAGTAGTTTGGGGGAGGGGCCGCGAGTTCACGAGCGGGGGAGGGGCCCTCCGCCCTACATCCGCTTGTACGCCGGCCCGCTGCCGCCCTCCCGCGGGGTCCAGCGGGGGCCGATGACGTCGGTGGCCTTGCAGTCGATGCAGTTGGGGGCGTTCACCACCAGCCGGTCGCCCTGGCGCTCGTAGACGTTGGCGGGGCAGAGGTGGGCGTACATGTCCGCCACCTCGCCCGGGATGTCCTGCCCCACGATCAGGTGCGACGGGATGTCGTCGCGCGTGCCGTTCCCCGACTTGAAGACCGCGTCCACCTTGCTGAACGTCAGGGTGTTGTCCGGCACGAAGGGGGGGTCCGGCGTGACCTCCTTTTCGCGCTCCGCATCCGGCTCCATGGCGATGCGGCCGGACGGGATGCGCCCGCCCGTGACGGTGGCGAGCCCCGCCTTGATCCCGCCCACGAAGAAGCCGTCCTTGAACCCGAGGCGCATGTTGCGCGTCTTGTGCAGGTCGTCGCGGATGTAGCTGGCGTCCACCAGCTTGTCGTACGCGCCCAGCGACGCGCCCGACACGTCGCCCTGCTGTAGCGACTCGAAGATGGTGCGCGCGGCGTAGATCCCCGACTGCATGGCGTAGTGGATCCCCTTGAGCGACGCCACGTCCACGAAGCCCGCCGTGTCGCCCACCATCAGCAGCCCGTCGCCGTAGCGGCGCTGCGGGAGGGCGTAGAGGCCGCCCTCGGGGATCGTCTTGGCGCCCCACTCCACCATCTCGCCCCCCTCCAGGTACTTCCTGAAGAAGGGGTGCAGCTTCATCCGCTGCAGCAGCTGGTGCACGTCCAGCGTGGTCTGCCGGTAGTCGAGGCCCACCACGAGGCCGATCGCCACCACGTTCGGCTCCAGCGGGTACATGAAGCTCCCGCCGAACGCGTCGCGCGGCAGCGGCCAGCCCAGCGTGTGCACCACGCGGTCGAGCGGCACCTTGGTCTCCCAGATCTCCTTGACGCCCAGCGCGTAAATTTGCGGGTTGTCGGAGGTGATCCCCTGCCACTGCCGGTACGCCTGCCCCAGCGGCCCGCGCGTCCCCTCGGCCAGCACCGTGACGCGCGCCGTGAGGTCGGTAGCGGGCTCGTGCGTGCTCCCCGGCGTGCCGTCGCGCTTGAGGCCGGACGGCGTCGTGCGCACGCCCACCACCTTTTTGTCCTCCACCAGCAGCGAGTCCACCGGGAAGCCGGGGAGTACGTTGACGCCCAGCTCCTCCGCCTTGCCGCCCAGCCACTGCACGATCTCGCAGATGGAGCCCACGTAGTTCCCCCGGTTGTGCATGGGGGGCGGCGTTGGGAGGCGGATCTGCCCCGTCTCCGTGAGGAAGAGGACCGATTCCGAGTCCACGCGGCCGCGGAAGGGGAAGTCCTCGTCCTTGAGGTCGGGAAAGAGCTCGCGGAAGGCGCGCGGATTGACGACGGCGCCGCTCAGGCAGTGCTCGCCCAGCGCCTGCGCCTTGTCCAGGACGGCGATGTTGACCTCGCCCAGGGTGCCGCCGTTCTCCGCATCCTTTTGCACGAGGCGGGCGAGCTCGATGGCGGTGGCGAGTCCGGCGGGCCCGGCGCCCACGATCACCACGTCCATCTCCAGCGCCTCGGCGTCGGGCGCCTCGGCCAGGATCATCCGTTCGCGCGGGAGGTCGGGCTGGTGCCGCACCGGGAGCACGGTGCGGCGTGCGCTGTCTGCCATGGGTTCTCCGATGATCGTGTGCTGGGTCTTTTCGCGCGCCAACATACGCGGGCCGCGCACCCAGCGCAAACCGGGCGCGGGCACGCGGTTGCGGCGTGAATCACGGCGGTCGAAAGGCCTCACACAGAGAACACGGAGGGGAACCGCAAGCCGCGGAGAAGAACGTCATCGTGGCTCAGTGTCTCCGGGTGGTTGCGTGCACGATGCACTCCTTGCGAAACTCGATTGCAAGTGGACATTGCTTCGGGTATTCTTCGGTCACTCTCCCGCGCGGAGCGAAGCCCGCGCGGAACCGAAGATCCCATGCAAGGAGAAAGGATGAAGATCCGCATCCCCCTCGTCGCGCTGTTCGCCGCGGTGGCCATCGCCGCCTGCGACCGCGCGCCCACCGCGGCACTGAGCGCGGACGAGAGCGCACCGCGCGCGACGCTGAACTCGGCGCCGGTCGCCGTCATTCACGTCGTTTCGAAGAAGCCGTACCCCACCTCGGGCGGCAACCCCGCGTACATGAGCTGGAGCCTGGACGCGCAGGGATCGTACGACGCGGACGGCGATCCGCTCAGCTACAGCTGGACCAGCGACTGCGTGTACATCCCCAACGGCTACAGCTACTCGTGGACGGCCAACGCCAACCTGTACGAGACGTGCTACATCGACCTGTACGTGAGCGACGGCACCACCACCACCAACGCCCGCGCCAAAGTCTACAACTCCACGATCACCTACCTCTGATCCGCTAGAAAAACGGAGGCACGGAGAAGAAGTTCTTCTTCGTGCCTCCGTTTTTCTGTGTTAGGACCCTACACCAGCGTCGGCTCCATGAAGTAGTCGAAGCCATGCTCGGAGCTGCGCCAGGCGCGGACGCGGAAGATGCGCGCGGGGGCGCCGGGGTCGAGGCGGATCCAGTGCGAGCCGCCGTGCCAGAAGTGGCGCTCGCCGGTAAGCAGCTCCTCCACCTCCCACGGGTCGTGCCAGCCGATCCCCATGTCCGGCAGGGGGAAGTGCAGCATCCCCTCGTGGGCCGAAAACGGGTCCAGGTTCACGGCCACGAAGATGAGGCTCGCCTTGTCCGGCGTCATCTTCCCGTAGAAGAGGATGTTGTCGTTCTCCGCCGGGTAGAAGCGCAGGTTGTCGTACTCGTGCAGCGCGCGGTTCTGCTTGCGGATCTCGTTGAGGCGGCGGATCAGGCCGCGGATGTTCCCCGGGCGGTCCCAGTCCCATGCCTTGAGCTCGTACTTCTCGCTGTCCAGGTACTCCTCCTTCCCAGGCGCCAGCGGCGTCCCCTCGCACAGCTCGAAGCCGCTGTAGATGCCGTACACGGAGGACAGAGTGGTCGCCAGCACCGCGCGGATCATGAACGCGGGGCGGCCGCCGCGCTGCAGGAACTCCGGGTTGATGTCCGGCGTGTTGGGGAACAGGTTGCCGCGGAAGTAGTCCTTCATCGGCCCCTGCGTCAGCTCCTCCAGGTACTCGATGATCTCGCCCTTGAAGTTGCGCCAGGTGAAGTACGTGTAGCTCTGGCTGAAGCCGGCCTTGGCCAGCGCCCGCATCATCTTGGGACGCGTGAAGGCCTCGGAGAGGAAGAGCACGTCCGGGTGCTGCCGCTGCACCTCGCGGATCATCCACTCCCAGAACTGCACCGGCTTGGTGTGCGGGTTGTCGACACGGAAGATCTTCACTCCCTGCTCCACCCAGTGCAGGATGACGTCGCGCCACTCCTTCCACTGCGCTTCCCAGTCGTCGCCGTAGAAGTTGAGCGGGTAGATGTCCTGGTACTTCTTGGGCGGGTTCTCCGCGTACTTTATCGATCCGTCCGGCCGCACGAAGAACCAGCTCGGGTGCGCCTTGGCGTACGGGTGGTCGGGAGAGACCTGGATGGCGAAGTCGAGCGCGATCTCCAGCCCGTGCTCCGCGGCCGCGGCCACCATGCGGCGGAACTCCTTCATCGAGCCCAGCTCGGGATGCACGTCGCGGTGCCCGCCGTCCTTGCTGCCGATGGCGTACGGCGACCCCGGCTGGTCCTTGCCGGCGCCCAGCGTGTTGTTCTTCCCCTTCCTGAACGCCAGTCCGATCGGGTGGATCGGCGGAAAGTAGAGGACGTCGAACCCCATGTCGCGCACGTACGGCAGCTTGGCGATGACGTCGTCCCACGTGCCGTGGCGGGTGGGATCGTCGGCCATGGAGCGCGGAAAGAGCTCGTACCACGCCGCGAACCGCGCCGCCACCCGGTCCACCTGCACGGGGAGGACGGGCTCGAACTGCGTCAGATCCTCGCGGAGGGGAACGCGCTCCATCACCTCGAGCAGCCCCCTGTCCAGCGCGGCGGCCACGCGCTCGGCGATGGTGCGGTCCTCGGCGGCGGCGGCGCCCTTTTCGAAGGCGGCCCACTTCCACATCCCGGGGGCGGCCTCGTGGTCCAGCACGTCGCCGATCATCTCGGCGAGGTGCTCCAGGATCGTCTGGCGCTCCGCCTCCGGCGCCGCCGCCGCGGTGCGCGCGACGATCTCGGCGCCCTCGAACAGCTCCAGCACCACCTCCTGGCCGGCATCGTACTTCTTGCGCAGGTCGCTCTGCCACGTTCCAAAGAAGTCGGTCCAGGCGACGACCGTGTAGTACCAGCGGCAGTTGCGGTCGGGGGTGAACGAGCCGGTCCAGCGGTCATTGTCCCAGAACTTCATGGGCGCCTCGCGCCACTCCTCCTCGTCCTCCGGCCGGTACCAGATGGCCGCCGAGATGGCGTCGTGCCCTTCTTTGAAGATGTCCGCGCGCACCTCGATGGTGTCCCCCACTTCGCGCTTGATGGCATACCGCCCGCAATCGAGCTGCGGCGTCACCTCTTCGATGACCACCTTCCGGCTCGCCTCTATCTGTCCCTTCATCGGCTCTGGAGTTCGCATTGGATGTTTGGAACGTTCGGGCCGGGCGGGCCGCAAGCGCTGGGCCAGGGAAGGGAAGGAAGCCTCACACAGAATAGAGACACAGCGATGCACGCGTCCTATGTACCGCTGCTGGCGTACGTTGCGCGCGTTGGCGTTTGCGGTGGGGAAGCGCATCTTTCGGCACCATCGCGATTTCGTCAGATCATTCGATCACGCGGACGAGGACTGATGAACCCGATCCGGATGCACATCAGGCTGTGAACAGCCGGAGCCACGGGGAAACCTCCGCGCCTCTCCTCCGCGTCTCTGCGTCTCCGCGTGAGGCCAATGGGATGCCCGCGCGGGCAGGGACGCCGCGGAACAGGCGAAAAACGCGGCGCCACGCCTTGACACCCGCACGAAAGTTGGGTATTCTGTCGGGCTGTAGTGTTCCACGCTATGCCCGCCCCGGAGTCTCCGGAGGCGGAGATTTTTTCTACTATCACCGCCGGCGCGTGGCCGGCATTCCGCGCGCTCCAACGGGCGCGGCGGAGTGGGGAGCATCATGAAGACGTATGCCGTAAAGGCCGGCGAGATCGAGCACAAGTGGTTCGTGGTGGACGCCGGCGGCAAGGTTCTGGGCCGCATCGCCACCGAGATCGCCCGCGTGCTGCGCGGGAAGCACAAGCCGACCTACACGCCGCACCTGGACACCGGTGACTACGTAATCGTCATCAACGCCGACAAGGTCCAGCTCACCGGCAACAAGGCCGACCAGAAGGCCTACTTCAAGCACACCGGGTACATGGGGCACGAGAAGTTCATCCCCTTCAAGGAGATGATCGCCCGCCACCCCGAGCGCGTCATCGAGCTCGCGGTCAAGGGAATGCTCCCCAAGAACGCCCTGGGGCGCCAGATGCGGAAGAAGCTCAAGGTGTACGCCGGGGCCGAGCATCCGCACGTCGCGCAGAACCCGGAAACACTCACCTTCTGAGATCGGCACCTAGACAATGGCCACTGAACAGTTCCACGCCATCGGGCGCCGCAAGACGTCGGTGGCGCGCGTGTACCTTCGCCCCGGCAACGGCGCGTGGGAGATCAACGGGCGCACCATCGAAGACTACCTTCCCCGCCACGTCCTCCGGCAGAGCGCGCAGCGCCCGCTGGTGGCCACGGAGAACGAAGGGAAGTTCGACGTCAAGGTGAACGTCAACGGCGGCGGCCTTCGCGGCCAGGCGGACGCGATTCGCCTGGGCGTGGCGCGCGCGCTGCTGGAGGTCGACGAGACCAACCGCACCCGCCTGCGCCCCGAGGGCCTGCTGACCCGCGATCCGCGCGAGGTGGAGCGGAAGAAGCCCGGCCGTCCGGGCGCCCGCAAGAAGTTCCAGTTCTCCAAGCGCTAACCGGTGGCGCTGGAAGCGCGCGGTGCCCGC
>DASWNZ010000045.1:0-2766 GCA_036398975.1 Longimicrobium sp.
GTGCCGAGTGCGTGCAGACGAGCCCTCCTAGGGCCAAATCCTGGGCCTGGGCGAGCCCTGCGCCAGGCCGCAAAGCGCCCCGCCAGCGAAAAACTGATGGGGCGGCTCAATCCAAACTCTGGTTTGCAGGATTTGGGTTCAACCGCCGGCCCGCAGTGGGATTCCTGCGGATCTCCACAGGCACACCGCAGCTCCCCGAAGTCCACAAGCAAACCGGCCCGCCGCGAACCTCTCGCGGCGGGCCGATCTTCCTAATCCCTAGTCCCTAGTCCCCAATTCCTCCCCTCACGGATACGTCCGCCGCGTTTCGTCCAGCGACTTGTACCGGTCGCGCAGCAGCGTCTCGCGGCTCACCAGCGGCACCTCGACACCGCGGATGAAGACGTGGTTCACGCTGGTCAGCATCTCCAGCGGGTCGCCATCCCACACGACCACGTTGGCCACCTTTCCCGCCTCCAACGAGCCGTAGCGGTCCGCCACGTTCCAGATCTGCGCGGGGTAGAGGGTGACGGCGCGGAACGCCTCGGCCCAGGGGAGGCCGTAGGCGACGGCGTTCCCCGCCTCCTGGCGGATGGTGTACGCCCGCCACGACTCGCCGCTGGTGAGAGCGATCTGCACGCCCGCGCGTCGCAGACGAGCGGCGTTCTCGTAGGTGGCGCCCAGCGACTCGAAGCTGCCGGGCAGGTTGTTGAGCACCTTGACCAGCACCGGCACCCGCGCCCGGGCCAGATCCTCCGCCACCATCCACGCCTCGGTACCGCCGGTGATGATGAGGCGCAGGTCGTACTCGCGGGCGATGCGCAGCGCGAGCTGGATGTCGCTGGCGCGGTGCGCCTCCACCACGAGCGGCTCCCGGCCCGCGAGCACCGGCTGCAGCGCCTCCATGTCCAGCCGGCTCACCGAGAAGTCGCGCGTCTCGCCACGCTCGAAGCCCTGCCGGTTGCGTGCGTAGGCGCGGGCGTCCTCCAGCACCTCGCGCAGCCGCATGGACATGGCGCCGCGCGGCCCGCCCACCGCGCCCCGCGCGTTGTCGCTCAGGCTGGCGTACATCCCGATGGGCGAGACCACCGTCATGTCCTCCACCCGGTTGCCGGCCAGGTCGATCATCGCGCCCCGCCCGGAGATCAGGCTCCCCGAGGGGCGGGTGATCGCCGTGGTGACGCCCATGATCCGTACGATGGGAACCACCATGCTGCGCGGGTTCAGCCCCTCGGTCACCGTGAACGCGGCCTGCACCTGGTCGTCCGAGTCGCGCCGGGAGGTCACGTCGCGGATCTCCGCGTCGTTGCTCTCGCTGATGGAGCTGACCTCGGTGATCCCCAGGGTGGTGCTGCTCTCGATGAAGCCCGGGGTCACCCACTTTCCGCGAGCGTCGATGCGGCGGGCCCCGGCGGGGATGGCGACGTTCGCCCCCACCGCGCTGATGCGCCCGTTCTGGATCACCACCGTGCCGCCGCGGATGGGGGTACCGTTCGCCATGTACACGTCGCCGCCCACGATGGCGACGGTCTGGGCGGCGGCGCCGGAGGCGGCGAAGCAGAGCGCCGCCGCGCTGAGAAGGATGCGGTTCATCGTACGGCCTCCGCGGGGAAGAGACCTACCTCGAAGTCGGTCCGTGGCTGGCGGTTCCGGTTCATGCGGTCGTAGATCAGCGCGCCATCGATGAAGACCTGGTCCGCCCGCGCGTAGACGCTGAACGGGTTGTGGCTCCAGATCACCACGTCGGCGTTCTTCCCCGTCTCCAGCGTGCCCACCCGGTCGTGGATGCCGAGCGCCCACGCGGCGTTGTAGGTGATCCAGCGCAGCGCGTCGTTCTCCGATACCTGGATGCCGGCGGCGCGGCCGGCCTGCATCGCCTTGGCCGCTTCCTGGTTCAGCTTCTGGATCCCCGTGGGGTCGTCCGAGTGGACGATGGCGATGCCGCCCGCCTGGTGGAGCATGGCGACGTTGGCGCGGGTGAAGTCCAGCGCCTCAAGCTTGAAGCCGCCCCAGTCCGCCCACAGCGATCCGCTGATGCTGTCGCGCGCCATCAGGTCGCGCACCTTGTACGCCTCCACGCCGTGGTGGAAGGAGCGGATGCGGTAGCCGAACTCGCGCGCCAGGTCGATCATCTGCGCCATCTCGTCGCCCCGGTAGCAGTGGTTGTGCACCAGGATCTCGCCGCGCAGCACGCCGGCCAGCGTCTCCAGCTCCAGGTCGCGCGTGGTGCCGCCCGCGGGGCCGCCGGGGGCCGAGCCCTGCCGCCCCTCCGCCGCGCCGCTGCCGGACGCCGTGCCCTGGCGCGCCTCCGAGTCCGTCTTGCGGCGGTACTCGGCGGCGCGGATCCAGGCGGCGCGGTAGCCGGCCATGTTCCCCATGCGGGTGGCGGGGCCGCCGCGCGTGCCGTACACGCGCTTGGGGTTCTCGCCGCACGCCATCTTCAGCCCGTACGGCGCGCCGGGAAACTTCATCCCCTGCACCGTGCGCGACGGCACGTTCTTGAGCGTCACGCTCCGCCCGCCGAACAGGTTGGCCGAGCCGGGGAGGATCTGCATCGTGGTGACGCCGCCCTCCAGCGCCCGCGTGAAGCCGGGGTCGTGCGGCCACACCGAGTGCTCGGCCCACACCTCGGCGGTGTTGGGGGAGGTGGCCTCGTTGCCGTCGGAGTGCGCCTCCACCCCCGGGCTGGCGTAGACGCCCAGGTGCGAGTGGGTGTCGATGATCCCCGGGGTCACCCACTTCCCCGTGGCGTCGATCACCGTGGCGTTGGCCGGCGCCGTCACCGTG